>NZ_JADEXT010000018.1:0-143097 GCF_015206985.1 Nostoc sp. LEGE 12447 | reverse complement strand
ACTCTATCTGTATGCCCTTGGAGTTGGGCTACCAGGTTGCCAGTCATGTCCCACACCCGCGCCGTGTCATCTGAGGCGGTGACGATGCGCTCTCCATCCAGGCTAAAACTGGCGCTGTTGACTTCCCCTGTATGCCCTTGGAGTTGGGCTACCAGATTGCCAGTCATGTCCCACACCCGCGCCGTCTTATCCCATGAGGCGGTGACGATGCGCTCTCCATCCGGGCTAAAACTGGCGCTGTTGACTCTATCTGTATGCCCTTGGAGTTGGGCTACCAGGTTGCCAGTCATGTCCCACACCCGCGCCGTGTCATCTGAGGCGGTGACGATGCGCTCTCCATCCAGGCTAAAACTGGCGCTGTTGACTTCCCTTGTATGCCCTTCTAACCGATTTTTCTCGCGGATTTTGTAAAGAATAGTCTGTAAAGCTAAGAGTGGACTCGTAGCTGGATATTCTTCTAAAGGGCGGCGATAAACCAGCGCTTTTAATTCTTGCCCAGCCCGTATGGCTGATAATAGCCCATCTATTTGTTGAAACTCAAATTGTCTTAAAGCATTTACTCCTGCCCGCTCTAGTTTTGTACCTATTTGGGCTTCTTCCCGCGCTGTTTCTGCTTTTCTTAGCTGAACCTGCGCTTCTTCAATCTCTTTTTGAACCTTATCCCGTTGTGCTTGTGCTTCTCTTAAAATTTGCCTTTCCTTTTCAACATTTGCTTCTAATTCCTTCATCTGTTTTTCCAGATTTTGGCGTTTTTTTGTTTCTGCTTCTAGTTTTGTCCTTAAATTCTTTAATTCTGGTTCTTTTTGTTGGCGAATTAACACTGCCAAATAATCATGCACTAGCTGATAACGATCGTCTGGGCTTTCTTTAAGTCGCAACACCAAACCGGAGTCCACAACAATCTTTAATATTAAATTTAATTTGCTGTCTTCGGTTTTTAAATTTATTGCTAATATCTTCAAATCTCTCTCTAGTTCATCTTCAGTTTTGAGAGGGCGAGTTCCTTTTTCATCTGTAAGTAAATATAGTACTAAGTTAGCTACTTGCTGATTCTCAGCACCACAGTCTTTAACCACTTCTGCCAGGTAGCGCTTGACTAGTTCTTCTTTTTGACCGCACTTTTGATACTCAGCAACTGTTGTAATATTCTCTGCTTGCAGCTGCGCTCCCACAATCTGCAATTCAATTGGTCGCACTTCCCCTAACTCACCTGCTAAATCCTGCACCAATTCCTTAACTAAATCACGTTTTAAATAAAAATTAGAGCGCTCTGTTAATTGGTGGATAATCGTTTCGGCATCTGCTGGCGAAAAATTTCCTAACGGGTAGAGTGTATTCTTGCTCAGAATGTCATTGCTGATAATTTCCATGCTGGGCAAACGATTGCACTCCAGCAAATAATGTAGGTAATCTTCCCGCAACGACAGGACAACCTTTACTGACAAAATTTTCAAACAGTCTGCCAGAAACTCAAAAAATCGCTGCCTTTCGATAGGAGCAGAATAGACAAAGAAGAATTCTTCAAACTGGTCAAAAATTAATACTATCCGCAGATTGGGTAACTCACTTTGGTTTATCTGTGCCAAGATAGCTGCTGCTGAATCCAAAGGAGTTGTTGAGTGTATCCCCTTTTTCTCCAGTGCTTCTGTTAACAACCTTCCCAATTCTGTAACCCAACTGGTGTAAACGCGTATTAATACAGGCAAAACATCCTGAGTGCCAATGCTTTTCTGCTTAAGCGCTGGTAACAATCCTCCATTTACTAGCGAACTTTTTCCTACTCCAGACTGCCCATGAATCACAATTAGCTTGTAATCATTGCGGCCAATGCGCTCAACCAATTTATTTACATCCAGCAGCCGACCAGAAGCATCAATTTCTTGAGCAACATTTTCCTGAGTTTCAACCTTCGTCAGTGCTAATTCTGCTTGTCGTTGTGGCTGGATTCGACCTGCGCCAACAAATGCTCGAAATCCATACTGCTGCTCTACTGATTGCTGCTGTAGTTTAATTTCAAAGGCTTTGAGATATTGTCTCTGCTCAAAGTAAAACTTCTGTAAATGATTTAAAATATCAAGATACAAACAGGGATTTTCTTCAGAATTACCTTCCTGTCGGGCTTTTTCTAAATTGCTAAGAGCCTCTTCAGTTTGACCTAAATGTTGCTGTGCTTTCGCCAGAATAAATAAATATCGACTGTTGTTAAGTAGAAGAACTTTTTTATTGAAAGTTCGTGGATTATTTAGTAATTGCCTACTATGAATTGATAAATTTTTTAGAGATTTTCTAGCTAACTGCTCGGCATCATGCCAACGCTCCTGTGCTAGAGCTACTTCAGCAAGAAAGCCATAATCTATTGCTAATTTAAGCGGTTCCTCTTGAGTTGGGTAATGCTCTAAAGATTTCTCTCCAAGAGTTTGGAGTTTGCGCCATTCCTGCAAATCTTGAAGAATATCTCCGAACTTAAGAAGTAAATTTACACTTAAATCTGGATAGTGAAGCTGTTCAAACAGATCAAAACATTGTTTAGCGTAATCCCTAGTTTGTTGTAAAATAGAGGAATTTACTTCTCGATATCGAGGAGTTTTTACGTAATAGCAGAAGGCGATATCAATTAGTAGTTTAACTTGTGGCTCTAAATGGTTAATTTGCTGCCAAAGTTCCAAGCTTTGTTTATAATGCTTCAAAGCAGCCTCTATGTTTCGATTTACATATTCGGTTTCGCCAAGTAAGTATTCTATAATTGCTTTAATTTCTAGGTCTAATACTTGCTCACGCTTTTGTAAATCATGACAAGCTAGTTTTATTTCATGGCTAGCTTCTAGATCAAGGATTAAATCCCCCTGAAAAATTTGTTCAGCCTTTTGTCTGAGAAAGTCAATCAATTCGTCAGTAGCGATCGCAAATGCTGTAGTTATCGCCCAACTCTCGAAATCAGGAGCTAGCTGCATCAGCTTCTTCAAGACTTCATCGTTAACCCAGAGAACAAGTGGAAAATGAAAATTCTTCCGAAACTCCTCTCGCACTTGATTAGTTGTAGTCAACAAACGATCCAAGTCGTCCACAGATTCTAAGCCAAATATCATTAAAGCATCTGGCTGTTCTTCCCTGATTTCTGCCTGAATCTTGGCGTAAAGTGTCTTGTCTGATTTTTCTAGTTCAAGAATACGTATATTGACGCTCGTCAGTTCTTGCAAGCGTTCTGCCAGATGCGATCGCAACTTCCTATCGTTACAACGAGCCAAAAGCAGCTTGAATTGATCAACAGAAGTTTCTATTGCCCAAGCTAATTCCTCTAAGGCATTCTCGTTGTTGGCAGCAATATCTACAGCTCTCTCTTGCCACCCTTCATCAAGCTGATTCATCTCACTCATGGCTGCAACTCTTTCGCATCTGCCAAAATCGGATTAATATCAAACCATAATAGGTTACTAATCCGATATTCAAAGACTAACCGACTACGAATAAGCTTTTGGTATCCTTGATCACCACTAACTTTTTTCTGTTGCTTAACTTTACGCAATAACTCCCAGTCATCATCATAAATAGTGATTGTCATCTCATTAAAGCGAGAACGAATTACATCTTCCAGAGTCTGGCGAGATAAAGGAGGAAATTTTCTTTCCTTTTGAATCCAGGTATTCAACAGTCTAAGCAAGTCTCGGACGTGCCCTCCACTAACACGGCACAGTTGGTCTAGGGTTTTAGGACTGTCAAATATTTCGGAAATTTTTTCTAAACGCTGCTTTTCATCCAAATCTGGAAAAGCTCTCGCCAGCACCATCTGTCGTAGCAAAGCGATCCCCGGTTCATAGTCGCTACCATCCTGTTGGACAACTACCATTGGTAACACTTTAGGTTCTTCCGAAAATCGCTGCGTGAGGTTTCCATACTCATTTGAGAACTTTAGGGCTAAAGGCATTGTATAAAGTACATGACAATTTAGCTTGCTTAAAGACTCACCCTGATCGACAAAAAGGTATTCTTGTTGTGGACGACCCCAAGGCTTTGGGCGACTGTCGATGCGGTCGAGGTTATCCACAATCACCACCAATCCTTTTTTGCCCTGTAGTTTCAGTTTGGCGATCGCAGGTTCTAGTAATTCTTTATTAATCGCTTCCAACAGTTCAGTTTTCTTTGGCCCCAGATGCTGGTTGAGTTTCTCCCGCAGGTTTTCATCATTTTTGACTCTGGTAATGATTTCACCAAAACCAAATGCAATAGTAAGCTTTTGGTTTTCTGAAGTGAAACCTAAATCCCCAAGTTTAAGAAGTCCAGGCATTTCGGGAGGCTTTACTTTCAAGCCTGTCACCTCGGAGTTTAAGACATTCCACACTCCCTGTAGCAACTTATTTAGCTTGCTGGGTTCCTCCAGTACAATTTTGTCCAAACTCTGACTGACGCGATATGCGATCGCTAGCAGAACATCTACAATATCGACATCTTCCATTTCTAAGTCTTCACTAGACTCAAAATAAACGACATGGAACCCTTCCTCTTCCAATTCTTTGTTGAGTCGTAATAACTCTGTAGATTTACCACAACCAATATGCCCAGTAAATAAAAAACAGGTGGGGTCATCGGGTGAGAGAAAGGTGATATTGTACTTCAGTTCCTCAATAATCTCGCCACCTCGTACAGAGGAAAAGTCAATATAATACTTCCTATCTTCAGGATTTGCTACGGCCAACGTCTTACCAGGGTCAGTTGCCTTATAAAATTTACGTAAATCTATCGTCATGTCAGGTCACTATAAGTTATGTTTTTAAGCTTTATTACAAGGATACGCTTAACCAAGTAAGTTTTACGAAATTCAGTAGACCGAAAACTTCTGCGATGCCTTCTCTACGAGAGGCTACGCCCGCCGTTGGCGAAGCCCTCGCTAAAAAATAGCTGTACGCCTTATGTGAACTAAGCCACAGGATGCTGTTCAAAAGTAAGGACATTAATGCCAAAACGCTAAAGCAGAAAAATACGCAGAGTATGACTGGTCATTTTAGCCGCAACATGGACGCAGATACCATCAACTTTCTTCCTCAGTAGACGTTCTAAATTACGTCCGGTATTTTGTATCTCGTTAAATACACATCAATGTCGCCTATATTCTCAAGCTGGTGGCTAACTTCCAGCGAGATGGCAAACAAATATCACATCAGAAGAGTACCAGAGCCAAAAAGCCTCTATCCTTGAACTCATTGGCAAAGAAGCCCAATTACGAAGTAAACGGCATCTGCTGGAGAAATTTATCGAAGAGCGGCTACCCACCCTTGAACCCGAAGAAAAAGTCGAAACCGTCTTTGAAGACTTCTGGACTCAAGAACGTGTTGAAGCAATTCAACAACTCTGTGTAGAGGAAAATCTCAAGGTCGAAGCTGTTAATCAAATGATTGCTGACTACAAATTCTCTGGGAAAGAACCATTAAGGGAAACCGTGTTGAGTGCTTGCAACGAGAAACCGAAATTATTAGAGCGTAAAAAATCTTTGCGCGAGTCGTATCAAAATTGCTCGACATTATCAACAAATTTGATGACGCTCTTGGTGAGCTTGGGGAGGAAGAATAAAACAGTTCTCAAAGCACGCGATCTTCAAATTTATACTAAACTTCACAACTTTAATTCCAGACTAAAATTCCCGAACAATATCTTGCCCAATTCCTTAAAATCTGACCCAAACAACTGGAATACACTAATCTTCGCCTTCTCACACACAGGAATAATCAACTTCACCAAATGATAAGGTTGACTTTGATTTGTTCTTGAGGCTATCCTCAACGATTCCATGATTCCCCCTAAATCTCCCAATAACTTCACATCCTTTCCAATTGCTTGTTCAAACACTAACAAAATCAATTGTAATTTTCGGGTTAACTCGATTGAGATGGGTTTATATCCTAATTGGGGAGTAAGTGCAATTAATTCGCTAATTCCTTGAATATTAACTCGATATTTCTCTATTTCTTCTTCGCCTTTAATTTCCTGTCCTAACCACCCGTAACAACGAGAACAAAATCCCGCAGGTGAAAACCTAGCCATCACAGGTAAACGGGCACCACAATGAGGACATTCTTCTATTAATCGCTGTTTGTGAATCAAACAAAATTCTACATCTTTAAATGACCATAATAATGGTTCATAAATAGTTTTGTTCTCCTGCATCCACTCTTCCCAACAACAAGGACACCAAGCGCGGTAGTTCCGAAATAATCCCTTGTCATAAATCATTCCTTTCCAGCTTAAAAAGGTCAAAAAGCGTAAATCCTGACGCATTGTTAACTCTTCTAAGACAGTGACTAACTTTCCTGTCATTTCTCGCATTCCGTTGATAGCCGGTTTAGCATCGCTATTTCCCAATAGGTGACTCAGATTTTTTGCTAATAGCTCAGATTTATCCTCATCTTTGAGAATAAGTGGCGCAATTTCTCCCATAACGAGCTTCTGAGAGGTTAAACAATGCACCTGCGCTAAACGATGGAGATAGCTACTAAGACTTTCTGCGTAGGGAGTTCCCACCGCCACAGGTTCAAGAGAGAATAACCGACTCCGTTGCGGGATTTCTGGAGGTTTTAAACTCCAATGCTCTGAGTAAATTGTCATCCCTCTTGGATTAACCTAAACGCTGGTACTTTAGTTTTAACAGCTAAATTTCAGGAATTAGTTTCCGATTCACCCCTAACCTCGATGCCGTAATTAACAAAGAGGTCGGAGACAGATATCTCCAAAGCTGCGGCTAACTTAACAATATTTTTTAACGAAGGGTTACGCTCTCCGGTTTCGATTCCTGAGATGTAGTTGCGATGAAGTCCTGACTTTTCAGCCAGTTCTTCTTGGGATAAATCTAACTCTCGCCTTCGCCGCCTAATGGCTTTTCCAAAGCGGTACTCAATACTGGGGTGTTTTTGCGTCACACAACAATACTGAACCAGTATCACCATTAAATCTATCTACTATCAGTGGACTTTTGCACAATATGAGTGTTGTAAAGTTAAGTAGTATAGCATCAGGCAAGCAAGTTCCTAACTTTATGGTCTTATTTTGATAGATTCATAAAATAAAGCGCTTTGCGCTTACTAAGGAGTATATGAAAGAGCAATTTGAACAATGGGTTGCTCGCCTTCAAATATCCGAGGCAGGGCAAAAAATTATTGAGAAAGTCCGCTCATCTGAGCCATCCCGCCGCGTTGGTGGCGGTAGCAAGAATGTTTCGGGACGCTACCCTAGCCGCAAGATGGGAGTTACGATTCAATTTGAGTCTCATCGGGTTGAACTGCCAATTATCTATCAGTTAGAACATGATGAAGATGTTCTAGAATTCTACGATCAACCACCACAAATTAAACTTGACTATCAAGCAAGTAACGGACGTAGATTAGGCATTTTACACACCCCAGATTTATTTGTCATCCGAACCAATTCGGCTGGTTGGGAAGAGTGTAAAACTGAGCAGGATTTGAAAAAACTAGCAGAGAAAAACCCCAATCGTTACTTTTACTCTCAAGAAGATAATCAATGGCATTGCCCGCCAGGAGAAGACTATGCTAACCAGTTTGGGCTTTATTACCGCATTCGCTCAGATCGGGAAATCAATTGGGTTCTGCAACGTAATCTGCAATTTTTAGAAGATTATTATCGCTCAGAATCTCTAGTAGTGGAAGAAGCGATCGCTCAATCATTACTTGCAGTTGTGTCATCTCAACCAGGAATCACTTTAACAGAATTACTCAATCGGTCAACAGGAGCTAAATCTGACGATATCTACACCTTAATTATTCAAGAGCAAATCTATATTGATTTAAATGCTACACCACTAGCTGAACCAGAAAGATGTCTAATCTTCCGTGACGAGCAAACTGCTAGTGCTTATAGATTAATGGTTGAGCAACCAAGTGTAAGTCTTCCGGCTATCTCTCCTGTAGTCAATATTGTTACTGGAGCAACTGTTAGTTGGGACGGCAAAGGTTTAAATATCATCCATGTTGGAGAAACAGAGGTTATACTTGGCGCAGAAAATAATCAGTTAATTGAACTCAAAAAAGCTATATTTGAGAATCTGGTTCGCCAAGGAAAAATCACAAGTCTCCAAACACCAGAAAAAACAGCTATTAGCACAGAATCTTGGCAGCGATTTTATCAAGCTAGTCCTGAAGACCAAGCAGAAGCCCTTGAACGCTACAGAACTATAGAACCTTACTTAAACGGCCATCCCCCAGAAAACGAAACAATACCAGCCCGTACCATTCATGACTGGAAAGCTAAATATCTAACTGCAATTCAAAAATACGGTTGCGGCTACATTGGGCTTTTGTCCCATCGCAGTGTCAAAGGTAATCGTCAGCGCAAGCTGCCCGAAGACACCTTAGCAATTATGGAGAAGTTTATTTTAGAAGACTATGAAACTCTTAAACAAAAAAGAATGTGGGAGGTTCACGCGGCTTTAGTTCGAGCTTGCGAAGAAGCTGGTGTAATTGCTCCGAGCTATAAAGCATTTACCAAAGAAGTACAACGCCGGACTGGTTACGAACAGACTAAAAAACGCCAAGGTCGTCGTGCCGCTTATCAGCATGAATCCTTCTATTGGGAGCTTGCTATAACTACCCCAAGACACGGCGATCGCCCTTTTGAAATTGGGCATATAGATCATACTGAGTTAGATGTAGAGCTAGTTTGCTCTGATACAGGTCGCAATCTTGGCAGACCTTGGGCAACATTTCTCGTAGATGCTTATTCACGGCGATTGCTGGCAGTTTACCTAACGTTTGACTCACCCTCATATCGTTCTTGCTTAATGGTGCTAAGAATTTGTGTCAAGCGTCACGGCAGGCTTCCCCAAATTGTAGTGGTAGATAACGGTGCAGAGTTTCACAGTGTTTATTTTGAAACACTACTAGCTACTTTTGAATGTACAAAAAAGCAAAGACCCCCAGCCAAAGCTCGTTTTGGTTCGGTTTGCGAACGCTTATTTGGAACTTCCAATACTCAATTTGTCCATAACTTACTTGGTAATACACAAATAACTCGTAATGTCCGCCAAGTCACCAAGTCAGTTAACCCTAAAAATCTAGCTGTATGGACACTTGGTTTACTTTATGAATATCTTTGTGCTTGGGCTTACGAAGTTTACGATACAGACGAACATCCGGCACTTTTCCAGAGTCCAAGGGATGCGTTTGCTGCGGGTATGGCGATTGGTGGCAGTCGGGTTCACCGCATGATTTCTTACGATGAAAACTTCCAGATTCTTACCCTACCAACGACCTCAGAGGGGAAAGCAAAAGTTCAAGTTGGACGTGGTGTAAAAATTAACTCAATCTACTACTGGTCTAATAGTTTCCGCGACCCCCAAATTGAAAATACCTCTGTGCAGATAAGATACGACCCGTTTAATATTGGTATCGCTTACGCCTTTGTTCGAGGACAGTGGGTACAGTGTATCTCTCAATATTATGCAGAACTCCAAGGTCGTTCAGAAAAAGAATTGAAGTTAGCTAGTATCGAATTACGCAAACGCTCTTCAAATCATGCACAACAATCTAAAGTTTCGGCTAAGAATTTAGCAGAATTTTTAGCATCGGTAGAAGCTCAAGAAGCTCTATTAGAACAGCGTTCCTATGATGCAGAAGTTAAGGAAGTCTTTAGAGTAATTGAGGGTGGAAAAGCGACAACAAGCCGTAACGGACAATCAAAACTTATTCAAGTTCCTTTTGGCAATACCGATTCTCAAGCGGATGAAGATGAAGCGATCGTCCCAGAAACACTTCTAGTGTATGAGGAATTTTAATTATGACAAGACTTAATGGATTTCCTCTTGAACTCCTCACACAACCTACTACAGAAAGGCTTGCTTACTTTAAGGATTACACCGTAGCGCATCCTCGACTTAAAGAAGTCTATGAAATTCTCATGCGAACAATTGCCGAACCCGCAGGAGCATCATTTATCTTTGTTTATGGCCCTAGCGGTATCGGTAAAACAACTTTGTGGCTCCGTGTTGAGCAGAAGTTAAAGGAACTGGCATTACCTAAACTGGAAAGCGATCGCGCTCGTGTTCCTGTTGTTGGTATTGAAGCTGTAGCTCCAGAATCGAGATACTTCAACTGGAAAGAATACTACACACGCGCCTTAATTACCTTGGAAGAACCATTAATCGATCACAAGTTTGATTACGGTGTGCGTGGTATCTCTCGCGATAATTTTGGCAAAATTAGTGTTGAGTCAAAAGTAGTTGCACCTGCTCTACGCAGAGCTTTAGAAAATGCTCTCATCCACCGTCATCCAGACGTATTTTTTGTAGATGAAGCACAACATTTTGGTAAGGTGGCAAGCGGATACAAGCTACAAGATCAATTAGACTGTCTCAAATCTTTAGCAAATATGACAGGCATCTTGCACTGTCTATTAGGAACATACGAATTATTGACATTCCGTAATTTGAGCGGTCAACTCTCACGTCGTAGTGTTGATATTCATTTCCGCCGTTATTGTGCTGATAGCCCAGAAGATGTACAGGCTTTTAAGAGTGTGTTGTTAACTTTTCAACAGCATCTGCCATTAGCAGAAACTCCAAATTTAGTCGATCATTGGGAATATTTTTACGAACGTACTTTAGGATGTATTGGCACACTGAAAGATTGGCTAACACGCGCTCTTAACGATGCTCTAGATCGAGAAGCAACAACAATCACTCTTAAAGATTTACAAAAACGTGCTTTGTCGGTTGCTCAGTGTCAGAAAATGTTCAAGGAAATTCAAGAGGGTGAACGACAATTATCTGAGACAGAAGCAGATGTGCAAAACTTACGCTCTCTTTTAGGACTGAGAATGAAACCAATCGGGCTACCAGAAGAAACCCCAAAAACTACTCGTCCGCCAGGAAAGGTTGGCAAACGCAAACCAAAAAGAGACCCTATTGGAGTGCAGCAAGATGTTAACTAATGGACTAACAACATACGAATCTTGGGATTTAAAAAAGGTTTCCATTCCATCTCGCAGTCATTTGTATCAATTAGAGCCTGTTGGCATTAGAACACCAATGGTGGAAAGCCTTACAGGATACATAGAAAGATTAGCAGAGGCTCATTGTGTACCTCCAGATGTATTAATTTCACGAACTATTACACCACTACTAAAACAAATATTTTTGAAATCCCGAACTAGTAGAGATTTACGTTCTCTTTTCGACCGTGCTACAGCTATAAATGGTACAGGAAATATAGTAATAGATTTAGTACAAGCACTTCAGCAGCTAACGCTTATAGAAGATTTGCACTTGCTGACCCTGCTATTTTGGTCTGAAATTATTCCCACGCGCAATTTGTTTCGTACCCAAAGCGCTTGGTGTACTGTATGTTATGAAGAATGGCGTTTAGCTAAACAAATAATTTATAAACCACTACTTTGGACTATAAATTCAGTAAAAGTATGTCCTTTACACAAAATATATTTATGTTTGCAATGTCCTCGCTGTCAGCAGGAGTTGCCACTACTAAGTTGGCGATCGCGACCTGGTTACTGTTCCAAGTGTGGTGGTTGGCTAGGTTTGAATCTTCCTGTCAAGTCCTCCTCAGAAATTACGGATTGCTCAACTTTATCTAAAGAAGAATTACATTCGCAAACTTGGATAGTAGAGGTTATTGGAGAATTAATTTCTTCCACCCTATCTTTTAATTCTCCACCAGCAAAAGAAGAAATTGCCAAATCTTTGAGTCTAGTCATAAATGCAGTGACTAATGGCAATATAGCTGAGTTTGCCCGGTTGATGGGAATACCGAAGAATACTTTATGGATGTGGCAGACTGGTAAAGCTTTACCAGTGCTTGATATACTTGTCAAAATTTGTTATCGCTTAGAAATATCTCTGCTAGATTTACTAAAACCAGAACAACTTGCCGCTAAATCTTTTACGAAAATCTCACACAAAACCATTCGGCGATCGCCCACACTAAGAGCATCTCCAAAACTTTTCGACGCTAATCAAGTACAAGATACCTTGCTAGCAATCCTTGCAAGCGACAACCAGCCACCACTGACAATGGAAGAAGTAGCTACAGGTTTAGGATACGATAGGCGGACAATTTTCAGCCACTTTCCAGATTTATGCCGTGCCATTTCTGCCAAATACCGTAGTTATGGTAAAGCATGTCACACACAAAAGATACAGCAGTCTTGCAGAGAAGTTAAGCAGATTGTACTTAAGTTGCATAATCAAGGAGAATACCCCTCAGAAGCTCGTGTGTCTGAAATAATGACTCATCCTGGATATCTCCGTTACAAACAGGTTCGTGCTGCTTTAAATGAAACACGACGTGAAATTGGAGTGTAAAGCTATTAAACTTAAAAGGGCAGAGTAAGTTGGCTTCTTTCTCTACACCTGGAAAATTGGAAGCATAACTTTGCCGCTCCCTATTGGAACCATAAGCTTGCCGTTGCGGCAAAGTTATGGGTAAAGTCACAAGTACATTCACGAATTTTTGAATGTACAGAAATGGACGTAACTGGATTCGAACCAGTGACCTCTACGATGTCAACGTAGCGCTCTAACCAACTGAGCTATACGTCCTTAACCACACGAATATTGATAGTAGCATATACTTTTACGATCGCACAAGATGAAGACCCAAGCTTTTTTAAGGGGGTTTTAGATTTTGAGTGCGTAAGTCCTAATTTCAAATAAAATCCTTATTATTTCGTTACAATCAGCTTGTGCGTTAAGCATTCAAGAGTTATCAGCCATGAAATTGATTTCCGATCCACCGATTCCTGTAAAAATTCAAAAAATGAAGGAACGGGTGCGGTGGATGCATCCAAGTTTTGTGCAAGGGGGAATTGACCAAACCAGCATGGTTATTGACGATCGCAGGGAAGATAGTCCAGAATTTTCCTTTATGGTTATTGGTGATTCCGGCACCAAATCCCATTCTCGCCATCACCCCCAACGAAAAGTTGCCGAATTGATGCTTCCTCACCGGGATGATTGCAGTTTTGTGTTGCACACAGGTGATGTAATCTATGTGGTTGGTTCCCAAGAATATTATTCAACAAACTTTATTGAGCCTTACCGGGAATTTATTGTCGGTGGTGACAAGCCGAAAAGCATTCCTTATGACCGCATGGTGTTTAATATGCCATTCTTGCCAGTGCCAGGTAATCATGATTATTACGATGTGCCGTTGATGTACCGTTTAGTTACTGGTACAACATCTTCATTACGTCGCCTGTTCCGCTACAAAGATATCGAGATTGGCTGGCATGGATCGTATCAAGGAAATGCTTATGCGCGGGCATTTATGGACTATACCCAAGCGATCGCTTCCCCACAAGAGTTAGAACGTCATTTAGATCGACACTACACTGGTAAGACCGATACAGGGCGGTGTTTGCGTTACGAACCCGGACAATTTACCCGCTTACCCAATCGCTATTACACCTTTCGTTATGGCGGGATTGACTTTTTCGCACTGGATTCTAATACCTTTAATACACCATCACCTTTACCTGCAACTGAAGAGGGGGAAATTTACCGCCGGGAATTGCAAAAGCGTCGCCAGGAAATAGATCGAGAAGAATTGCAGATTTTGGGAATATGCGATGGCCTCAACCCAGATAAACCCGCCGAAGCTGAAGAACTCGATGAACTTAGCGCCAAACTAGACCAAATAAACGAGATCAAAATCGATATTGAAAAACAGTTGGCATCTCATAAAATGCCTGGGATTGACTTTGAACAACTTGAATGGTTGCGAAGCAGACTAATCGAATCTTGGAACACCTCCGAAGTGCGCGGACGTGTAATCTTTTTCCACCATCCGCCATTCGTTACAGAAGCTACTAAATGGAATCAAGCACAAACCTTGGCGGTTCGTCACCGCTTGCGCTGGGTGTTTGAACAAGTGGCAGAAAATCTTGGTTCTCTAATTAAAGAACGTCCCATAGTCGATTTAATTTTAAATGGTCACGCTCACTGTTTGGAGCATCTTCGCACAACTGATACTGGATTTGCTGACTCTCACATTAACTGCATTATCTCTGGTGGTAGTGGTCATCGTCCCCGCTATCAAAGACGAAAGGGGACTGAATTGATGGAGACTTTTACGGATATTGCAGGTAAACCCACTCGGAAAGTTGCCGATTCAACGCTTTTTGTGGGTCGTCATGATGACAATTTCCAGAACCGCCTACCTTACTCATGTGTGCGGATTGATGTTCTGGATGGTAGCCCGCCTAAGTTTATCATCAGACCGTTGGTTACTGAACGTATTGAAGATGAGTGGTACAACCGCGAACTTGAACCTTTTGTAATTTAAACGGGATGCGATGCCTATGGCGGTAAACTACGCGCCTTAATCACTTGAAAATCAAATCTAAACGTTGCTGGGTTGCTTTGAGTGAGTCTGCTGGCGAACTTTTACCTAACAATACAGATTCAATCGCCCGACCTATACTGTCAGAAATCCGATTGTAACCAGGAAATATGGGACGCGATCGCCCATATTTAGCTTGATCTAAAAATACCTTCACCTGTGGTATTTTTTTGATAAAATCCTGATATTTTGGACTTTCACGAGACTTCAAATTCACCGGTAAATAGCCAGTTCCCAATGCTAATTCTGTCTGAAATTCTTCACTCAAAGCATACTCAACAAACTGAAAGGCTGCTCTTTCACGTTTCGGTGTAGTTTTGAAAAAGAAGAGATTCTCACCACCAATAACAGTAGCAGGTTTTTGTCCAACAGGAATTGGAAAAACATCAAAATCGACACCAGTCTCTTGAAATTGCCCCAGAGTCCAAGGGCCATTTAATTGCATTGCAACTTTACCACTGAGCAAGTCATCTGTCTCATAACCCCGTTCTGGGCCAGATAAAATGGCGGAACCATCCGTAATTAAATCACGCCAGAATTGCAAAGCTGCGATCGCGCCTTGATTATCTTGCAAATTTACTGCTGCTGCATTCTGTGAATCACCACTCACCAACTCGCCGCCAGCACTCCACATAAACGGCAACCAGGTGAACACTGTAAATTCTCCCTTTCCTAAAGGTAGAAACATCCCATATTGATCGGTTCGTCCATCGCCATTGGTATCACGAGTTAATTTCTTGGCAACTTGTGCAAACTCCTGCCAAGTCCTGGGTAATTCAGTAATTCCTGCTGCCTTAAACAAACTCGGACGGTAAAAAATACCAACATTATTTGTAGCAAAGGGCACAGACCAAATTTTACCGTTGTATTTCATCGATCCATACAAAGCGGGGTCAATTTCGGCTTTGATTGGAGATTTTTCGAGCAGTTTATCCAAAGGTAAAAGCGCATTGAGTTCTACCAATTGACCTGCGATCGTCGGATTGTACCACAATAAATCTGGGGGTGCATTTCCTACCACTGCTGCTAAAATCTTGGGCGTTTGCTGATCCTGTTGCCCAACATAAAGCGACTCTACTTGAATATCTGGGTGGGATTGATTGAATTTGTCTACTAGCTTTTGCAGCACATCCCGATTTGGCGGCGGATTTACACCTTGCCACAGGGTTAAATGAATTACTTTATCTTCCTTAATAACAGGTAGAATACTTTGACATCCAACTAAAGCTATTATGCCTACGAATAATACAAGCAGTAATCTCCTAAGATAATTTGACACTTTCTTTCTTTTTCGCTTGGCATAGCGAGGAGGCGAAAAAAAATTGTGCATAATGTTGATTAAAATGATTGATCGATTCTCGTAGCTGCTTCAACATAACTTTGCCACTTTGATGTAGAGTTGCACAATTATCTTAAGTCATGGTTTTTGCCAGCGTTTATATCCTAATCTTGAATAGAGTTTTGATAATTTCAGATTATGGCAGGACACAGTAAATGGGCAAATATTAAGCGCCAAAAAGCGGTAGTAGATGCAAAAAAGGGGAAAACCTTCACTCAGTTATCGCGGGCGATTATTGTGGCGGCTAGAAGCGGCGTACCAGATCCGGCGTTGAATTTTCAACTTCGCACGGCAATTGACAAGGCAAAAGCAGCGAGTATCCCCAATGATAATATTGAACGAGCGATCGCTAAAGGGGCAGGCACTTTTGGCGGTGATAACGCTATCTTTGAGGCGATTCGCTACGAAGGCTATGGCCCTGGTGGTGTAGCGATTTTGATCGAAGCCTTCACAGATAATCGCAATCGCACTGCTGCTGACTTACGTGTAGCTTTTAGTAAAAATGGTGGCAATCTTGGTGAAACAGGTTGCGTTAGCTGGATGTTCGATCAAAAAGGCGTTTGTGTCGTGCAGGGTGTGATTGACGAAGAACAGCTTTTAGAAGCATCCCTCGAAGGCGGTGCTGAATCTTATGAGATGACTGAAGATGAGATGGCTGAAGTTTTTACTGATATTGGCAATTTAGAAACCCTTAGTCAGACGCTCAAAAATCAAGGCTTTAAGGTAACTGATGCCGAATTTCGCTGGATTCCTAGTAATAGTGTAGAAGTTACCGATCCAGATCAGGCGCGATCGCTTTTCAAGTTAATTGATACTCTAGAAGGCTTGGATGACGTGCAAAATGTCACAGCTAACTTCGACATAACAGAAGAATTGATGACTCTTAGCATTTCTTAATCAAAATTTTCACAGAGCAAAATGTTACATCTAATTTGGAAATACCAGCAACTCTGATTATCCAAGTATTCTCTATAATTCCGATATTTGACGGTTGTAAAAATAGACATGAAAGATTCATATCAATTACAAACTCATGACATATACCTATTGGATAGTTAGATTGTTGATTAGTTGATGAGGAATTTCAAGTGAATAAGTTCGCTAAAGCTTTACTTTTGGCTTTAATTTTTGCTGCGCCTGTAACCGCTTTTGCATCTCAAGCTCAAGCTAAAACTATCCACCATGTTGCTGCCACAAAATCTAGCAAAATTAAACAAGTTAAACACCACAAACATCACAAACATCATGCTAAAAATATAGCTCCTAAAACTCATAAATAGTTACTATTATGTGCAGCAGTTTCTAGTAGCTCTGTAATAAAGTTTAGTGTTGGTTTATCTGAAAAAATAACTGCATTATTTAATCCCGTTGAAATCCCTACCAATCAACGGGTTTTTTCATTAACTTGCTCAAGGAGGCGCGATCGCGTCAAAATAAGAGTAAAAGACGCTGTAACCTAACTTAACAATGGCCCTAACGCAGCTTGAGCAACCTCTCTCCCCTCAACCAACACCGCCAGACTTGCGGGGATATGAATATGATTTGGTAATTGTCGGCGGTGGGATTATTGGGTTAACTCTAGCCTCTGCTTTAAAAGATTCTGGCTTGAGTATCTTGCTGATTGAGGCGAAAGTCGCATCAGCGGCCGTAGCGAAGGGACAAGCTTATGCAGTTCATCAGCTTTCGGCGCTAATTTACCAAGGAATTGGAGTTTGGGACAAAATATTGCCTCAAATCGCCAAATATTGCCGAGTTCGTCTTTCTGATGCCGACTATCCCAATGTGGTGGAATTTACCACAGATGATATAGATACAGCAGAGTTGGGTTATGTGGCGGAACACCAAGCGCTGTTACAGCCGTTGCAGGAGTTTGTCCAAAATTGTCCAAATGTGACTTATCTGTGTCCGGCTGAAGTGGTAAATACGCGGTACCAGCAAGATATAGTCGCGATAGATATTAAAGTTGCTGATCAGTTACGGACAGTTCGAAGCAAATTACTGATAGCAGCAGATGGGGCGCGATCGCCAATTCGTCAAGCTGCTGGCATCAAAACTTCTGGCTGGAAATATTGGCAGTCTTGCATCGTAGCATTTGTAAAACCAGAAAAACCGCACAACAACACCGCTTACGAAAGATTTTGGTCTAGCGGGCCCTTTGCGATTTTACCTTTACCGGGGAACCGTTGCCGTATTGTGTGGACTGCCCCTCACGAAGAAGCAAAAGCTTTATGTGCTTTAGATGATGAGCAGTTTTTGGCAGAACTTACCCGTCGCTATGGCGATCAGATGGGTAAATTGGAATTACTAGGCGATCGCTTTGTATTCCAGGTACAACTCATGCAAAGCGATCGCTATGTTCTCCCCCGACTAGCATTAATTGGTGATGCGGCGCACAATTGCCATCCTGTGGGTGGACAAGGTTTAAATTTGGGAATTCGGGATGCAGCAGCTTTGGCGCAAGTAATCCAAACAGCGCACCAAGCGGGTAAAGATATTGGCGACATTCAAATTCTGAAAAGTTATGAACGCTGGCGTAAGTTGGAAAACCTGACTATTTTAGGTTTCACCGATTTGTTAGATCGGATGTTTTCTAATAACTTTTTACCTGTAGTGGTGGTTCGTCGCTTGGGTTTATGGTTTTTGCAACGAGTTCCTTTCTTAAAGGTGTTTATGCTGAAGTTGATGATCGGTTTGAAGGGGCGAACTCCAGAATTGGCAAAACGATAAACGCTAGATTACAGCAGCTTGAAAAATCTGGTTTGGGGTGAGATTCAATTCGGGAAAGGTTTGGGAGATAACGATCGCATTATCTTGAAACTTACTTATTTGATATTCTCCATCAACCAAGTTACAAACGGTGATTGTCGGTTGTTTAGGATTGCCGATAAAATTGCGTCCACCCAAGGCAGCATAATCGACAATCCAGTATTCTGGGATACCCATCTCTTCGTAATCAGCGTATTTTAAATAGTAATCGTCTCGCCAGTTAGTTGATACAACCTCTATTGCCAAAGGGATCGATGTACCCAAACTAACGGTAGATTGTTTTTTCCATAATTCTTCATTTTCCAGATTGGCACGGTTTAGCACCAACACATCTGGTAAGTAACCAGAATCTTTTTCAGGAGGTCTAACTATAGCTTGGTTGGGGATGATGTAGGGCAATCTTAAACGTTGGATTTCAACAGAAATTTTGATACCTAGAAATCCTTTAACTTCTTCATGTTCCCCTACTGGTTGTGCCATCTCAACAATATCTCTGTTATGCAGTTCATAGCGTACACCTGAATTTTCAGGTAGCCAATCGACGAATTCCTCAAAGGTTACTAGCTTGGGTATGACTTGAGTCATGACTTTTGAGAGTTATTGCTTTGGAAATATTATCTCTAATCCAATACAGTTAAAGGTAAAACTTTTTGCCAAAGTCAATTATTTTAACGAACCACAAAGGACGCAAAGGACGCAAAGATAAGAAATAAGTCCTTAACTGAACCGTATTAATCTCTAATCTAGGAGACTGTGGACAGCTTTTCTACCACGGTTAAGAAAAAAGGGTGAGCAGTGCCCACCCCATGATTGCCGATTAGACTTAACCTCGCTTAACCAAATAAAGCTTTGATAATTTTTCGGATATCAAAAATAGAAACCCCTATTTTTGTGAGAAATTTTAAGACTGAATCTTTGGCCTGCTGGTATATATCTCTAAGTACGCGAGCAACATCTATGATTGAGTAGCCAACCTTACTGAGGATTGAAGCTGCATCATCCGCACTCTTACCAAAAACGTTTTTGAGTACCTGTCCCACCTCAGATGCGGTGTAGCCGACATTTTTGAGAATTTGAGCGGTTGCTTGGCTGCCTTGGCGGAAGACATCAGAGAGTGCCTGTCCCACCTCAGATGCGGTGTAGCCGACATTCTTGAGAATTTGAGCAGTTGCTTGGCCGCTTTCGTGGAAAACATCAGAGAGTACCTGTCCCACTTGAGATGCGGTGTAACCTGCGGTTTTGAGGAACGAGGCAACCTGATTATCGGTAGCATTAAAGACACTCACGAGCATTTGCCCAACATCAGTTGCATTGTAACCTACAGCTTTCAGAGCGGAAGTGACCTCATTTGCCCCTTTACCAAAGACACGATTTAGGGTCTGCCCTACTTCAATGGCTGAGTATTGAGCATCATGAAGAATTTGGGTAACTTCGTCAGATGTCTTGCCAAACCCTTCCTTGAGAACATGTCCCACTGCATCCACATCATATTTTGCACCTTTGAGCAAAGTAACGGCTTGGCTAGCACTCTGACCGTAGATGCTTCCCAGAACCTGACCCATATCAGCATAGGCATTCGTTGCCCAGGCGATCGCTTTGGAGCTAATGCCATTTAGCCAAGCTTGGGCATTTGGGAACAGCGTATCAAAGATTTGACTAGCTTGCTCTTTGATCTTCTGTTTGATCTGTTCGGCTAAAGCCTCCAAAGTTGATGGAGCAACAGTAATCGTAAAGGATGATAGAGGGAGTTTTTGACCATTCAAGGTACAGTTAGGCGAAACAGTGGCGGAAAATCCGTTGTTACTCAGAGTGATATCTAAAGAAAGATTTGCCGCAACGTTAATTGAAAGGTTATCTGCAACCTTGATGAGATTACTGCCAACCACTTTCTTGACGACTCCTAAATCAACGCTAAGGTTCGGCAGATTAAACCCTGCTGTACCCTTTATCTGCCAAGCTTTATCAGCAGTTTGGAGGGTGAGTTTAGTTTGGTTTCCAAGCCAGGTTCCTTCTAACCAAACGAGATCGTTTTCAATTAAGGCTTTTGCACCTAGCAGTGTTAAACCCGCTAGTGAGGTTGTGACATCCCCAGAGAAGCGATAAGTTTTATCACTGATGTCGCCTTTCAGGTTGCCGTTTACTTTCAAGAGAGAATTGCTGGAAAATAGCTGCAAATCGCCTTCATAGTGGAACTGATGATTGTTTTGATCGTCTATCAATTGCACCTGACCCTTAGAAACAGGTCGTTCTGAATTCAGCAGTGGGATCGACAAACTGCTGCTTCCATCTAAGCGGAAAGGAGTATTGTTAGCAGTGATTAGCTGCCATTGAGTTCCCTGAAGCTGGCCATGATTGGCGTTTGCGGTGGCATCGTGCGCCACTGTGCCCGAACCTTCGTTAAGTTGCCAGTAGCCAATTAATCCGGGTTCACTGCCCTTGAGCGATCGCATCATTGCTGCCCCAATTTCTTCGAGAGAACGCGCCCTATTCCAAATTTGGACATCGGCAATTTTTCCTTGGAAGAATCGCTCTGTTCCCGTTCCTCTGGCTCCAATCGCCCAGTTCTCGCTAACTTGTATCGCTCCTTGAGAACCAGTCACTGCATTCATCAGTAGACCATTCCGGTATAGCCGCCACATTCCACCATCAAACACGCCGGTTAAATAGACCCAGTTGCCTACATCTTCAGCCGGAATCGGTGCAGCAACCAGTTGTTCAAAAGGAAGACTATTTAATCCCCAATAACCAAATTGGTATTGTCCATTGAGAATTCTGAGGTAGACCTCTCCGGTTGGGGATGAGGTATAGCCGTGAGCAACGATGTTTTGTAATCCATCGATCGCATCGGGTTTGATCCATGCAGAGATGGTGATTGCTCCGGTAAAATTCAAGGCGGCAGGATTATTGAGTTTAACGTAATCGCTCTGCCCGTTAAATGCCAGCGCATAGGATGTGGGAGGCGCGATTTTTGGAGATGCGATAGCGATCGCTCCTGCTAAATTTAGGGTGACAACTTTCGCGATCGCACCTTTGATCTCGAATCCGGTCTTGAATCCTTTAGAAGAAGCAGCCAGACCAAAAACAGTGTCTAGTTTGGCGCTACCGACATTAAAGTTACCTCGCAGGAAGGCGACGATACCCTGCTCATTAGTGGTTGAGGCAGAAGGCAACACCGATAAAATTTGGGTTGCTTGCAAATCCGTGGTCAATCCCAAAGCAGAATAAGCGATCGCTTTCGATGTCGGTTGGGTAATAATTTGACTAAATTCATCAGGGGTTGTCACCAGCCAGCCTAGACTGCTAGACAGTGGGCCAAAGGAAACCTGGGTACTGCCCACGCGCTGATTCAGTGGTAATGCCTGAATCAACTCATTCACCGACAAGGTTCTTATCCCCTGGAGTAGATGCACTATATCTTTGTCATCTAGGGTGGGCCCATCTCCTTGAGTACCTAACGCTTGACCGCCAAGATATTTGGGAAGTTGGAGATAGTTTTGATTGAGCGAGAATTTGAATTCTACAGGAAGCTGATTTGGGATTGGGTGGTCAGGGTTGGTGAAGAACTCCTTGATATCAGACAGCAAGTTACTAATTTTCTGAAGTTCAACTTTCGGCTTAGGAAATTGGGCGTGTGCTTGGAGTGTTAAGCCTTCTAAGCCCAGATACTCGATACCAATATTGTCGTAGAACATGGGAATCGGCACTGGAAATTCAAGCGGCAGCACCATCACCGTATTGTTTAACCGCAGGCGACGTTGTATTGCTTGAGTGCTAGGTAGCGGATCGCGATCTTCAGGCAATGCGATCGCAGCAACTAAGGTAGCTAAATCAAACTGATCGATATCAGCGTCCATTTCCAGCAAGAACAATTGTCCGCCTGCGGTTTCACCAAAAGAAATGCTGCGAAGCGTCACACCATTGAGAACAGGCATCCCCAGCATCAAGCTAGGAAACAGCAATTTAATTGGTGGATCGTCTTTTTTGACGCTAGCTTTAAACTGCAAGGCTCCAGCAGGCGAGGCGGCAACCTCAAACTGGAAGCTTTGCGGCATTTGAAAATTGAGGTATTCCATGAAGCTTGTGGGGAGCTTGTGGAAGCTTTGGGAGATAGTCTCTAGAACTTCTTTGGCTGCATTAGACAGTTTGCCGCTACCGAGCTTGGCAAGTAAGGCTTCTAGACGTTCGGTGAGCTTGTCCACAAAGTTCTCAGCATTGATTTCTTGATCGAGAGGCAAACGATCTGGCAGCATGGCGGCAGCACCAGGAAGTTTACAAGCTGCTAACAAATGCTGAATTGGGGTTAGTGGTAAAGCTAGGGGTTTGACTACCTCAAATCCACCACTGGCAGCAAAGCTTGATCCGGTGTAGCTAAAGTTGGGTACATCGACGTTAATCTCACCGTATTCACCGAAGTCACAATGCCAAAAAGATTTTCCATTCGCGTCAGTCTGTGAATCGATCGCCTTAATAAAAGATGTTTCAGGAAGGAGCGTAATTCCTGCTTTACTAATCACGAGCTTCACTTGCACCGTTGTATCAGCTTCGTCATGTAAATCGAGGGTGCGGAAGAATTCTACTGCTGGAAGTGGGTTGCCATCGGCATCGTTTTCAATGTGTCCGTTCTCGTCTTTCTTGCGACCAAATAGATTATTCAGTTGTGAGGGTAGACCGATATCCAACTCTGCTTCTAGATCGACAATTCGACCTAATTGGATATTGAGGCTAGAAAACCCAATTTTGGCAGTGCCTAACTCGATGCGATCGCTCTCTAGTTCGATTGGTGGGACGGTGAAGTAAATCGACTCAATGTCACTCTTGCTAGCAATGCTCAGGATGACCCCCTGTTTATTTGCCGTAAAGGCCATAGCGATCGGGTCTTTCGGCAAATGTGTTTGAACGGTGGCATTCAAACCATGAAATGCTAGATCGACAGCAGCAGCAAATGTCCAATCACCGGAACTGCCAGAAATTGACAGACGCTCAAAGTTCAGTTCCATCATCCCTTGTGTAGACGGAAGCGGAATTGATACGGCTGCCTGAATTGCTTCAAATTGCAGTCCCCTGACTTTCTCTTCTCTAAAAATTGTCAGTTTGCCATCACTCTCGATCGCACCCGGAATCGACAGTCTTCCTGCCGCCGCAACGCTCCATTCGAGGGGAACTACCTCGCCTTCTTGAGCCGCAGGTTTGGTAAACTCTAGTTCCAAACCAGAAAGACTCAAGCTGATTTCCCCTAAATTCACAGGATGCATATCAACCTCAGCCGCCAGCTTCAGGGTTTTGCCTGCCTGAGATTGGTTGTAGCTAGCCTCCAGGGTGACAGAATCATCAAACACATCGGCATTTACTTTGCCGTCAACCGACCAATCCTGTCCTTTCAAGTCAAAAGTGAGTTGAAAGTCTTTAATTTTCAAGCCGTTGACAATCTCTTTTTCAACATTACTTTGAATTGCGATCGCGCAATGAGTCGGGCTATCTCGCCGATCTCGCTCAATTGTCAGGCTGACTTCACTAATGCTCAGATCGCCTCCATTGGCTGGAAATTCCCAAAGATCCTTGGCGAGAATTTCCAAGGAAAATGCACCTGTTTGAGGCGAGATGGCGATCGCAATATCTTTAAAGTGAAAAGTAGGCAGTTCAGCCGGTAAGGAAACATGATTCAGAAATACATCTGAGATTGCAGGTAGGTCTAGTTCTGCAATCATCCAATGCAACACAATATCAGTGTCTTTTTTAGTAACCTCAAATACTGCATTAGAAATGGTCGTATCACCCACGTGAATACTGCCGCTAAATGTCCCAGTCACGTCATCAGCTTTTCCGGTAACATGTAGTGCAAATTGTCCCTGCTCTAATACCAAGGAACTGATTCCGGGAATGTGACACGACCCAACATCTTTAGCACTTACACTAAAAGATACCGTACCATCGACTTCTCCAAAGGTGGCTTCGATCGCAATCTTCCCAGCACCCAGAAGCGACGATTGTCCTGCGATCGTAATTGTATTTTCAGAATCACTAACAATAAGGTTGAAGTCTAGTTGTGGAATCTCTAAAAGATTCATCAATTTGCCGAGGGGAAGCGCATCGATTGTGGAATCCTTCAGGGTGAATTGTCCAGTTTTTGCGATCGAGTCTTTTACAATTGAGATGATTTCAGTGATTGTTGAACTCATGATGTTTTGTCCTTCGATTTCTTGTGTTGTTTAGAACACTTTCAATCTATAGGAGTTGCTCAGGCAGGGCGATAACGGTAAATTGAGGAAAGTTAAGGATCTAGTTAAGTATCTAGTTAAGTTCGTAAACTACTCCATCGCCCAATACCGTTCGGTTAACGTTTTAACCCTCTTTTACCCCCTTTTTAAGGGGGTCGCCGCCGGCGGGGGGATCTTAGCTGCCACCACTAATTGCTAATAGCTGCTGGGGGTCTGCTAGAGGGTTAAATGAAGCAGACCCTGCATTGTGTAAGACTTGTCATACAATGAAATGCTTTGAGCCAAAGTTATCATACTAAAGATAGATGTAATATTATTTAACCTATGCTAAATGCCCAGTACTATCAACCATAGGATTGAAAATTAGTATTTTTGTACATAAAATTAAAAATCTAAAATTAAAAATTGGTAATAGTGATGGTTAGGAGTGTTAAAGTTTCAGGAAATTCATCGGAACTTTTCAGCGGGTATTCATGCTGAAGAAACTACAGAAAAAGCAAATTTCCATAATCGCGGGTGCGGCACTGTTTGCCTTTTTAGCTGGGGCAATGGTATCAGCACCTGAGATTGGTAAAACCGTTGGGCAATGGCTCAAACTCGGTAAGAATCAGGCAGAGCAAACATCTGATGCGAGCATTGCCCAATCAGCCGTTTTTCCGCTGATATCACAATCTCTGCCAGAACGGGCGGCAAAACTAGCAGAGATCGCAGGGCAGTCGCGATCGCCAGACCGAAATCGCGCTCGTTATCTTTTGGCGAGTGATTACATTGAAAGAACCCAAGCCCAAAAAGCCCTGGCTTTACTCCAAGGATTAGATAAAGACTATCCCATCCTCGCACCCTATATTTTGCTGAAACAGGCACAGGCAGAGGATATGCTGGGCGAAGATGGCAAAGCCTCGGATCTTAGGCAAAGTGTGCTGAAACGGTATCCCAAAGAAGCGGCTTTAGTGAAAGCACTATATCTGATTGCCCAACCGAAGCAACAAGAAATAGCGATCGCTCAATTTCCTTCCAATCCTCTAACTTGGGAAATTATTCGTAAACGCTTGCAAGAAAACCCCAATCAGCCAAAATTGCAATTGGTTTTGGCTCAATATGCTTACGATCAACCAGGCATAGTGGGCGTTTTAGACCAGTTAGTCAAACAGACTACCCTCAAACCCGAAGATTGGGAACTCATTGGTACAAGCTACTGGGAAAATAGCCAATTTCTGAAAGCGGCGAATGCTTATGCCAAAGCACCAAAAACATCGCGCAACCTCTACCGGACTGCACGAGGGTTACAGGTAGGGGGCAAAGACAAAGAAATAGCGATCGCCACTTACAAACAATTGGTACAGCAATTTCCCAATACCGAGGAAGCTGGGACTGCATTACTACGGTTAGCAGAAACAGCAAAAACAGGTAAAGACGGCTTACCCTATCTTGAGCAAGTAATTAGTAAATTTCCTAAACAAGCTGGTACTGCACTAGTACAAAAAGCCAAAACTCTCGAAACCCTCAAGGATCAAAAGTCAGCTAGCGCGGCGTGGCAATTACTCATAGCCAAATATGGCAATTCGGATGAAGCCGCAGAGTATCGCTGGAAAATCGCCCAAGATAAAGCCAAAGCCAAAGATTACGTTGGTGCTTGGCAATGGGCAGAGCCAATTGTTACTAACAATCCCAACAGTATTTTGGCTCCAAGAGCAGGCTTTTGGGTCGGGAAATGGGCAGCTTCGCTAGGAAAACAGCAGGAATCTCAAACTGCTTATGACTATGTAATTAGTCAGTTTCCTTACTCTTACTATGCTTGGCGAGCAGCGAATATGCGGGGGCTTAATGTAGGCAACTTCGACAACGTGCGCGTCATGAACCCTGAAGTAATCGCACCCCAGCGTTCATTACCACCGGCTGGTTCTGAGACTTTCAAAGAATTATATCTGCTGGGTCAAGACCGCGATGCCTGGTTGCAATGGGAAACGGAATTTCAGAATAAAATTCAGCCAACAGTAGCAGAACAATTTACTGAAGGGTTGATGCGGCAGGCAAGGGGAGAAAATCTCATTGGAATTGACAAAATCTCTAAGTTGGAAGACCGGGAAACACCAGCAGAACTTGCTCAATATCAAACTCTGAGCAAACAGATTGCCTACTGGCAAGCGCGTTATCCATTTCCTTATCTTCGAGAGACTGAAAAATGGTCTATTGAGCGTAAACTCAATCCCCTGCTAGTCACCGCTTTGATGCGTCAAGAGTCAAGGTTTGAGCCAAAAATCAAATCCGTCGCTGATGCCACTGGCTTGATGCAGTTATTGCCGAGTACAGCTAAATGGATCGCCCCACAAATTAAGGTGGATTTCAAAACAATAAACCTCGAAAATCCCAACGATAATATTATGCTGGGTACATGGTATTTGGATCATACCCATCAGCAATATAACAATAACTCGTTGTTAGCGATCGCCAGTTACAATGCCGGGCCTGGTAATGTCTCCAAATGGCTGCAAACTCTAACTACACAAGACCCAGATGAGTTTGTTGAACAAATTCCCTTTGATGAAACCAAAAATTATGTGCGTCAAGTATTTGGTAACTACTGGAATTATTTGAGACTTTACAACCCTGAGATTTCTGGAATCGTAGGAAAGTACTCAACTACACATCCAAAATTGCCAGCGCAGTGATTCATGCCCAATCGGATGAGCAACTAGGGATTAGGTGAGTTTGATTTCACAAGAGGCAGGCGGCATCAAGAAGAGACAAGGGAGACAAGGAACAGAGGGGAGACAACGGAGAGAAAAGCTTGTTCAATAATTCCCCCTTGTCCCCCTGCTCTCAATACTGCTCGGGTTTTGCATTTTTAACTCGGAATTGGATTTGGGGAAAAGGTTAAAGGGTAAAGGTTTTTTCTTTCCCTTTTCCCCCGCCCCTTATCCCCAGAGGGGACCCCACCTTCCCCTTTTCCCCTTAACCAACAAGTATTGCCCCTGCTCCCCTGCCCCCTTCTCATCTTTAGCTACCTATGTCATTACCATTGATCATTGATGTCACCTGCGATTCGACCGCATTAACATAACCTCGATCGTTCAAAACTTGCGTTGGTAACTTATTAGCCTTGATAGCAGCCTGCACTATATCTTTTGCTGTCAGGTTTCCTATTTGGAATTCAGATAGCAAAGTACCCGCACTGGGAATACCCTGCTCTTTGAAAGCACCTTGATAAGCTAGAAAAGCAATATTGAAAGGTTGAAGATACCTGACATTTTGCGAATCTGTGTTGATTTGCCTCCCACTATTATTAACTGTTTGAGCGTCAACAATTCCAGGCATAAAAGCAATACAGGCAACGACAAGTGCAGAATTTATCAAATTTGTTAGTTTCATAATCTTTTCCTCAAATGAACTAGGTTTATTAGTTTTGTTTAGTAACAAAATCCTATTTTTTAGTAATCTATAGGATCTTGATATTCAGTTTTTATCTTCCGAAATCTTCTTTAATCAAAATTACTCAGTCCCATCATTTGATATGCAATAAAAGCAGTATCAAATGATTTGAGATAATTTACATTCTTGGGATAGCTAGATAAAACGTCATAGTTTACGAACGTGTTCATTGATGCGCCAGATTTTTGATTATCGGCTGTATGAACACTAGTGATTTTAGGCATAGAATTAATCCAAGCAACAAGATGTGCAGAATTTATCAAGTTTGGAATTTTCATATAGTTATCCTTAATTGAAATAAAGTACACCAGTTAGTATTATTAAGTTGCAAAGTCTGCTTTTTTATAAATCTCAACATTTTACACTCAGTTTATTTGATAGGTTGATTTGTTAATTACACCAAATAGCTGAGTCAAATTAACCCCACTCTCAGGAGTTGAAAATTTGTAAAAGATTTAGTAAGTAAAAACTTATAAAATGCAAAAGTGCGCCAAATTAAATATCTGGTTTGCTAGCCGTTCTCAAAGGTGCGATCGCTCATATATATGTAATAACGATTTTCTCTTTTAGATATTTTTTACTTTTGGCTATAAACTGAAATCCAACTTTTTTTAGCTACTTTAAAGTTTCCATACCAATATGCTAGGAAATCTTTCCGATAGAAGCAAATACTTTTAATTTTTAATTTGATAAGCAAAAGTGATGCTAATTAATACTGGCATTGCAAAATTTTCTCTAAACCTTATTGATGATTGATTTGAGGTTAGATGGGCTCTGGTGTAAGTTAGGCGCTCAGGAGGATAAAATAAGCTGATCGTGTCAAAATGTTAAGTGTATAGTTTATTTGCAAACTCACTTATGCCGAAAGCAATTTGGAATGGCGCAGTTTTAGCCGAAAGCGATCGCACCGTAGTTGTGGAAAACAACCATTATTTCCCTGCTGACTCTATTAACAAGGAGTACTTCACAGACAGTAATACCCACAGTACTTGTCCTTGGAAGGGTGTCGCCAGCTACTACAGTATTGAGGTTGATGGACAAATCAACAAAGATGCTGCTTGGTACTATCCCAGCACCAAGGAGAAGGCTAAGAATATTGAGGGTTATGTAGCCTTTTGGAAGGGTGTAAAAGTAGAGGCTTAATAAAAGTTGCTGGAAGTATTTTAGTTTCAGAAAATTGATTTAGTATTTACAGCAATCATCAAACAAAATTTTGTGGAGGTTGACTTGTGTCAACCTCCACATTTTTAGAGGTTGTTTGAAAAGTGCTTGGCTGTGATTTTAGGCATTTATTGATCCCCCCTAACCCCCCTTAAAAAAGGGGGGAACCGGAATCAAAGTCCCCCTTTTTAAGGGGGATTTAGGGGGATCTAAAACGTCTTGCTACCAAGAAGAGGACTTTTCAAACATCCTCTTAAACTATTTGCTAATTTATTATTAATTGCTGCGTTTTTCAATTCCAAACTCAGAAGTACAGCCTGATAGCTATGTAAGAAAAGTCTCATTGAGAATCTTTGCTAACCAGTACTTTAAAATGTCATTATACCTTTGCTTTACAAAGTGGGGTTTGCTTTCTCTTCGCTAGACCAATCCTCTGGTGCGTCAACAGTTCCCGTGATCGCTTCCAGCACATCCCAAGCATCCTCGGATGATGATGTTTCTTTCAACTCTTGAATTGTAATTACATAACGCCTGTTAGGTGCTAAATCTAAAGGGACATCTGGGCGCAAAACACCCCCGTCAAATACAACTGTTACTCTCTTGTTCATAAAAAACCTCTGAAACTTGTGCAGCAGTTGTGTGAGCTAATCTAAAGTACTCGAAGCTGACCCGATCGCGCTTCCACAATCATGATAATATAGTGCCGAAAATTGGCAGAAGCAAAATTGCGCGTAGGCGTAGCCCATTGTAAAAATTGTTATTTGCGATCGTTTTAGAGGATGCTTTTAGACTGTGGTAACGATCGCATAAGCGTTTGCGATAAATAGATAAACTCTGGTAACAAAACAACTTAATTAATAAGCTTTTCTTAAGTATTGTTAACGATCGCATAAGCGTTTGCCACAAATAGATAAACTCTGGTAACGAAACAACTTCATTGATAAGCTTTGCTTAAACGTTGTTAACGATCGCATAAACGTTTGCTACAAATAGATAAGCCCTGGTAACAAAACAACTTAATTGATAAGTTTTGTTTAAGCGTTGTGAACGAAGACATAAGTTTTGTCACAAAAACACAAGCATTCTGGACGAAACAACTTGTGTTCTGGACGAACAAACAAGTTTTCTGTAACAACGGATAAGCATTCTGGACGAAACAACTTGTATTCTGGACGATCGCACAAGTTTTCTGTAACAACGGATAAGCATTCTGGACAAAACAACTTGTATTCTGGACGATCGTACAAGTTTTCTGTAACAACGGATAAGCATTCTGAACCAAACAACTTGTGTTGTGAACGATCGCACAAGTTGTGGTAATGAAAACAACTTTATTCTTAACGTCCGCTTCTGTTTTAGTAACAAATTGACAAGCTGTTGCGAGCGCGGGAATTTGATTTGTAACGTCGCTGCTGCAAAAATACTTAAATTATTCTTGTGAAAAGGATTTTCTTTAAGCTTCGCATGGCACAAGTAGCAAAATTATGCTGATGCCAAGCTTGATAGAAATCGGGGTAAGGCATATTCTGGGCACATTTCCAGGCTAAATCGTAGAAATCATCATCCAATCGCCAATAACCGCTTAAAGCTTTAACTATTTTAAACCAATGGTTATTATCTCGTATAATTTTCCCTAAGCTTAATGCTGCACGCCTACGTGTGTAGTCATTCACATTATTGGATTGCAGCAGTTGCACCAAGGCGGTGATTGCAATTTCATTACCAGGGTCAATTTGCCCTAATGCTGCTGACAGCATTAGGGTATCGTCATCGAGATGATTTGATTGCAGCAGTTGCACTAAGGTGGTGATCGCAATTTCATTACCAGGGTCGATTTTCTCTAGGCTTACTGCTGCCTGGCAACGGGTGTAGTCATTCACACCATTGGATTGCAGCAGTTGCAGCAAGGAGGCGATTGCAATTTTATTGCCTGTGCCGATTTGCCCTAAGCTAGATACTACCAGCATACGAGTGTCGTCATCGAGATGATTTGATTGCAGCAGTTGCACCAAGGCGGTGATCGTAATTTCATTGCCAGTGCCCATGATTCCTAAGCTTTCTGCTGCCAGGCTACGGGTGTAGTCATACATATTATTGGATTTATTGGATTGCAGCAGTTGTATCAAGGCGGTGATCGCAATTTCATTGCCAGGATCGATTTTCCCTAAGCTAGATGCTGCCAGGCAACAGGTGTAGTCATTCACATTATTGGATTGCAGCAGTTGCACCAAGGCAGTGATCGCAATTTGATTGCCAGGATCGATTTTCCCTAAGCTTTCGGCTGCCAGCCTACGGGTGTCTTCATTTACATTATTGGATTGCAGTAGTTCCACCAAGGCGGTGATCGCAATTTCATTATCAGGGTCGATTTTCCCTAAGCTTTCGGCTGCCAGCCTACGAGTGTAGTCATTCACATTATTGGATTGCAGCAGTTGCACCAAAGCGGTGATCGCAATTTTATTACCTTTACCGATTTGCCCTAAGCTTTCGGCTGCCAGCGTAGGGGCGACCAGATGGTTTGATTGCAGCAGTTGCACCAAGGCGGTGATCGCAATTTCATTGCTAGGGTCGATTTTCTCTAAGCTTACTGCTGCCTGGCAAAGGGTTAATTTATCCACATTTATGGATTGCAGAAGTTGTACCAACGCAGTGATCGCTTTTGTATACTCCGTCTGTTGCAGTGCCAACCTAGCTTCCTGGGTAATTTTATAGGAAAATTGTACCCACTCTTGCTTTTTGATGTTGAAATAATCAAAGCCCCATTTGGTAATTTGCTTTACGATTTCATTGGCTCTTAAATAATCTTTAAACTCTACAATTCCTGCGGCTGCTAAAAAATAGGCACGGTATTTATAAAATTTTTGACATCCATCTTTAAAACTAACTAAAGCATCAATAAACTGTTGTTTTTGCTCTTTTAGATTTTCTTCTTCTCGTCCTAGCCAAAGTAATATTGTTTGCTTCCATTGCGGTTCAAAAATGCGATAAGTTCCTTGACTGGGATTTTTAGGAACGTGATTGAGAAAGAAATGCCAATCATCTATTGCTTTAGCAGCAAAATACTCTTGAAATGAGGCATGAAAGAAAGCGTAAACAGGTTTTCTATTTGTATCTATTCCTACACAGTTCAACCAGCCGCGATTTAGTGCCAATTTCAGCAGCGAATTTTCATCATCAGCATTCCCTAAGAAGAGATTAACAAAATCCTCCCGCAAGCGAAAACGGTTAGCTTCTTTGTCTATTGCTGCTTTAGCTAATTCTCCCAATTTAATATTAAGTTGCTGACGCTGTTTAGAGTTTGTCACAAATTCGGCTTTTTTCCACTTGTCAAAGTCATCAACAAATTGCTGATAAAGTCCCGCTTGAGTACCGGGTAATTTACCATCTCCCGATTGCCAATTTAAACACAGCAGCGTCAACCGCAAAGGATTTTTCACTAAATCCTGAATCCGTTCTTTACCTGATTCTTTTAACGCAGTACATAACTGCTTTCCAGTTTCAGGAATAGCAGCAAACCATCTGTGAATAAATCTCTCTACCTGTTCTGGATAAGAAAAATCTAAACTGCGATAGGTATCAAAATCATCAAGTGCATTACTGCTGCCATCCCACAAATTAACCCGACAGGTCAGCACAATTCGCGCTTGAGAAATTAACCCTCCTTCACGAAATTGCCGTGCAATCTCTGTTAGAGGATTAGATGCGGACATTTCATCTAACCCATCTAACAACAGCCACACATTATTTTGATTAAACAGAGCAACAAAATCATCCTTTAGTTGCTTAGTGGCTTCAGCTTTACCTATTTTCTCAGCTACCTGAGTTAACCAATTCTCCAACAGATAAGCTTTTAGTTCCTTTTCTCGCAAATCTGCTAAAGATACCCAAATGACAATCGACTGGTGAATCTCACGAGATACCCAATCAGCAATCTGCTGTAATAGTGTTGTCTTTCCTGCTCCTGGTTCGCCAATAATTGCAATTCGCTTACCTTGACTTTTAGGCGTGTTTTTCTGTTTGAGAACTTCATCTAGAAAAACATTATGCTCAAATGTTTTGGTGATTTCTGTTTCTTTGTACAGTTCTGAACCGTGTTCTGGAGAAACATCACCCTGACGTTTAGATTGTTTTTTGCGCTCAACTAATCCCAGTGGTACATAAACATCATCAACTTGCAAGGCTACCCCTTCAGTTGATGTCAGAGGATTTGTAGTTAGCTTTTGCCGTTCTCCGAGTATTTCACGGCAGACTTTACGCCAGTCATCGGGAGTTAACTTTGTCCCATCCTCCCCTGGGGACGACTGTAGTCAGTTGTAAGTATTGTGCTGTTGCCCTATTGTGATTTGTTGGGCAACCATTGCACCTTTCTCTGCTTTTATTTCTTCTGCTAACTTCGCAAAGTTATTGACAACTGATGGCTGTGACTTGATTTCTTCTACTAATTTTTTAATTTCCTTAGCAGTCTCAGACTGGTCATTGTTAACTGCTGCTTCCACATCCACAACTGCTTGAGCAATTTCTGGGTCTGCATCTGCTGCGGCTTTCAGTTCTAGCACTGCTTGACCATAATCTAAACGCTGTGGTTCATTTCCCTCTACAGCATTGGTGAGTAATGGCGATTTATTCTTTTGGCGGAGTAATCCGATTAACTTGCTACCTAGCGTCCATGTAGCATCACCAAGGTTTTCGCCAATTTTCTCCTGTGCTTTAGTCCAAAGTGTAGTAGCGATCGCAGTAGCAACAGCCGTCAGTGTTACAGTTACCATAAATTCACTACAAATTGAATTAAATAATATAAATAGTATTACGCAAATGGGCAATTATTACTGATATAACCCAGTTCTTAACCCGCGCAGGCGGGTTTTGTCTGTGTAGCCGCGATTTCTAATCGCCCACGCACTATAAAACAAACAGTGCGTTACGCCAAAGGCTAACGCACCATAAAAAAATATATAAAACCTAATTATGAATTATTAATTAGAGGCTGCCTTTTCTCCCACATTACGAATTATCTCCTCCAGGGTTTGCAATAACTCTTGCTCGTTGTAAGGTTTAGAAAAGTAAGCCCGTGCCCCCAATTGCATAGCTAGTTGCCGATGTTTATTGCTGCTACGAGAAGTCAGCATTGCAACTGGAATATTTTTTGTATCAACATCCGAATTGACCTTACCTAAAAAGCCATAACCATCAAGACGAGGCATTTCAATATCACAAATTACCGCTTCAACTCTCAATCCATTATGGAGTTTTTCTAAAGCATCTTGACCATCTTTAGCTTGCTCTACTTGATAACCTCCCTTTTCAAGAGTCAGGGCTAAAAAGCGGCGAACATTAATCGAGTCATCTACAATTAAAATTGTGCCTTTCTGCTTAACGGATGCTGCTGATATTTTATTTTCATCAAATATTAGGAACGGTGTTTTTAACCTTGCTGATGGTAATTGAATACCTTTAGGAGTCCGGCGATTTGTAGCAATCCAATAAAGCAATTCATTAACATTAACTAGTGGCACTACTCGACCATCACCGAGAATTGTGCAGTTGCTGAAGCCTTCTGGTAAAGGTATATTTCCCTCAACTTGGCGAATAGCAACTTCTTGTTCACCCCAGCAACGGTCTATTTGGATTGCTACTGGCTGATTATTCCCTTTGACTACTAATACACTGTTAGCATTAATTGCTGCCGGAGTCTCTAATTCTGAAGTATCGTAGCGCAGACAATTAAACTCTAAATAAGGAGTCAGGCGAATCAGTGGCAGCATGGTTCCTTGCCAATTTAGAACTTCGCTACCTGCCATTTGGAAAACTCGCTCTTGTTGGAGTAAGAATATTTCTGAAATGACATCTGTGGGAAATGCCAACAGCATTTTGTTGATTTCTACCAGCAGAACTCGCGCAACAGAAAGTGTAAATGGTACTGATAGAGTGAAAGTAGTACCAACTCCTGGTTCCGTATCAACTTTCACATCTCCTCGAATTAGTTTGAGATTGTTACGAACTACATCCATGCCGACACCTCGACCAGATAATGCTGTAACTTGTTCGGAGGTGGTAAAACCTGGTTCAAAAATTAGTGATAATAGTTCTTCGTCACTAGCATTAGCAAGTAGAGAAGCATCCAATCCCATAGCTAAAGCACGGGTGCGAATTTTCTCTAGAGAAATGCCCCAACCATCATCTCGGATGGTAATCAGGGTGCGATTACTGCGGTGACTAGCTGTAATTTCAATCAATCCTTGTTCTGGTTTACCTAAAAGGCGACGAGTGCCAGAGTCTTCGATACCATGATCGAAAGCATTCCTTAAGAGATGCATTAAAGGTTCGTTTAATGTTTCTAAAATGCTGCGTTCAATTAAAGTATTGCCACCTTCAATTTTTAACTGAACATTTTTCCCATACTCTACATTTAAATCGCGCAAGGCTCTAGGAAAACGTTCGGTTAAATCGGACAGTGGCCGCATTCGGATGTGATTTAACTTTGTCTGTAACTGTTTGGATGTTTTGTTGATTTTACGAGCGATTTGGTCTGTATCATCTACACTGAGTTGCACATCAGTTGTAACTTCCTGTACCTGAACAATGGTTTCCATAACTTCCTGCGATCGCAAGTTTAAATCGTTATAGCGATCCATTTCTAAGGCATCAAATCCTCTGTCTGTGCCTTGTGCTTGGTGGCCATTTTCAGCTTGTACCCGTAACCCAGTAGCTTGAGTAGAAATTTTGTCATAAGCTATACGCAAATCCTGGTTTTCTCGGTCGAGAACTTGTACTCGCTGGTTCAGGTTCCGAACGAGTTTGCGTAATCTTTCTAGTTGCGAGTTTAAGCCATTTCGCTGAACAATCAGTTCGCCAAATAAATCATTAATTTGCTCTAGTTGTTTACTGGGAACTCGGACGCTATTTTCATGAATTTCCCGATCTTTAACAACGCCGTTTGACTCTCCTTTTCCTTCGCTAGATTTAGCATCGGCAGGATTATTTTCTCTAGCAAATATGGGATTTTGTTCTGTAACATTAATAGAATTAACATCATCTGCAAATTCTGCATCTACAAATGTAAAATTAGCAGCGATACCTGCGCCAGGATGCGCCAACGCTTCATCATTAGTCCAATTTTCTCTAGTATTTTCTGGCTGCCAAACAGGTGTTGGCACTGCTTCTGGCAGGGCAATATCTATGTGTGCGATGGGAAGCTGTGGTATTACTTCTGCTGCTGGTAATAGTAGTGGTGATTGTGTATAACTAGCAAAATCAAGTTCCGTAGGTAAGTTATCTAGTTGATTTGTCAGCACCAAAGCTTGCGATCGCCGCCATGCTTGCAATGCTAATTGGGCAATTTCGGGAATGCGCGAACTGCTAACCGTTTCCAATTGCTGTGTTACTGACTCACAAAGCTTGGTAAAAGCTGCCAACTGAAGCATTTCACCCAAACCGCCCAATTCCGCTGCCATGATCACAATTTCTTCATGCAAACCAGGCTGTTCGCTATCTGCCAAGATAGATTCTAAACGCTGCAAACACTCTTCTACTTCTGTGGCAAATAGCAAGGGGATAACGTCTTGTCCATCCTCTGGGGATAGCATGGATGAGGCATCCTCCGGGGTGGGGTCGCCTAAGCGATCGTGCAACTCATCAAAAACTGGGTAACAAAAGGTTGCTAACCACGCATCTTCAACAACATTTCCTTCTGCAAGCAATTCGACAATCTGACGCAGCCAATCAACTCCAGATAGCAATAAACTTTGCAACTGGGTGTCAATTTCTAGAGAATTTTTTTTCGTTTTTAAAACTTTAAAGGAATCTTCCAAACGATGGGATAAATGACTTAGCGATTTAAATCCCATCATCCCCGCGCCACCTTTAATGGAATGAGCGGCTCGGAGTGCAGCATTGATTTTCTCTAAATCAATGCGGTTAGTAGTATCAATTTCTAGCAATACCCCTTCTAAGGTATTTAAGTAATCAGTTGCTTCTTCCAGAAACTGCATCTGGATTTCTAATTCTTTGTCTTGTAACATGGTTTTTGTCCTTAGTCATTGGTCATTGGTCATTAGTCATTGGTCATTGGTCATTGGTCATTAGTCATTAGTAAAAGGACAAATGACAACGGACAAATGACAACGGACAAATGACAAATGACAAAATTAACTAACTTTGAAAGCCTCGACAGTCTCTTGTAACTGTTGAGAAATCTCCACCGTTTGTTGTAGAGATTCGGAAACTTGACGAGAAGAATCGCTGGTACGTTGTGATATAGCAGCAATATCTTTCATCAATTGGCTAACACTTTGTGATGTTTCAACTTGAGATGCAGTTGCAGTAGAAATCGACTGTACTAAGGAGTCAATTTGACGCGATACATCCAAAATTTCACTCAGGCTTTGTTTCGCCTCCTCCACAATTAGAGTCCCTTCCACCACTTGGGTAGTGCCTATTTCCATCGCTTGAACCACTTCACTGGTTTCTCGTTGGATATTTTCAACAATTTGTTCAATTTCTTGGGTTGCTGCGGCACTCCTGACTGCTAATTCACCGACTTCTTCAGCAACTACGGCAAAACCTTGACCTTCTTCACCTGCACGCGCTGCTTCAATGCCGGCGTTAATGGCTAGTAAATTAGTTTGAATGGCGATTTGGTTAATCAAGGAAACTACACGGGAAATTTGTTGCGAAGATTCTCCCAAACGTTTCACTTTCTTAGCAGTTTCACCCACAGTTTCCCGCAAAGACAGGATATTTTGTACTGTTAAATCCATCGCGTGTCCACTCTTGGTAGCAGTGTTAGCGGCATGATTGGCAACGAAAGCAGCTTTTTCGGCGCTTTCGGCTACCGCTTTCATGGATTGAGTCATTTGGTCAACAGCATCTAGGGTGCGGTTGATTTCGGCAGCTTGCGTAAGTGCTTCTTCTGCTAAATGGCGCATTGCTCCTTCGTTAGAGCCAATGGCAGTATTAACGTGGGTGGCAGCTTTTTGAACTTGGGTAACAATATCGCGGAGACTTTCGACAATTGAGTTGAAAAAGTCGGCAACAGTACCGATTTCTCCAGCTGTCACGTCTGCACGTACTGTTAAGTCGCCTCTGGCTGCACCTTCTACATCGTTGAGTAGTTCTAAAAGTTGTTGTTGCAGTGTTTCTTTTTGATGCCGTTCATCATCAGAATCGGTAATTCCAATATTCCTAACTTGTTCTATCTCCTCTAATAACTTGGCTTGTTCTAAGGCATAGCCGACTTGAGTTGCTATCTGTTGAAATAAGTCAATTTCCGGCTGTTGCCAAACACGTGGGGTTTCGCAATGATGAGCAATTAATAAGCCTAAAAGTTTTTCTTGAGCAAGAATTGGTACAACCAAATTACCTTTGACAGCAAATTTTTCTAATAGTCGAATGTAACTGTTGGCATTTTTCAGACTTTGGTCTTGATGAATATCTGCAACTGCTTGCACCTGTCCATCACGCTCGGTTTCTATATAACGTTCCCGAAAATAAGGATCGTCGATTTTCACTCCAAGCATTTCCGGCCAATTACCAGTTACCGATTCCGCAACAACAACGCCATCCCGATTATCTGAATTCAGGCTATAAATTATTACTCGGTCTGTTTTTAGAACTTGCTGAACTTCTTTCACTGCTGCGTGATAAATATCTTCAGTTTTCAGACTTCTCCGAATTCGTAAGGTAATATCTGCTAGTAATTTTGCCCCTTCAACGTCTATTTCCTGTTCTTTAACTAAGACCTGTAATTGTTCGGCCATCAGGTTGATATTTGCACTCAATACCCCTAATTCGTCTTCCCTTTCGATTTCCACACGGGTATTGAATTTACCTTGACCAAGCTTTGTTAATGCCGCAGTTGCATTGAGAATTGGCAGTGTAGTAAGTTTAGCTAACCAAGATGCGATCGCACCCACAATCAATGCTGTCAGTGCTGTACCAATCGCTATAGTCCACAACAATTGTCTTTGCGGCTCAAATACAGTTGCAGTATCTGTGGACAAAAGCACTTGCCAGTTTAAATCAGGTAAGCCATCTAGTTTGGCGGCTGGTACGTAGCTGACCAATTTTTGTTTTTTGTCAGTTTTAGGAACATCTATAAAACTATCTACCTTGTTTGCTGTCAGCAGTTTAGGTAAATTAGCATACTCTCCCTTTGCCTCTTTCCCCAATAATCCCTTTTGGGGACTCAAGAAAACTGTTCCTGAAGCATCAAGCAACTGATATTGTTGTCCATTGGCTACGTAGTTTTTGATGACTTCTTCTAAAGATGTTACAGGCAGCCGCGCTCTTACCACGCCAATGGTTTGGCCCGTCCTTTTCTCTTTCACAGGTGCAGCTATATAAATACTCACTACACCAGTATTCTTTACTGCTTCTGGTTTACTGATGACAGGAGTATCTTTTTGTAAAGCGTCTTGAAAGTAGGCAAGGTCTTTTTGATTTTCCAGGGGTTCGCCTGTGGATTGGACAATCAAGTTACCTTGACGATCAAAAACAGCCACGCTGTCATAAGCTTTGTAAGCTTCGACAATTCGATCTAAAACTGCTTGTTTCTGTGAATTGCTGGTACTACCTTGGGAACTTGTCAAAAAAGGCAAACTTGAGATTACCTGAATATCCCCGTAGCGCCCCAGCATAAAGCGGTTAATTTTATCACTTAAACCAGTTGCTTCAGCTTGTTGAGACTGGGTAATTTGCTTAGTAATGGACTTGTTGGCAAAAGTAAAAGCGATCGCACCGATGCCCAATACTGGTATTGTACCGATTGCGATCGCTAAAATAGTCGCCTTCTTAGCCAATCCGAGTTTTGTAAAAAAGGCAAAAGCCTGGTTTAACGAAGAATTATTAGCAGTTCCACTACTATTCTTAGTTGGTAGCTTTATAACACCACTAGTTATTTTTTGGGATGAAATCAGCGACGCTCTATTTTGAGCGCTGCTACTTTGATTTGTGTTGGTTTTATTAAACATAAAAATAGTTCTCTTAACTATGTGAATAAGAACACTAAAAATCCTTTTTAGTAGTACATTTTAATCACTGCGGAGAATAGAAGACTGCCCAATTGCCTGTGCATCTAATACCAGCAAGATTTCTTCTTGTTGGACAACGCAGCCACATAAATAAGGAACCAAACTGGATGCCACTTGTCCTATAGGAGAATGAATTTCATCAGCAATGAACTTAGTTGTACCTTTGATTTCTTGCACAACTAAACCTAGCACCAATGATTCCACTTGGATAACGATCGTACTGTATTGTCGCAGTCGGTAATCTAGAGATTCTAAATTTAGCATTCTTGGCAAATCAACTACCCAAATTATCCGACTCCGCCAATTCATTAATCCTAATATGCAGGTGGGCATATTAGGCATTGAGGTTACAGATTCAATAGGTACAAGAATTGCTTCTTGCGTATGCTTCATTGATAAAACAGCAGCAGTTTGTTGATTTAGCTGAAACTTTAGATAACTGTCTGCTAAATTATTTTGATTTGGTTTTAAAGGAAGTGGAATGTTTGTACTAGTCATTGATTCAAATTACCACTGATTTAATAGTACGTAGGAGATGTTCGCGGGTGTAAGGTTTAGTTATGTAGGCATCTGCACCTTGTCTCATTGCCCATAAACGGTCAATCTCTTGGTTTTTAGAACTACAAATCACAATCGGCACTTTTGCAGTAATCGGATTTCTTCTCAGAGAACGACACAATTCAAATCCGCTCATCTCTGGCATTACTACATCAGTAACGATCGCATCTGGTTTTTCTAACACAGCTTTTTCTAAACCCTCTTTTGCACCACTTGCTTTAATTACGTTATAACCACTCTCTTTGAGATAATGACTCATTAATTCCAATTCACTGGGAGAATCTTCTACAATCAGAATTGTGCCAAGTAAAGTCAGACTCACTATATAAATCTCCTAAAAAATAACTTAAGGCGATTAAATTTGCTTATAGTTATTGGTTACTAGTAAAATTAACCAAGATGTTTAAAAACTATTTTTAGCAATTCTGATTGTGTAAAAGGCTTAGTCAAATATCCTGAAGACCTAACCATTTTCGCTTTTGCCCTGTCAATAAATCCTGTTCTACCAGTCACCATAATGATAGGTGTGTATTTAAAAGCTGAATGTTTTCGTAATAAGGAACATAGCTCATAACCATCTAAGCTCGGCATCTCAACATCTAGTAAAATCAGATCGGGCTTACTCCGCAAAATCTGCATTAAAGCTTTCACCGGATCGTTTATCATAACAACAGAAAATGTATTTTCATCCAAAAAGTGTTTAATAGAATTTAAAACTGTTTGGCTATCATCAATGCAGGCAATTGTATATAGTTTTTTTGCAGCAGGTAGTTGATTAGTTTTATTATTTTCAGGCATGTCAAAGTTGATTGATATTGGCAAATTTTGCCCAAGTTTTATTTGTATTGGTGGCTGAATTTGAGATGGTTGTATTTTAGATAAAACTTGGGAACCTGCACCAGACGGAATTGATGACTGGATATTTTGCCGATTTCTTAACTGTCTTTGACAGTGTTCAACAAGTAACCGCAAATCCAGGCGACAGAACTTTGGTAGTTCATCCAAAGAGCTTTCCGGGCTGAATTCATAGCTACCTTCTTTTAAACACAGAAATGATTCCAGTACTTCTTTTGCCAATTCGTCTATCAGGCTTGCTGCTTGCACAGCAGTAATATAATCCTGATTTACTAACCAACAAATAGCTTGGTAATCCGCATTAGGTATTGATTGATGTTCATCCTTCGTCTCAAACATCAGCCGCATTTGCACGCGAGTGGCGCTGTTGAGAGCAGGAATCTGCTGGCTTAAGCGTCGCAAGTGACTGTCAAGCCGCTCAAACAGTTTATCTGAATAGGAGGCATAAGTAAGTTTACCGTCCTCTAGATAAATTGACCAAGAAACTATTCCAGTAAATATGCTTAAGCACCCTGTAGCACGGCGGCTGGTTAATTGTGCTAACAGAGATAGTGGATGTAGTTTCTGGAACAACCTGTAGCTACCTATAGGAGTTGTGCTCATTTTGCTTTTACTTCAGCTAAATTCGATACGTGTTGGCTAAATTCGTATAGAGTTATTCCACATTTGAAATCAGCTAAAAAGCATCAAACTTTTGTATTTTAAAGTACATCAGTTTACATCTAGGTTTGTGGTACAACTCAACGACAGTAGCGTTATTTTCAGATGAGTAAATCTTAGTAAATTCATAAATCGTTATTAATTTACTTACTGTTACTGAGATTGATAAACATCTTGCGAGAATAAGACATAAAAATGTCAAGACTAGATGAAGCCACTTTCCATTGAGTAACCCCCATCTGACCACAGGAATAATACTGATTTTGTAGATAGTGATATATTTGAATTTCTGTATTTACACTGAAGTAAGCTCTATTTTTAAAGGAGCTAAACGCTAGATGAAGCCACTTTGTATCGAGTTACTTCAACTTGACCACAGTAATAATACTGGTTTATTGATAATAATAAATTGATTTTTTATATGTTTTAGTTTCATGAACAGAGATAATAGTATCTCTTATTTCAGTGTTCATACCTCGGTGGATGCTGCAAAAGCCTTATCAGCAGAATTTATCGAAAAGTTCCAGAAAAAGTATTAGCAGCAGGATTAGTAGTTTTCCATTCTATAACTACGTCATCGTGAGAACTTTCGATGATATTACCTGCGCTATCAATAATTTTTTTCACAGGAAAATCAGGAATAGGATTTGTAATTTGTGCTGAGGAAATATTAGAAAATACTAAGTTGAAAAGCAGAACTAGGCAGATACCAATTAAAAATGATGATTTATATTTAATTTATCGCGTGATTAACCTATTTGTCTGAATGACAATAATCTGTCACTGACAAAAAAATTAGTCACTGCACAGTATAACTACCAGCCTAGGTAAAGTAATTCAATTTATTAAAAATGCGGATAAAAGGACTTGAACCTTCACTCCTTTCGGAACTAGAACCTAAATCTAGCGCGTCTGCCAATTCCGCCATATCCGCATCAGTTTACTATCCTACCATAAGAAATTATTTTTGTGAATAGGGAATAGGGAATGAGGAAGAAGCAGTTCTTGCTGGGGCAATGGGGAGAATAAAAAATTACCTCTTTCCCCCTCTGCTCCCTGCCCCTCTGCCTCTTCTCCATACCCAATTACATAACCGCAACACGAGGCAGACGATGCTTAAACCCACAGAGAATTTCCCATGAAATAGTGTTTAGTTGTTCTGCCCAATCGTCTGCGGAAATTTGTTCTTTTCCCTGTTCCCCTAGCAAAGTGACTACTTCTCCTTCTTGGATATTGGGTATGGCACTTACATCCAACATCAACTGATCCATCGTAATTGTGCCGATTTGCGACACTCTCTGACCGCGAATTAACACCTGCATTTTGTTAGAAAGACTGCGAGGAACACCGTCAGCATAGCCAATTCCGACAACAGCGAGGCGAAGTTCACGCGGGGCAATAAATTTATGCCCGTAGCTAACAGCAGTTCCTGCGGCAATTGTTTTAACTTGGGTAACTCGTGCCTTAAGTTGCAAAACGGGCTTGAGGTCGATCGCATTTTGTAAATGCGGTGCTGGGTAGAGTCCGTAAACAGCTAAACCTACTCGCACAATGTCGTAATGCAATGCCGGATTTGTAAGTGCGGCGGCTGAGTTTGCCAAGTGCAAGCAAGGTGGTTCAATTCCCATTGCTTTGATTTGAGCGATCGCTTCCTCAAATCGTCTATGCTGTTCTTCCATTGCCGTTGTATCAGGATCGTCTGCTGTTGCCAAATGAGAATAAATACTGGCAATCGATAGATGTGGTAGGCGCTGCACTAATTGCACAAATTCACCTGCTTGCTGCCAATTAGTTCCTAACCTAGACATACCCGTGTCTAATTTGATGTGTACGGGCACTGGCGAACCATGATTCATGGATTCCAGAATATTGGAAAATACCAAAGCTTGTTTAGGGCTACAGAGTGTGGGCTGAAGTTTCCATTGTGCGATCGCATGAATCTGCTCTGGTGTATGAGTTGCTCCTAAAATCAAAATGGGCGCTTCAATCCCGCCTTCTCGCAATTGAATAGCTTCTGGAACTGTAGCGACTCCCAGCCAACTAGCTCCCGATTGAATTACAGTTTGGGCAACTGTCACCGCACCATGTCCATAAGCATCAGCTTTTACTACTGCCATCAACTGGGTACGCGGCGATAAAAACTGCACCAATTGCTGTACGTTATACGACAACGCCCCCAAATCAATTTCTACCCAAGCTCGTTGCGAAAACCACGCGTAGGTGTCGCACTGCTGATTAGGAACTACACCAGGGATTTGTTTGCGACTTAACATTTGTACTGACTCCTATCCCACCACGGCTAAACTTTCAAGTTATCTATCTATACACGCTCCTAAAAGCGAGATCAGATTAAATAGGAAGTTTAACCTTCATATTGGAAGTGATACAAGATGTTGCAGTAGTAAACTAAAAGTTAAGATTTATGAGTAGGGAGTTAGAGGTAAATCTTATAGCTCTGTTTTTTGCTGTGTTATTCGCATTAATCTACGTAAAATTATTAGTCTGATGTTAGAAGTTTTACTTCCAAACTCCTAACTCTTCACTCATAACTCTTAAGTCATAAATTAATTGCCGAATTCTGCCGAAAGTATAATTTATTCTCATCTCCCTAGCAGGGTGTATTTGTGTTAACATTTATGTAAAGCTAATACCCTGAGCGCAGATAAATGGGGAAGGTTTTAGTCTTAAACGCATCTTACGAACCTCTCAATATAACGAGTTGGCGGCGTGCTGTGGTTCTGTTAATCAAGGGCAAAGCAGAACGCGTAGAACACAACGGTAAATTTTTGTACTCGGATTTTCCGTTGCCGACCGTAATCCGGTTACGTCATTACGTGCGTGTTCCTTATAAAGAAATTCCTCTAACTCGCCGAAATATATTGCACCGTGATGGTCATGCCTGTCAATACTGTGGTTACACAGGAGATGAGTTGACTCTAGACCATGTAATACCGCGATCGCGCGGCGGGGGCGATGCCTGGGAGAACATTGTGACAGCTTGTGTCCGTTGCAATGTGAAAAAAGGCAGTCGGACTCCCCATGAAGCTCACATGCCTTTACGCCATCCTCCCCGCCAACCTTATAGCAGCCTCTATTTCGAGGTCAGCAAACATCTTAAGAGTGGACTGCATACAGAGTGGCAAAAGTATGTTATAGGGCTTTGAGCAAAAACGCAGAGGAGTAGAGGATAAAAAAGAAACACCTTATTGCTTTAGGTTCAATCTAACAGCTTTACTAATGGAGTGTTGAAAACTTGGCGGCTATATGGCTGGCAAAATGGCGATCGCGTCTCGTAGATCGGCGCAATGGTCAATGCTCAAGCCTATACACTTGTGTATGTGGTTCAACTTTTCTTAGGCATCCTCTCTGAATTCTGAGACTTTCCAAAGGGGATAGAAACAGGCGTTGTTAATTAAAAGTAATTGTTAATTGCTCAATAGTCATAATAATGAGATTATTGAGCATAAGAATATTTGAAAGATTAAGGACTAACCCTAAAGTATAAGATAGAAAGTATACCCTAAGTCAGATAAAAAATTCAGATAAAAATCCTGCTGATTCAATTTAAGGAAGAGAAAAAAGCTCCTCAAACAGATTTATGCTGCCAGATACAGCCCGATATACAAAACTTGCTTGTTTTCAGCACTCATATACCCTCTAGTTGAATTTAATTGATATCAAGCGCTGTTACTGACAAAAAATATACTTAGATGTATAGTGCAATGTCTTGATATTTTTGCGAAGATCAAAATAATGTGGCTAAATTCAGTGAATTGCTGATCTTAGTATTTCTGAATTAAAGGAGCCTCACACTTTAAAAAAGTTCCCTATGTACTTGAATTCTCCCGTTACTCAGTTTGAGAGTTTGTCATTGACCACAGCAGAGCCAAACCCAGAGGAACCTGAAATCGAGAAAGCGCCAGTGGAAATTGCATTTAAAAGTCCATCATTACCGCCATCGGTAGGTGACGGAGCTATATTTCTTAGTCACCGTGGTAATTCTCTGGCACAACAAAAGTCCGAAGAACTGCAAAAAACCCTTTTGGCACATCGACACGATCGCCAACTGGTAATTTTGCAAGATTTTCCTGACCCTGATGCCCTTTCTTGTGCATGGGCTTATCAGTTAATCGCCCAGCAATATGATATCAAATGCGAAATCATTTATGCTGGTGCATTGAGCCATCAAGAAAATATAGCTTTGGTAAGGCTGACTAACTTACCTATCCAACGCTGGACAACGCAAACCTTGAAAACTAAAGATTTGTCATCTTATCAAGGTTTTGTATTAATTGATAACCAGGGAACTACTTCACAGCTACTGTCAGCAGTGCAGCAAGCTGGAATTCCCCTAGTGGTACTCGTTGACCATCATAGTATCCAAGGCGATCTGCAATCAGAGTTTGAGGATATCCGCCCTTATGTAAGAGCGACAGCAACAATTTTTACGCAGTATCTCCAAACGGGATTACTAGCATTAGATAGCAGCATAAATCAACACGTTAAATGTGCAACTGCCTTGATGCACGGCTTGCGATCGGATACAAATCGGTTAATGCAAGCGCAAGAAGAAGACTTTATGGCAGCTGCGTATTTAAGCCGATTTTATGATGCCCAATTGCTAAACGCCATTTTACAGGCGAACCGTTCCAAGCGGGTAATGGATGTGATCGAGCGATCGCTAAAAAATCGCATCGTTCAAAATAACTTTTCCATTGCTGGTGTAGGTTACTTACGCTACGATGACCGCGATGCTATCCCCCAAGCGGCTGATTTTCTCGTTACCGAAGAAAACGTTCACACTGCGGTAGTTTACGGCATTGTTCATGATGAAGACGATGAACTAGAAATAGTCATCGGTTCCCTGAGAACTAGCAAACTGACCCTTGACCCTGATGAATTCATCAAAGAAGCCTTTGGACAAGACAGCGCCGGGCGGTTTTTTGGCGGTGGAAGGACAAGCGCAGGCGGCTTTGAAATTCCGATGGGCTTCTTATCTGGCAGCAACGAAAATTCCGCTTATGCGAAAATGAAGTGGGAAGTATTTGACGCTCAAATCAAGCAAAAACTGCTGAGGTTGGTTAATCCTAGAGATAACCCAATTCAATCAGAATAGAGAAAGATAAAGGAAGATGGAGAGAACTCCTAACTAATGCAGCAGTACAAGTGTTTGTTCAGATAGCATCCCTTCCCGATTTTTGATAAAAGTCGGGAATTTGGATTTTATGACGAAGGCTGAACTAAATCAAAGTTAACTTGCGCCTACTTATTTATTCGTGAAGAAGGAGCGCCATGAAGTCTATAAAACTCCAAATCTTACAAACTCTGTATGAGCAAGATTTTTATGCTTGGGTAGAGCAGACAGCAGAGCTTTTGCGATTGAACCACTGGGACACGCTGGATTTAGAACACTTAATTGAGGAAGTGGTGGACTTGGGTAAGAGTCAACAACGGGCGTTGCAAAGTGCGTTGCGGTTAGTCTTATCGCATTTGTTGAAGTGGAAGTATCAACCAGAACGTCGTAGCCACAGTTGGCAAGTCACCATTACCCGTGAGCGACTGAATATAGATGAATTGCTGCAAGAAAGTCCCAGCTTGCGGCGTTTTTTAAATGATGCCGAGTGGATAAATACTACCTATCAAAGAGCGCGGCGAGAGGCAATAGTGGAAACAAGTTTATCAGAGGATAACTTTGCGATCGCTTGTCCGTTTTCTGTTGATGAGATTTTAGACTTAGACTTTTATCCTAATGCTGAGGAATAATCGTAAAGTTATTTACCCTCTAACAACCGCTAATCATAGTCTAAATTAAGTAAATATACGGCTTATATTTAGTATGATAAATGGCTAGCATCATGGCAATCGTGATTAGTCAATTTTATTTTTGATGGAAACTATAATTTTTCTTTGCAACGGTGAGGCAGAATATTACAGTGCGAAAGGAATCATTAAAAATAGTGAACTTCCTGGCTTGATAAAATCAGAGATTTCGTCAGGACAATACTACGAAACATCCTGGAGTTGCTGGAATTCTAGATTTATACAGGTTGGAGATAGAGCTTACTTTCAGAGAAGCGGAAATATTGGTAATGAACCTAGTGGTTTTATTGCTGCTGGTCATGTTATTGCAGCACCAAAAGATGAGCAATTAAAGCTTTTAGATAGAAAAAAATATTCAGATTTAAGTGCAGCATATATATCCTACGATGGGAGATGTTTTGCCGTTAATATCCAAATAGATTCAGTTGTTGACTTTGATTTTCCTCTGGAACAAAAGGATTTAAGAAGATTACCTCAATTTCAGGGAATAAATTTTAATTTTGGAGCAAGCGGACGTAGATTCAATAGCAAAGCATCTGAATTTTTAAATTCAGAATGGGAGAAGCATTCCCTAATAAAACAAAGGCAAAGACGAGGAGTTAGACTTGTTGACATTTTTTTTGATAAGGGAGAGACATTTAAGCAAAATAAGGAGTACCAAGCTGCAATAGATGCTTATAAATTAGCTTTGGAAGTTGATCCAAAATATGTTAAAGCAATTAATAGAATAACTTCTTGTGAATCAATTTTGGAGAAGATTGACAAAACGCCAAAGCCTCCAGAAGCACCGATAGAACCGGAGCCAAAAATACTGCTGATTGAGCCAGAGCCATCGCCAGAGACGAATGAATTATTGCCTGCGATAGAAGAGCTTGATAAGGAAAATTTCTTCACTTTTACAAGTGATACCGAGGCTCGTCAAAAAATTGCTGTATCAATAGTTAGGAGGCAGGGTCAATCACAGTTTCGTCAATCTTTGCTGAAAGCCTATTCTTGCAAATGTGCAATTACAGATTTTGATGCTGAGGCTGCACTTGAAGCTGCCCACATTATTCCTTATATTGAAACCGAAAATAATGATCCGTCAAATGGTTTATTGTTACGTGCTGATTTACATACCTTATTTGACTTAAACCTCATTGCTATTAATCCAAAAACAATGATGGTGCATATTTCCCCAATTCTTCAAACGACTGAGTATCGAAGAATTGATGGGATAAAGTTGCGAGTTCCAGAAGATCAAATTTGCCATCCAAAACAGGAGTATTTAAAACAGAGGTTTGATCAGTGTAAATGGTGTCCTACTGTTTAATAATTTAAAATCAGATCAACGAATACGTAATAATAATTAAGATTAGGATAGGTTAAGTCACACCAGACGTAAATCCTAACTAAGCAAGGGCTACGCTAACAAAATTTAAAGTATGGAACTATACTTAATTCGTCATGGCATCGCCGAAGACAAGGGATTAGGCATCAAGGATGAGGAACGCAGCCTTACCAAAGAAGGAAGGCAAAAAACTGAGAAAATTGCCCAGAAACTTATTAAATTGGGTTTAAGCTTTGACTTGATTCTCACCAGCCCCTTAGTGCGGACCCGCCAAACGGCTGAAATCCTGATAGCAGAAAAACTAAGCTCTCAGTTAGAAGAATCTAGCCACCTCGCCCACGATGGTCAAATTTCTAATTGGCTCAAAGACTGGTTAGAACCGAGAAATTATTCCCAAAATACCCAACTGGCGCTGGTTGGACACGAACCTGATTTGACCAATTGGGCAGAAATTCTCCTGTGGGGAGAAGTCAAAGAAAGCTTAGTCTTGAAAAAAGCAGGTATGATTGGGATAAAACTACCAGAAACAGGTTCTCCTCTGGGTCGGAGTCAGATGTTTTGGTTGACACCACCCAAGTACCTGCTATAACAGTTTTCCAACATTTTCGATTGTTGTTAGAACGGCTACTGTTATGGCGACAATAAATTTCTGGTAAGTTAGCTTGATCAGATATTTCAAAAAGCAAATGGTGGTGCCATGATGGTGTGCGAATACAAGCCTGGTTTAGAAGGCATTCCCGCCGCTCAATCAAGTATCAGCTATGTTGATGGGCAAAAAGGAATACTAGAATATCGTGGCATCCGGATTGAAGAACTAGCAGAAAAAAGTACATTCCTAGAAACTGCTTATCTCTTAATCTGGGGTGAACTGCCAAGCAAGGAAGAACTGGAAGGATTTGAGCATGAAGTTCGTTACCACCGGCGGATAAAATACCGCATTCGGGACATGATGAAATGCTTTCCAGAAAGCGGTCACCCAATGGATGCCCTACAAGCCTCTGCTGCTGCTTTAGGTTTGTTTTATTCACTCCGGGATTTACATAATCCTGCCTACATTCGAGATTCCGTGGTGCGCCTGATAGCAACCATTCCGACGATGGTGGCGGCGTTCCAACTGATGCGAAAAGGCAATGACCCGGTACGTCCCCGTGATGACTTAGACTATTCGTCCAACTTTCTATACATGCTCGATGAGAAAGAACCCGATCCTTTAATGGCGCGGATTTTTGATATCTGCTTGATACTTCAAGTCGAGCATACAATGAATGCTTCTACCTTCAGTGCCAGGGTTACAGCTTCTACCTTAACTGATCCTTACGCTGTGGTTGCTAGTGCTGTGGGAACATTAGGTGGGCCCCTGCATGGTGGAGCCAATGAAGAAGTAATTCAGATGTTGGAAAAAATTGGCTCTGTAGAAAATGTCCGTCCCTACATAGATCATTGTCTAGAAACTAAATCTAAGATTATGGGCTTTGGACATCGTGTGTATAAAGTAAAAGACCCACGAGCCATAATTTTACAAGGTCTAGCAGAGCAACTGTTTGAGAAGTTTGGCTATGACAAATTCTATGACATTGCTCAAGAAATGGAACGAGTGGTAGAGGAAAAACTCGGTAGCAAAGGGATTTATCCCAATATTGACTTTTACTCAGGTTTGGTGTATAGGAAGATGGGGATTCCTACAGACTTGTTTACACCAATATTTGCGATCGCTCGCGTTGCCGGTTGGCTAGCCCACTGGAAAGAACAACTAGCAGAAAACCGGATTTTCCGTCCTACCCAGGTTTACAACGGCTTGCACGAAGTTACTTATACTCCCATTGAGCAACGGTAATTGGGCATGGGGCATGGGGCATGGGGCATTGGGCATGGGCAAGAGGACAAGAGGACAAGGAGAATTGGGGACAAGGGGAAAGACTTGTTTCAAGTTCTCACCTCTTGTCCCCTTGTCCCCTTGTCTCCCCTGCCCCCTGCTCCCATTCCCTCTGCTCCCCTTGTCCCTTGAATAGCCAATCCCAATGCCAACCATAAGTAGAAGTTCTCATATCGCTTCAGAGGGCTAAAACCATCCAAGGATATACTAGGCATGGGAATTAGCGACAAATCTTCAATCAAGCATCATCTGGGCAAAAATTAAAAATGGGTGAATTTACAGGTATTAATTTAACTAATAGTTGTAACTCACCATGACTCGATGTCTTAAAGAGCGGAAACATGAACTCAGGAATTGACCTCCAAGGAACTTTTATTGAATCCCTCCGGGATTTAGGTATACCAGCAGGAACAGCCAAAGCGATTTGGATGCCCCTGCCAATGATACTGATGCTGATTGGGGCAACAGTGGGGGTATTAGTTGCTACTTGGCTAGAACGGAAAATTTCCGCCTCCGCACAGCAGCGAATTGGGCCAGAATACCAGGGGCCTTTTGGGTTGCTGGTACCTGTAGCTGATGGTTTGAAGCTGGTATTTAAAGAAGATATAGTACCAGCCAAGTCTGACCCCTGGCTGTTTACTCTCGGCCCCATTATTGTTGTAATTCCGGTTTTTCTGTCGTTCCTGATCGTTCCCTTTGGGCAGAATATCGTTATTAGCAATGTGGGCATGGGCGTATTCTTGTGGATTGCCTTGTCAAGCATTCAACCCATTGGCTTGCTGATGGCTGGCTACGCATCTAATAACAAATACTCCCTCTTAGGGGGCTTGCGGGCAGCAGCGCAATCTATTAGCTATGAAATTCCTTTGGCGCTGGCGGTGTTAGCGATCGCTATGATGTCTAACAGCCTCAGTACCGTTGATATTGTCAATCAACAATCTGGCTACGGCATTCTGGGTTGGAACATTTGGCGACAACCAATCGGTTTTCTGATCTTTTGGATAGCCGCTCTAGCTGAATGCGAACGATTACCCTTTGACTTACCTGAAGCGGAAGAAGAAATCGTCGCAGGTTATCAGACTGAATACTCAGGCATGAAATTCGGTCTGTTCTACCTGGGTTCCTACGTTAACTTGATCCTTTCTTCCTTATTAGTAGCAATTCTCTACCTGGGCGGTTGGGACTTTCCTATTCCCCTCAATCTCATCGCTGGTTGGCTGGGAGTCAGTGAATTAAATCCCGTGTTCCAGATAGTAACTGCTTCTTTGGGAATCACGATGACCGTCTTCAAAGCCTATTTACTAGTGTTTGTCGCCATCCTGTTGCGCTGGACAGTGCCACGGGTACGGATTGACCAACTGTTAGATTTAGGATGGAAGTTTTTGTTACCAGTTGGTTTGGTTAATCTTCTATTAACCGCCGCTCTGAAACTAGCCTTTCCCTTCGCTTTTGGTGGTTAGTCATTTAGTCATTAGTTATTAGTCATTTCTACAAATGACTAATGACCAAGGGCAAAAGACAAGGGATAAATAACGCTGATAGCTTAAAAAGAGAGAGTGAACCAAAAATGCTCAAGTTCCTGAAACAAGTTGGTGATTACGCCAAAGAAACGGTACAGGCTGCACGTTACATTGGTCAGGGGCTTTCTGTCACATTCGACCACATGCGGCGGCGACCAATTACCGTACAGTATCCTTACGAGAAACTGATTCCTGGCGAACGGTTTCGCGGTAGGATTCACTTTGAATTTGATAAGTGCATCGCCTGCGAAGTTTGCGTTCGCGTTTGTCCAATTAACCTACCTGTAGTCGATTGGGAATACGACAAAGCCAGCAAAAAGAAAAAACTCAACCACTACAGTATCGACTTTGGAGTTTGTATCTTTTGCGGTAACTGTGTGGAATTTTGCCCCACTAACTGTCTATCCATGACAGAAGAGTATGAGCTGGCCACTTACGATCGCCATGAATTGAATTATGACAACGTAGCCCTAGGTCGTCTGCCCTATAAAGTAACAGATGACCCAATGGTTACACCACTGCGCGAACTAGTTTACCTACCCAAGGGTGTCCTCGAACCCCACGGACTGCCCGCAGATGCACCACGTGCAGGTGCGCGTCCAGAAGACCTAGTAGAACAAACAGAAAAATAAATGTAATTTGTCATTTGTCCATTGTCATTTGTCCTTTGTTATTTAACCAATGACTAATGACTAATGACCAATGATCAATGACTAATGACCAATGACCAATGACCAATGACTAAGGACAAAAAACAGTGAATCTAGCAGAAGGAGTACAGTTAGTATCACTTGGCATACTGGGCGTGATGATGATTGGGGCAGCCATTGGTGTAGTGCTGTTCTCTAGCATTGTCTATTCTGCCTTTATGCTGGGGGGTGTGTTCATCAGTATGGCGGGAATCTACCTCTTGCTAAATGGTGATTTTGTTGCCGCTGCACAAATACTAATTTATGTTGGGGCGGTTAACGTGCTGATTTTGTTTGCCATTATGTTGGTGAACAAGCGTCAGGATTTTGTTGCATTTCCCAACTCTTGGGTGCGTAAATTACTTACTGGTCTAGTCAGTGTAGGATTGTTTGGTCTTTTAAGTACAATGGTGCTGGCTACTCCTTGGGCTTACTCAACTACTCCTGTAGTGGGTGGTGAAAGCTCAATAGTTGTGATTGGAGAGCATTTCTTCACTGACTTTTTACTACCTTTTGAACTGGCTTCCATTTTGCTGCTGATAGCAATGGTAGGAGCAATTATTTTAGCCCGTCGTGAGTATTTGCCAGATCAACTGACACGATCCAATGTGGGGCAAACTGTTTTGACTTTACAAGAACGCCCCAGAGAATTGGTATCAACAACCAGCGAAACAAAAGAGTAATATTTGCGACTTCATTCGCAGATAAACAGCCAGCTTTTTCAGGAGGGATACTCAGATTCATGCAACTCCAGTACTTTTTATTACTAGCAGCAGCTTTATTCTGCATCGGCATCTACGGTTTAATTACCAGCCGCAACGCTGTGCGGGTGCTGATGTCAATTGAATTACTGCTCAATGCTGTTAATCTGAATTTAATGGCATTTTCCAACTTCCTCGACTCAACATTAATTAAGGGTCAGGTTTTCACAGTATTTGTGATTACCGTGGCCGCGGCCGAGGCGGCGGTGGGTTTAGCGATCGTGCTTGCCATTTATCGCAACCGCGATACCGTCGATATGGAGCAGTTCAATCTCCTGAAGTGGTAATTGTGCGTGCAACTCAAGCAGGTAATCATTGCTTATAAAGCGCGGGATGCCCGGAGTAAACAATGGGCAGAAATCTGTGCTAAACAACTAGAAAGCCGCGAGTGCCAAGTGTTGATGGGGCCGAGTGGGCCAAAAGACAACCCTTATCCAGTCTTTTTGGCTTCGGCGGCTCAACCAATCGATCTCGCTTTGGTACTCGGTGGCGATGGTACTGTTTTAACTGGTGCCAGACATTTAGCCCCAGCTGGTATCCCGATTCTGGGAGTGAATGTGGGAGGTCATCTGGGGTTTTTAACTGAGTCAGTAGAAGAGTTTCAGGATACAGAGAAAGTTTGGGATCGACTGTTTGAGGATCGCTATGCTATCCAACGGCGGATGATGTTACAAGCTGCGGTGTATGAGGGACACGGGTCTAATTTAGAACCAGTGAGTGAACGTTACCTGGCTTTGAATGAATTTTGTGTCAAACCCGCCTCTGCTGACCGGATGATTACCTCAATTCTGGAAATGGAAATCGATGGTGAGGTAGTCGATCAATACGTCGGGGATGGGTTGATAATTTCGACTCCCACAGGTTCCACAGGTTATACCGTTTCTGCTAATGGCCCAATTATGCACGATGGTATGGAGGCACTTACCATCACTCCCATTTGTGCAATGAGCCTTTCCAGTCGTCCCCTCGTTTTACCCCCTGGCTCTGTAGTGAGTATTTGGCCTTTAGGGGATTACGATTTGAGTACCAAACTGTGGACAGATGGGGTGTTAGGGACTTCTATTTGGCCTGGACACCGCGTTGATGTGCGGATGGCAGAGTGTCGGGCTAAATTTATTATTTTGCGCGAGAACAATTCCTACTATCAGACACTACGGGAGAAGTTGCTTTGGGCTGGTACAAGGGTTCACTACAACAATAATCACCGTAATTAATTAAGTATTTTAGAGTGCATTTATCACAGATTGCGATCGCGCTGCCGGCTGTAGGCGATGTCTACGACGGGCTACGCCTACGCAACCAAAACCATCCAAGCCCCTAGATTCATCTAGGGGCTTTCCCCATTCTGCTGAGACTTATGGCAAAAGTCTATCTCCTTGTCCTTTTATTTGACTTGTATTTATAGCCTATATCAAAGGAAAATTTTGTATCTTATTGCCAGATTTTTTAGTAATTAATGTCCATAATAAAAGCACTATACCTCTAATCCAAAAGAGCAAGAAAGCTCTCTAGAGGTTATTTTATCGAAAACTGTCTCAATCACGCTTCGACACATTAATGCATAATGTGAGCTATTTGTATAGTGCCTAAATCATAGTAGGATATTTTCGCAAATCTAAGTAGGAAGATAGATGGAAGTTTCTGGATGCAACATCAATTACTCACTGAATCCTCCTCCCTCTTTTGAAGATTTTCCCATACTTCAAACTGAAAAATATACCCTACGACTGGCTTCAACCGAAGAAGAATTAGAATCAATCTTTCGGTTACGCTTTGAAGTTTTTAATCTAGAACTAGGCTTGGGATTTTCTGCTTCTAACTTTACGCAGATGGATATAGATAAGTTTGATGCGGTTTGCCATCATTTAATCATGATTTCCAAACAAACGGGTAAAACCATTGGAACTTATCGGATGCAAACCTATATAATGGCTTCTCAAAGACTAGGCTTTGATGCTGCCGATATATTTAATCTGAATGGAATTCCTAATTCTGTGCTTCAGGCATCAGTTGAAGTTGGGCGTGCATGTATAGCTAAAGAATATCGCAACAGTCAGGCACTTTTACTATTATGGAAAGGGCTAGCAAATTATCTGATCTGGAGTAAAAATCAATACTTCTTTGGCTGTGCATCATTACTAACGCAATCTCCTTCGCAAGCTATTTGCACTTATAATTATTTTCAGAACAATGGCTTGATGCATCCAAGTATTTTAGTTTATCCAAATTCACAATCTTGTCTAGAACTGCCCCAAAATTGTCCAGACTCGTATAATGTGGAAATTCCTAAAATTTTGCAGGCATACTTGAATATTGGAGCTAAAATATGCAGTATTCCCGCTATCGATCGACACTTTAAAACTATTGATTTTTTAACCATATCTAATACCAAAGACTTTGCTAGATGGCGTTATCAAATATTGTAAAAATTATCTTTAGTCCTAACATCCCTTGGGATGTGTAATGAACAGACTTAGATATAACTCGTAATTACGAATTACGTTAGCGTAGCGGGGCGTAGCCCATTACGAATTATGATGATGGGCGTAGCTGCGACACTTCATCTAGTAGTGCGCCTGACTGGATTATTTTAGACAAAATATTGGGAAAAACACTTATGCGCCACCTCAAATTTGCTCCGAGTTGGTTGCGATTTTTAATTATTTTATTATTGACAATGGGTATATTGTTTCGCTTTTTTAACCTTGATACCAAGGTTTACTCCCATGATGAAACCTATACCTCATTGCGAATTTCTGGTCATACAAGAACTGAAGCACAAAACAAACTATTTAATGGTAGTGTCATTGGCAAAGAAAGTTTTGCTCAGTTTCAAGGGGTAAATAAAAAAAGCTTGAATGACACAATCATGACTTTGGCTAAAGAAGATTCTTTGCATCCACCGCTTTATTACATAATAGCCAGATTGTGGTTGGAAATTTTTGGTAATTCGGTGACGGCAATCAGAAGTTTATCTGCTTTGATCAGTTTGCTGGTTTTTCCTGGTGTTTATTGGCTATGTCGAGAATTATTTAATGTGCCGCTATTGGTTCCTGGTGTAGCGATCGCACTTATGGCAATTTCTCCAATTCAACTAGTATACGCCCAAGAAGCACAAGAATATATTCTCTGGTTAGTCACCATATTACTATCTAGCGCTTCTTTGCTGCGAGCAATACGCCTGGAATCACAAGATCAAGATCAGCTAGCAAAACAACGACAACAGCCAGAAATATTTACTATCTGGAGTATTTATGCAGTAACTTTGGCAATCAGTCTTTATACATTTCTTTGGAGTGCATTTGTCGCAGTTGCTCACGGAATTTATGTTATTACTACCGCCAGATTCCAGTTCTCTTCAACTGTCAGAACTTATCTTCTAGCATCATTGATAGGTTTTTTAGCCTTCATGCCTTGGCTCGTGGTTGTGATAGGTGATTTTTTCCAATTTTTGATTTCAGCAGATAAGGCAACACCACAGTCATCTTTGATGCCTAGATTTGAATTTTTGTTGATGCAATTAAGCCGAATATTTTTTGATATAAATCTGAGTTCAGATAATCAATTTAACTATTTAATTACATTAACTTGTTTCATATTTGTAGGATATTCAATTTATTTCCTTTGCCAAAGAACTAACTATAAAGTTTGGTTATTTATTATTATATTAATTGTCGTGCCAGCACTGCCTCTAATACTGCCAGATTTAATGGTTGAGGGTATACAATCATCTGAACCATATTTCATACCATCTTATTTAGGGATTCAAGTAGCTGTTGCTTATTTACTAGGTACACAAATATATAATGAGAGCATGTCACGCCAGAATCTTGGGTATGCGCTCGTCGGATTAGTAATTATTTGTGGTTTAATTTCTTGTAAGGTTAATTTTCAAGCAGAAACTTGGTGGAATAAGGGTATAAGCTATGGCAATCCCAAAGTTGCCCAAATCATCAATCTGACCACTCGCCCACTTTTGATTAGTGATGCTTTGGGTAATAATTATGGAAATGTCTTTTCTCTGAGCTATCTTTTGGAGCCAAAGGTACAATTTCTATTGGTTCAAAATCAAAAAATTCCTAAAATTCCTGATAGGTTTGCTGATGTTTTTTTATTCAATCCTTCAGACACTTGGCGCGAAACGATAGAAAAAAAATATAATTTAAAAACAGACATTGTTTATAGTGACAAATATTATTCGGTTTGGAAATTAGCTAAACCTCGCAGTGTACGCCAACGTGATATTCTCCGCAAGACGAAATTATCTGCTCATTGACTATCAGGTTATGAGAAAAGTTTAGTTTTTAGATACTTAATTGTTTCAAAGATATTTAAATTTTTACTTGCTTAAAAATAGCTAAAAATAACAAAAATAAATATTCACCAGATTCTTATCTAAAATTAATTTAAGTGGTACTACGATGCTTTAAATTGTCAGTTGAGATTAATTTAAAGGTGTTGTATGGGAATAGCAGATTTTCTTGGTCTTTTACATCCAGCGATCGCAATCATATTCGTGTTTCCACTCATTGGGACAGTGATTAATTTTGCTTGGCAAACACGCCAACGCAGATTGCAAATTTTAGCCGGGAGTAAGAGCAAAATTCCTCCAGTAGTGGGTGTAGAACATAAGCAATTAGGTGAAAGACTAACAAGTGCGGTTGTCGGATTAACTTTAATCGGATTAAGCTACCCTATTGGTAAAAATATTATTAACAATCAATTATGGAATAAAACACCTTTTCAAGTTGTTTTTATCCTATTAATATTAGCTGCTACTATCGCCTCTTTAGTATTTCTTTATCGGGCAAAGCCGCGAGTGTGGCGGGCAGCTTTTGCTACTTTAACTGGTGCAGGTTTAGTCATATTAGGCTGTCAAGATGGAGTATTTCGCCGTACCAATGAGTGGTATTGGTCACATTATTATATTGGTATTACCGCAGCACTGCTAATGATTTTTTCATTAGCTATTGTTCAAGATATTTATCAAGATAAATCCAATCGCTGGCGGATCGTTCATACGATTTTAAACTGCATTGCTTTGTTGCTATTTATTGGACAAGGTATGACAGGAACGCGAGATTTATTAGAAATTCCCTTAAGTTGGCAAGAATCCTATATTTATCAGTGTGATTTTGCTAATAAAACTTGTCTAATGCAAAATTCTTTACCACCAAAGTGAACTAAGAGATTTTCAATAAATCTATTATTCAATTTCTCTATATCTTAAGATTCAGCAGTCTAAAATATAGTGGCGGGTTTGAATCCCCCACTCAAAGATTGCTGGATTCTGGATTCTTCTTCAACGAAGAGGCAAGGGGAATGAGACATTGGGAATTGGGCATAAAGAAGAGACAGGGAAGATGGAGAAAACTTGTCCCCCTTGTCCCCCTACTCCCTGCCCCTTGCTTCTTTTTTAAGCAATATTATCTACAAGCCGATCGCGAATTGTTTTAAGTTGATCTTGAGTCTTAATTGGCTCTCGTGGTGCTGGCAGTTCTGTATTAGGCCAGTTAGGTAAACTATTACAGGGACATAACAATGCCGGCATCCCGACGTTTCGCGCGGCTACTGGCATACTGCAACGACCACAAGGAACCATATCCCATGCTGGTGTCAACAATTCAGCAATGGTTTCTTGCGTACCCTCTAAATGACAATCACCTGATTCAGGCGCAATCATTTTCTGCCAGCACTCTTCAAATTCTTCACTATAGCGATCGCCATTTAGCACCGATTTGGGCAAAATGCTTGCCTTGCCGTTGCTCGTAATCACTTTCTTACCCAACTGAAACCAGTAGGCAAGGTATCCTCTAACTTCTTGTTTGGTTGCCATAAGACAATTTTAGATTTTAGATTTTGGATTAATTTGAATCAATAGTTAAGAATCTTGACTTCTGAATACTCCAGTATCCTCTTTGGTTGGCAATGGCGAACCAAGGACACTAAGATTGAGAACATGACCACCAGTTACTAAATAAACAGTTTCACTAAGGGCAGCTAGTTGGCGAACTAAAGAACCCAAGCGATCGCGGAACATCCTTCCAAGGGGATAAGCTGGTACCACACCCCAACCTACCTCTTCTGCTACAAACAGCACATCAGCAGCAACTAACTCCACTGTCTCTAATAACTCTACAACAATATTTTCCCAGCTAGATTCGTCCTCCTCTAAGAGATTAGCAACCCAAGTTCCTAAAGAATCTACTAAAAGGCAGGTATAGGGTTTGGCATCGGCGAGAGTAGCAGACAGTTCTATAGGTACGGATAGAGTTACCCAGTCTTGAGGACGGCGTTGTTGGTGTTCTAAAATACGTTGATGCCATTCCTGGTCATCTGTGTTATCAGTCGCTGTTGCTACGTAAACAACTGCTTTCCCTGACTCCATAGCCAGAGTTTCCGCCCATTCACTTTTACCAGATCGTGCTGGCCCTGTTACCAAGATGATTTTACCCAAAGTTGTTTTCTGAGTATTTTAACAATAAGTAGCTAGTTGCAATTTATGGCCACAGTTTTTACTTTATCGGCGAGATTTTTGGTTTCAAATAACTTTTAAGGGATAAAATTAGCACCAACATCATTGATGTCACAACTGGCAAAAGCCGAAAATCCCAACAACCCCATTCTTAATGATTCAACAAGAGGCAGGGGGCAGGGGGAAAAGGAGCAAGGGAAAATGATCCCTGCTCCCTGCTGTGGAGTGAAGCAGAACATGGGTCTGATTCCCCTACAACAACCAAGTGTGGTTCTAGTTCTATTGGGTCGAATTCCCATCTGAATTATCCCCCCTGCTCCCTGCCCCCCTGCCTCTTCTTCAACACCATTGGGGACAGCAAAATTTTAGGATGTCTTTATGAACGCAGGCTTAAAACGCATAGAAGCAACTCTACACGATTTAGGGAATCGCGGCACTGCCTCTGCCGCCGAAGCAGTTGATTCGACAACAAAACGGCCTTTTTCTTTTAGAATCAGTGTCGGAGCCAACGAATCCGCAGAAAGTACACAAACTCCATCATCTCAGGAAGAACAAACAGTTGAATTGGGCGTAGATACTGAGAGCGATTATCCTCCTGAACAGAATTTCTTTCCTCACCATGACTCTGTGCAAACCTTTCAAACACAAGAGAATGGTGGCAAAGCGCCCAGCTTACCCAAGTTAAAAACTCCGAGTTTTAGTAACCATCGCCACGGAGCAAATCCAGCATTGGCGATGAATCTATTACAAGAAATTCAGGAAACTGTTGCTGGTTGGCAAATAGAACTGCAAAATATTTTGAACCAAATTCAGGATATTTACTTAGAAGGCCCAATTGTGAATGGCTGGTTAGAATCTAATCCCAGCGAACCAGAACCGGGAGGAACCGCAACACTACGCCATGCAGAAGTTGACCGCCTGATGAACTACGTAGAAGAAATTTGCGCTACTGGTGGGAAAGTATCTTATAAATCATCGATTACTGGCTACCGCCTCTGTGGTGTAGACGATGCTGGTAAAGTCTGGTCACGCCCATGTCCAGCAGATCAGGTTCCCAATGTTAGTATGGCGATCGCACGTTACCAAAAGTTACGTCAACTGTTGGGGCGCAAGCAATCTTTAGAAACCCGCCTGAGTCAACTGGCCCAAACACTTGTAGTTTTACACAGTCATATTCAACAAACGTGAAGTTTTAAAGATTATTTCCGAAGAAACTCGGTTGGTGGGTCGGTAATTTTTGGTTTAGATTAACTCTCAGCAGGTATGCGTTGGATTTAAGATTTTTATCTAAAATCCCAAATCTCAAATCCAAAATAAAATCTATGCCAGACACCCAAATCTCTGCCATTATCTGTACCCACAATCGAGATACCTATTTAGGGGCTGCAATTGATAGTCTTTTAGCGCAGGATTTTGCTGCTGACTTTGAAATTGTGGTAGTTGATAATGGCTCTAGCGATCGCACCCGTGAGGTTGTAGAACAAAGGGCCCACAATCCGCGCCTGAAGTATGTATTTGAACCCACTATCGGTTTATCTGTCGCCCGCAACACAGGTGCAAAAGTAGCTAGTGGCGACATTCTGGCTTATCTAGATGACGATGCTGTTGCTAGCCCTGGCTGGCTACAAGTTTTATATTTTGCCTATTACAATAATTCTAAACTAGCGATCGCAGGTGGCAAAGTCACTCTCTTATGGCCCCCAGGAATCGAACAACCACGATGGCTATCTCCAGGGCTAGCTGCAAATCTGGGTGCATACGACTTGGGTGACAGTAACATCTACATCGAGCAACCTGGCTTAACACCCAGAGGCTTAAATTACTCCATCCGCCGCAGTTTCTTAGAAGAAATTGGCGGTTTTGATCCTCATCTTGGTCGAGTGGGGAAAAATCTATTATCAAATGAAGAACTGCAAATGACCGAATTTGCCCTACAGCGTGGTTGGCAAGTTGCTTATCTTCCTGAAGCGCTGGTTGCTCACAATGTTGCCCCAGAACGCCTACAACGCACTTGGTTTTTAAATCGAGGCTGGTGGCAGGGTATCAGTGAATGCTATCGAGAACAACTCGCTGGTAAAGCTGGAATCGCTCAATTGCAGCGAGGTAGCGAACGGTTTGTGCGTGGCTTGTATAAAGCATTGCAATATTTTTCTGATCCAGCAGAACGGTTTGACAAACTTGTATATGCTTACGGTCAGATTGGTTACTTAAATGCAGCTATTCAAGGTCTTTTATTCACATCAAATAAGAAATAACCAATAACATAATTTATACTGATATGTCATCTAAAATACCAGTTTCTGTATTAATTCCGGCAAAAAATGAACAAGCAAACTTACCAGCCTGCCTTGCTAGCCTCAGCAGAGCAGATGAAATATTTGTAGTAGATTCTCAAAGTACAGATAACAGCATTGAAATTGCGAAAAGCCACGGTGTCAATGTTGTGCAATTCAACTTCAATGGACGTTGGCCCAAAAAGAAAAATTGGTCTTTAGATAATTTACCTTTCCGAAACGAATGGGTGCTAATTGTAGATTGCGATGAGCGCATCACGCCCGAACTTTGGGAAGAAATTGACCAAGCAATTCAAAATCAGGAATATACAGGTTATTACCTCAACCGCCGCGTCTTTTTCTTAGGAAAATGGATTCGTTATGGTGGAAAATATCCCGATTGGAATCTTCGTTTATTTCAGCATAAAAAAGGCCGCTACGAAAACCTAAATACAGAAGATATTCCTAATACTGGTGACAACGAAGTTCACGAACATGTGATTTTGCAGGGCAAAGTTGGGTATCTCAAAAATGATATGCTCCACGAGGACTTCCGCGATCTTTATCATTGGCTAGAACGGCACAATCGTTATTCCAACTGGGAAGCCAGCGTTTATTTTAATATTCTCACAGGTAAAGATGATAGCGGCACCATCGGCGCGAATCTATTTGGTGATGCAGTCCAACGCAAGCGCTTTTTGAAAAAAGTATGGGTACACCTGCCATTTAAACCTTTTTTACGGTTTGTTTTATTTTATATAATTCAACGCGGTTTTTTGGATGGCAAAGCTGGATATATTTATGCACGCTTGCTGAGTCAATATGAATATCAAATTGGCGTTAAACTTTACGAATTACGTAATTGTGGTGGTCATTTAAATACTGCAAACACTCCAAAGGAAGGAGCAGGACAGGGGAGCAGAGGAGCAGAAGTAAAGCTATTGACCATTGACTCCTGATAAATAACTAATGACCAATGACAAATGACGAACCTTTTGTAGATTTACGCAAATATGACCAATCTTGGTTTGATCGGGGACGGCCAAGTTGGTATGTATTGTTGTGGTGGCTTGTACAAGCGATCGCATTTCCCCTTACTCCTCAACCGTTAAATATTCTGCGTTGTGCTTTGCTACGACTATTTGGCGCTCGTATCGGCAAAGGTGTATTAATTCGACCCACCGCCCGCTTCACCTATCCTTGGAAAGTTACCATTGGCAATTACAGTTGGATTGGAGATAACGTAGTTTTTTACAGCCTCGATCAGATCAACATCGGTGAACATTGCGTAGTTTCCCAAAAAAGTTACCTGTGTACTGGTAGTCACGATCTCCAAGATCCTGCTTTTGGGTTAAAAACAGCGAGTATCACTATTAACAATGGTGCATGGGTAGCAGCAGATTGTTTCGTTGGACCGGGAGTGCAAATCGGCGCTAATGCTGTGATTGGCGCTCGTAGTACTGTTTTGACGAATATGCCTTCTGGACAGGTTTGTTGGGGAAGCCCCTGTCGTCCTAAGACGAGTCGCATAAAACTTGATACCCCTACAACCCCGTGATTTTATAGATAAAGATAGTAAGGTAGCCCAGCTAGCTGGGCTACCTTAAATTTTCTACATATTTTATTTATAGCGGTTCTCAATTGCATAGAATATAGACCAATAAGGTTCAGTTAAGGCTAAAACTCTAAAGTCAATTGTTTATAACCTAGATGCAAAGCGGTGAGCCAGTCCGATGGAAGGGTTCCCCGGCATAAAGGAACTGGCGTTAGCGTAGCGGTAGCGATAGCGTTCGCGCAGCGTCTCGTAGAGAGGAACGAGCGTCGGTACGAGCGTCACCCGTAGGGCTTACCGCAAGCTACCGCCCATCGCGCAGCGTCTTGCAGAGAAGGAGACAAAAGATGCAAAAAAAAAGAAGAAATACTTAACTGAACTGTATTCACCTATAACTCTGCTTTATACAGGTATTTCCTGGAGATAGTTTACTTTTAATTAAATCTTTTTGCTTTCTAGTCCAAAATTCGTGCATATCTAAAAAATCTAGCAGAAGATGTGATGCACCAAATCAGCCAGGAGATAGCCTAATTAGCAAAATTTTTTCTCATTCCCACAAGTGAGAGTCACCCAAATGTGTAAAAGTATAAGCTGTTATTGCGATCGCCTTTGACGTTCTCGCAGGGTACCTAATAAAATGGAGCGTTCACCTAGCATCTTGTTAGAGAATTAATCGTAATAACAATATATATCATCTTGGTTAATTTGCTTGCATTGGAATGCTCCCGAAGAATTAGGTGATGAAGTGCCCTTTGCCAACCATGTTCGTCAACTTGCCAAAGATTTTAAATATCAACAAATTCGATAAATTTAAAACAAATTTAATAGGAGGCAAGTATGAATTTTAACAAAGATGGAAGAAATGTCATTTTAATAGTTGATGATGCCCCTATTAATTTAGAGATATTATTCAAGCTTTTAGAGTATTACGGCTTGAAGGTTTTAGTATCTGAAGATGGAATGAATGCCATTGAAATTGCAGAAAATGCCTTACCTGACCTAATCTTATTGGATGTATTAATGCCAGGAATTGACGGCTTTGAAACTTGTAGACTTTTGAAAAAAAATCCAGTTACTCAAGATATTCCAGTAATATTTCTAACTGCTATAACCGATAAGATAGATCAAATCAAAGGTTTGAATCTTGGGGCAGTAGATTACATAACTAAACCTCTAGAACATAAAGAAGTTTTAGCTAGGATAAATATCCATTTACGTTTACGGAACCTCACAAAAAAACTTACAGAGCAAAATAAACGTTTAGAAATAGAAATCTTTGAGCGCCAACGAGTAGAAGAAGAACTGGGATGTCATTCAGCTGCATTAGACGAGTGGAACAATCGCTACCAAGCACTAATTCAAGCGAGTGGCCAGATTCTCTACGACTGGTACTTGGATACCAACGATATTGAATATGGTGGCAATGTAGAGCAAATATTAGGTTACTCTATGCCTGAGATGGTAGGAGGTTTGAAGCGTTGGTTAGAGTTAGTTCATCCTGATGATAGAAAATTATTCAATGAAGAGATTAACCGTGTTTTATCCGCAAAAGAGCGATTCCACCTTGAATTTCGCGTCGCTCGCAAAGATGGCACTTACATCACAGTTGAAAATAACGGGTATATCTTTTTAGACTCTACAGGCAAAGTTGCTCGGATGGCGGGCTTTGTAATTGATATTACCGAACAGCAAGCTGTGCTACGTGAACGCAAAAGTGCAGAACAAAAAATTCGTGAGCAAGCAGCTTGGCTCGATATCACCACAGACGCAATTATCGTTCAAGATTTGGTTAACAAAATTCAATTTTGGAATAAAGGGGCTGAACATCTATACGGTTGGATGGCAGAAGAAGTATTGAGCAAGAATGCCAATCAGTTTTTGTATCAAAAGCAAAGTTTTGGCCAACTAAAAAACATCCAGAAAACTTTAGTTGAACATGGTTCCTGGCAAGGTGAGTTATATCAAGTTACCAAACAAGGCCAAGAGATTATCGTTGCTAGCCGATGGACACTGGTAAATGATAATGAGGGACAAGCTAAATCCGTCTTAATTGTCAACTCCGACATTACAGAGAAAAAACAACTTGAAGCGCAGTTTCTCCGCGCCCAGCGAATGGAGAGCCTTGGCACGCTAGCAAGTGGTATTGCCCACGATCTTAACAATGCACTAACACCTATGTTGATGACAGTGCAACTGTTAGAGGCACAGCTTCCAGATGAAAAAAGCCAGCAATGGCTAACAATTATGGAAACAAATGTTAAACGCGCCGCAGATTTAGTTAAACAAGTGTTATGGTTTTCACGCGGCTCTGTAGGGAACTTTAAAACCTTACAGGTGCGATATTTGATTTCAGAAATTGAAAATATTATTAAACAAACATTTTCTAGAGCTATTGAAATCCGTACTGATGTTTCTGAGCAAAACTTATGGAATATCTTTGGCGATGCTACTCAGTTACACCAAGTGCTAATGAACCTATGTATTAATGCTCGTGATGCCATGCCTAATGGCGGTATCTTAAAGATTTCTGCAAAGAATTTCTGGGTTGATAGTCACTATGCCAAAATGAATATTGATGCTAAGGTAGGTTCTTATGTAATGATTAGCGTCTGTGATACAGGCATAGGAATTAAGAGAGAAATAGTAGATAGAATTTTTGAGCCATTTTTCACAACAAAAGAAGTTGGAAAAGGCACAGGGCTTGGTCTTTCAACAGTGCTTGGGATTATCAAAAGCCACTTCGGTTTTGTGAATGTAGTGACTGACGTGGGCAAAGGCACAGAGTTTCAAGTTTGCTTACCCGTCACGCAAACAATGCAGACAGATGGTAAATTATCTGGAGATGAATTACCACCGGGGCATGGAGAACTGATTCTCGTTGTTGACGATGAAGATTCAATTCGAGAGGTTACTCAAAGCTGGTTAGAAAAAAATGCCTATAAAGTTATAGTAGCTAGTGATGGTATTGATGCGATCGCACTATATACAGAATATCAACAAGAAATTAGTGTAGTCTTAGTTGATATGATGATGCCAAACATGGATGGGCCAACAACCATCAATGTGTTGAAAAAAATTAATCCAGAGATCAAAATTATTGGTGTTAGTGGATTAGCTTCCAATCATGAAATGATTAAAATCCTTGGTAATAGTGTCAAAACCCTTTTATCCAAGCCCTACACCTCAAGCGACTTGTTAAGAAATTTACAGATGGTGATTAATACAAAGTAGAGTTTGTCATTTGTCATTTGTCATTCGTCATTGGTTATTTCTACCTCATTCTCCATTCCCCAATCCCCAGTCCCCAATCCCCATTCCCCATTCCCCATTCCCCAGTGCCCATGAGTGGTAATATATTCTCATGGCTGCTCTAATCCTTGCTATTGATGAACAAACTACTGGATGAAACGCTGTCAATCGAAACTGCTGAACGCATAAACAGCAGAGCTAGCACTCCGTTTGATAATGCTTATAAAGCAGCATTGTCTACTGAGGGAGCAAGATATGTCCAAGGATTTTTAACTTTTGTAGGAAAGCCATACAGGCCGATTGAACACAGTTGGATTGAGCTAGGTGATGCCTTAGAGGTACGCATTATCGATCCTACATTACCGCACCTGAACAAAAATCCCCAAGAACTCTGGTATTTTGCGGCACAAAGGCTAACGGTTAAAAAATTGAAAGCCATCATTGAAGAATCGAAAGAAGATTATCCAGAAGATGAACCATTGCCAATCTATGGCGATCCACCTTATGAATATTATGGTGATGTAATGTTGGGTGGTCAGGACTATTTGGCAGCATATCAAGCCGCAGAAGCTAAGTGTAAAGAAATCAACAAACTCAACCCTGAGAGAAACTAAATAATTCGTAATTACGAATTATTTAATAGGATTTACCATCGCTGCCAAAGTATTCTCTATAGCCACAAATTTTGTCTCCACGCACATCAAAAGAAACCGCTACCCGATTTTTGTAAAGCTGTCCAAACAAAAGTCCCTCATCTCGAAACTCAAAAACAGCCGTTGTTTCATTGCTAGTCACACGGTCTAAACCAGTCAGGTTCAAACCAGGACTGAATGCTTCAAAAACGTACTCAAAAAATTCCCTAGCTCGCTGTTTACCGACATTCAAACCGTGGAATTTACCCATTGGAAACCAAAGGGTAAAATCTTCTGTAAGCATATCTAACAATGCTTCCCACTCTCCAGTTGCCATACCATAGGTAAGATGCTCAAATGCCTGTCGAGCAACTTTTAAAGTATTTTCTGAGTCTTGTGTCATTCCCACCCACCCTAACTAGATATAGACTAATGTTGTGTGACTTAAAACCTCACAACTACTTTGCCACAATTCTGACCACTGAAGAGATATTCTACAGCTTCGGGTATTGATTCTATGCCTTGAAACCGTGTTAGTTCATGTATAACAGGTAAAAGATGCGATCGCGTGCCTTTGCTATATATTCATAAAATCTCATATTCACTCGATAATAATTTTAATCTTCCCCACTCAGACACAGGTATTAAAATGAACAATAACATCTCTACAGGGCGCAAACATGTAGAAACTGAAGAATCACTCAACTCAGTTCTTAACTTTCCACAAGTGCCTTTTAATGTAGAAAACTTTTTTATTGGTAAACATGGTACTGCACAGGTTCTATCCGTCAACGAAAGTACAGGTGAATCTACACAGCGAGTCGTCCTGAAAAAGGGTTGGAGCGCACCGATTGGTCATTTTACTACTGATGTGGAAATTTTTGTGTTAACCGGCACACTTTGCCAAGGTGGGTTTAGACTACGCAATCTCAGTTACTCTTTCATCCCCGATGGCATACCTACTGGCCCTTGGAAAACGGAAGAAGACACCATCATCTTGTGGATGCCAAATGCTACCCCCACTTATATCACAGAAGACTACGCAAGCCTTGAGCAAATCCCGGAAACTTCTGTATATCATGTGAATATGCAGACCCATGAACGGATGACTGAGTATGTTCCTTTGCAAGAACTCCACGCGATGAAATGGGAAAGCACAACCTTTTTACCTCCTGGTTCAGCACGTAAAAGCCTGTATACCAATAAAAAAACCGGACGCGCCACGTGGATTTTAGGCTTAGTACCGATGTGGACTGAAGGCAATTTCTATGCTGGTCATCCTACTACTGAGGAGGCTTATGTCATCAGTGGAGATGTGCTTGGACATTGGTCTATGAGCGATGATCCTTTTAATAGACGCTATACGGCAATGTGCAAAGATGGCTATTACTGGCGACCAGCACACATTCCACACGGCCCGTTCTGGACAGAAAGCGGAGCATTACTTTTGTTTCGCACGAATGACCGCCTAGACTGTTATTGGATACTGCATAACCCAGATATTACTCAACAAGATCAGGCACGTCTCCAGGCTGCACTCGATCGCAACAAATCCCACTCCTGAAAATACAACCAGTAAGCAGGGTAAGTAATTAGGCGATCGCAATATACTCATCCCACAAGCAAAATAACCTTTAGACAACAAAGAATTTACTACGATTCCATCAGAATTTTTCACGTTCTGGGGGCAAGTTCATGTATAGTCGGTATACCTTGACATAAGCGATATCCACGGGTACTCCACAATGACAGATGCGTTAGGGTGGCGCAAAAAATTTGGCGTGCTTGCGCCCAGCACAAACACGATCGTCGAACCAGATTTTCACGCAATGGCGGTACGGGGTGTTACATCCCACATGTCCCGGATTCATATTCGCGATCAAGACTTGAGTAGTGACGAAAAGATGGTGCGTATTCTGGAGCAGATCGACAACGAAATTTTCTTCGCGGTTGATCGCGTGATGACAGCTGGTATCGACTACTTGATCATGGCAATGAGTGCCGAGACTTTTTGGGAAGGACTTAAGGGGAACAAAGCGTTTGTGAAACGGCTTGAGGATTATACTGGTCTTGGAGTGGCTGCGGGTGGCTCGGCGTGTCAGGCGGCTCTCGAAGCGTTCAAAGTAAACAAGATCGCCGTCATCACCCCTTATCAGGCTGTAGCTGACGACAGATTATGCGGCTTCTTCAGTGATATTGAGGTAGAGGTCGTCCGGTTGAAAGGGCTGCGTTGTCCTACTGCAATAGCGATCGCTGAAGTCTCCGAAAATGATCTTCGCAACTATCTTCAAGAACTTGATGGTGATGACGTAGATGCGATCGTGCAGATGGGTACCAATTTGAGTATGCTCCAGCTTGCCGACGAAGCGGAGCGGTGGCTCGGAAAGCCGGTCATTGCCATTAACGCGGCAATTTGGTGGTATGCCTTACGACATAACAACATCCAAGATCGAGTATACGGGTATGGGAGACTCTTGAGAGAATTTTGAAAATGGTGAATTATTCTTCCTAACCAGTTTGAAGATCATAATTAAGCTTATAAAGCTTTATCCCACTCTAATTGATGAGCTAAACCATATTTAATAAAATCTTCTTCTTGAGCTTTATCGCTTTTCCCAAAAACACCTAAGCTGTAAGGATTATCTTGCATCCGTTGTGTGACTTGCTCTTTCTCAAATCGGATCACTTCATCTCTAGGCTTATCCGGTTTAAAAAAGTCAACAACCAAAACAGTTCTATCATAATTAGTGTAATTATGTGGACAGTGTGGATAGCTATGATCTAAAACCAGGAATTTTCCTTCATGCCAATAAAGTTGATCGTGGCATATTTTCATAGCCACATCTCCCTCTGGAACTATTAATCCCAAATACCCACGATTTGTATGAGGGTTATAGTTTACATGTAGCTTAATATCTAATCCTGGATGGAACGTACCATAATAGACATTTCTGATGATATCATCATCAATAAAGTTCACATTTTTTATCAACTTAGCTAAATTTGGAAAATACTTCTCTCTTAATAAAAGTGCTTTTTTTGATGCCTCATCTGGCCCATAATCAGGATATTGTATTTGATAAGCTTGAATATATTGTTCAATAAAAAGACCTTGAAATAAAATACCAAAAGCGCTGTATTTTGCATTACCCTTGGTTTTAATCGTTTTACTTTTAGGCCCCAGAATATCGTAAGTTAACTTTAGCTCTTCATTAGATGCCTGATTAATAAAGCGTTTAAATTCTTCTCTAATCACTTGCCAGTTATCTTCAAAGATTTTGAGAAAAGTAAATTGATTTGGGTCTATATTATATTCATTAAAGCTTTCCATTGTTTTTTCTCCTGAAGATGATTTCATAAAAAACCGTTATATATAATGATAGGATTTGGTCTTCGTCCAGATTCGATGTTGGAATTCCTGACTAAACTCATTTTAGTGTGAGGTCTACTGTGTCTGAAACTCCCCTATTAGATCAAATTATCAAAAATGTGCGAGTAGTTCGTCCTCATCAGGATGCAATCGAACTACTTGATTTAGGCATTAAGGATGGAAAATTTGCTCAGATTGCCTCTAATATTAGCGCAGACACAGGCAAACAGGTATTTGATGGCAAAAACCTGCTAGGCTTTCCTGGAGTCGTGGATGCCCACATGCACGTCGGTATCTATCAACCCCTTGATAAAGATGCTCTGACTGAAAGCAAAGCAGCCGCAATGGGAGGCGTAACTACCAGCTTAAATTACATCCGTACAGGGCAGTATTATCTCAACAAAGGCGGCTCCTACCGCGATTTTTTTCCAGAGGTTTTGGCCTTATCCGCAGGTAATTTTTTTGTAGATTACGCCTATCACATCGCACCTATAGCTAGCCAGCATATCGACGAAATACCTTTATTGTTTGAGGAATACGGTATATCTTCGTTTAAAATCTTCATGTTTTATGGCGGATATGGGTTGCATGGTTTGTCAGACCAGCAAAACCTCTTTTTGATGATTAACAAAGAAGAAAGATACGACTTCGCACATTTTGAATTTATTATGCGCGGTCTAACTCGCTTGATGGAAAAACATCCAGAAGCGCGAGATACTATCAGCTTGAGTTTACACTGTGAAGTTGCAGAAATTCTCAATGCCTATACCAAAATAGTTGAAAATGATTCTAGTCTGAGCGGATTACACGCTTATAGTGCAGCGCGTCCGCCTCATTCTGAAGGTTTAGCAATTTGTATTGCTTCTTATTTGGCTAATGAAACTAACTGTGCAAATATTAATTTGTTGCACCTGAGTTCGCGTAAAGCAATGGAAGCAGCTTTGACTATGCAAACTGCTTTTCCCCATATTAATTTTCGGCGAGAAGTTACTGTTGGACATTTGCTATTAGATGTCGATACTCCTAATGGTATTTGGGCAAAAGTTAACCCTCCTATCCGTCCCCGCGCTGATGTAGAATACTTGTGGCAAGCAGTATTAAACAATCAAGTAGATTGGATAGTTAGCGACCATGCTTGCTGTTCTGCTGAACAAAAAAGAAGTGCTAAAGATCCAAATAATATTTGGTTAGCAAAGTCTGGTTTTGGTGGTACAGAATATTTACTTTCTGGTGTATTTAGTGAAGGTAGCAAGCGGGGGATGTCTTATAACCAGATGGCTAAGTTGCTATCTTGGAACCCATCGCGGCGTTTTGGGTTGTTAGAAAAAGGCGATATTGCTATTGGTTATGATGCTGATTTGGTGCTGGTAGACCCCAATGAAAGCTTTGTGGTAAGTGCTACTGAGTCTGAGTCACAACAAGGTTATACACCATTCGAAGGTGTAGAGTTAACTGGGCGGGTAAAGAATACCTTTTTGCGTGGAAATCTTATTTATAACAATGGGCAAGTTTTAGGTTCACCCACTGGGCGGTATTTGAAACGCTCCCAGCCTTGAATAATTCCCTCTACATGAAAGTATTTGCAAGTTTAAAGTAGAGACAAAATTATTCTATAAGTTCGGCATCTATTTATTCCAATCCCAAGGATAGTATGTATGTAATGGCGGTTCCCAGGCATGGTAAGAAAGATGGGGGTTCCCTCCTCGCACTAAAGCAAAGTATCCGGTTTCTGTGTATGCTGGGGCGTGTGAAATCAATGGCGGTCGCCAAAAGTAACAGCCTGGAGTCATGTGACCAGCCTGTGTGGTGAGGCTGCCTTGGAGGACAAATTCCTCTTCGGGAATGGGATGATACTCTGCAAAAGGTTCGACGAACTGCGGTAAACACCCTAAAAGCCAAGTGCTTCTTCCACCGTCTAGCCCCTTCCGTAAAGTTTTTCTCATTGCTCCTGGGGGAAAGCCGGGGGTGATAGTAGCAGACCAAGGAATCAGTTCTGAACTGTACGAGGGTATATATAATTCTCTTTTTGCTTCTGGTAAATCATTCAGTGATTTCGTAAAGCTAGGACGGCGCTGAGGCATCCATAAAGCTTTAGTATTTTCGCTAATATTCCATGCTTCAATACAGACACCTTCAGGAATAAAGGCATAACTGTAGCGTCCGAGGCGAAGTTGCCCAATTCGTATTTCTCCATTAAGGACAAAGATTTCCACATCGCAATTGAAATAACCTGAATTATTCTCCCAGTTTTGTGTCCACTCAATTAATTCTGTAGACGCACCAGTTTCAGTATCAAAACTCAAGATACGTGTCAGTCCACCTTCCAGCAAACCATCTACAAGCCAAGTTTTTTGGATGACATCTGCTGATTGAATAAACTCAATATGATCTCTTGCCATAATCTTTTTGTCAAATACCTATCTAAAATTTTAAATACTTTAATTTTCTAGAAAATCTATGACTATCTGCGATATTTCTTCAGCTAACTGATTCATCATACAGATAGTTCCACCTTCAATTTCAACCACCTTGCTATGAGGAATTGCTTTAGAAACAAAATATCTATTTTCTACCTTGGCTAAACCTAGCTTGTCAAAGATTTTCATATCCTCAGTTCCCCATAAAATCAAGGTAGGAGACTTGATTAACTGAAATCTTTTTGGTGCATCTAGACAGTAATCTTGTACAGCCCAAATCGCATATAAAGGATAGCCAGAGCTTTTTAAATCGTCTAAAACCCAACGTTGATTTAATTCTGGAGAGCCTACATATAGGGCGCGGGCTGACCATCTTTCCATAAGGTGGGAGCCATCTGCTTTTATTTTGAAACCGTCATTAAATCTTTTTAATAAGGCTGCTTTTCCTTCTTCGTCGAAGCCAAAAGCATTACATAATATAAGTTTATTTACTTTTTCAGGATATGCTGCCGCCACTTCTCCTGCCACAAAAGCACCCGTATGGTTTCCCAAGATGCTTGTCCTTGAAATACCTAATTCTTCCAAGAGGGCAATGACAGTTTTAGCATAATCTTCGGTGGAGTACATTCTTGGAGGTTTATCAGAATCACCTAGTCCTAAAAAGTCCATTGCAATCACACACCTTGTCTGAGCAAAGATAGACATTAGCTCACGAAATTCGTCACTACTCCTTGGGTTTTGATGAAGTAAAAGCAGAGGCTCTCCTTCACCACCGATACGGTAAAGAATCTGCCCATCTTCGGTGTCTAAAAATGCTCGTTTGATTGGTTTATTCATATCATACTGATAAATCAGTTCTTAATTAATTAGTTGTAATACACGCAGTTCATGGAAGGTATAACAATTTTATACCCCTACAACGTAGTAATATCTCATCTTTGTTATTTTTTATTACGAAACAGAGACTTATAAGTAATTCTTTTTACTTTTTTTGTGCCATTGTTTGTAACCATTCAATCAGGGGTCTCAAGGTTCCTGGTAATGCTGCTTCACTAACAGTCACTGTGTGCTGTTTACCGTTATCTTCCACTGTTAACTTATACTGAAAGCGATCGCTCTGAGGATTTGGCGAGGTAATTAGTTCCGGTAGCCTAAATAAATCTGCAACTTCCACCAGTCGGGGAAGTGTCGCAGCTTCATCTGGTGGGAGAGTGTCTGTATCAACGGTTGTCTTCTTGCTGATTCCAGCAAAGCCACCTGTGCGTTCAAAGGATATCCGCATTTTTTGCTCTCCGTTGTGTTATTTAGTTGGGATAAATATTTAGAATGGGAGACAACATTTCTCACATTCCACTTTAGCAACAATACACAACAGATTTATCAGTCCTGAGTGTTGAGTGAGGGAGTGGAAGGTATTGACTATTTATTCCTGACTCCTCACTCCTCACTCATAACTCCTAGATAACTCCTACCTTTTGCCAAGCGTTCTGTACAGCTTTTTGCTCATCACTACCATTACCGTAGAGTTCGCCAGCAACTTGAATGGTGACGTTGGCAGCTTTTTTAAAATCTGCTTTGGCTTTTAAGCGATCGCGTAAAGCTAGGTACCAGATTTTGCCCGCTTTTTCCCAAGCATAGCCACCAATGCTAACAGCCGCTAGATAAAACGCATGGTTAGGGATTCCTGAGTTGATATGCACGCCACCGTTATCATCAGTACCAGTGTATTTATCTTTCACATGGGCTGGTTGAGGATCTTTACCCAATACTGGATCATCATAAGCTGTTCCCGGTGCTTTCATCGATCGCAGGGCAACACCTTTGACAGTTGGTACTAAAAGACCTTCGCCAATGAGCCAATCTGCCTCTTGTGCTGTCTGATTTTTGATCTTTTGTTTCACCAGGGAACCGAAGACATCAGAAAACGATTCATTTAGTGCCCCTGGTTCGCCATAGTACTGTAAACCCGCTTCATACTGGGTTATACCATGAGTTAGCTCATGCCCAATCACATCAATTGACTTGGTGAAGCGTTGAAACAGTTCTCCGTCGCCATCACCATAAACCATTTGGTCGCCGTTCCAAAAGGCATTGTCATATTTAACGCCATAATGCACGGTGGAGTCTAAACGTAGCCCTTTATCGTCAATGGAATTGCGATCGAATATCTCATAAAACAAGTCATAAGTAGCACCAGCACCATCATAGGCTTCATTCACTGCTACATCACTGCTGGGAGGATCGCCTTCACCTCGCACTAATGTACCAGGAAGTTGCTGACCATATTTTGCATCGTAGATGGTACGGCGCTTTTCACCCGGAGAAGGTGCAAATGAGACAGTACCTACGACATCTCTCCGTCCGCGAAACTGTGCCGAAACATTTAATGTACGAAAAGCCCAATTACGCTGTTGAGGATTGCCATTTACAACGACATGTTCAAGTATATGGGGCGGAATAATACAACAAATCGGGCATCTAGACACAAGTGGATGCTCATACTTAAACCCGGCTGATTTCTTTTTATTTCGAGCCATCCAAGATATTCTCCTTTTAAAACTAAGTGATGGCAAACAGTGGCTTTAACTCCACTGGAGATAGGAGCAGAAAAACGAATCCAAATTGCGTGTCCCTGGTTTCTTTTCTGAAGAAAATTTTCTACTCTGTATTTTCGGATAGGTCTGTAGAGGATTAATAGTACCCTCATGGGTACTTCTGATGTGGAAATATTGCATCAAAACACAAGGACAGCTTAGATAATGTAAGTCTCAGCCAAAATCTTTGCGTGAGTTAGCAAGACCTCCTTTACAGACCTAAAGCGTCTATATATCAATACGGTTCAGTTAGCGCCAAAAAACTTAAACTGCGTAGGTTGGGTGGAGGAACGAAACCCAACATTTCCGGGACTTTGTTGGGTTGCGCTTTGCTTAACCCAAACTACAATTTTTCTTAACTGAACTGTATTGGTCTATATATTAGTTCTAATCAAGGGAAATAATGTTATTTATTACTGTTTTGTTACCATAAGTCGCTAATCCTATAAATATCGATTAGGGACAGGTAAATTCCAAATCCAGTATCAAAAACCCAAAATATTCATAACCAGCCACCTAACACCGCCAGACCATAATATTTCCAAGGTACTGCAACTGTTTTAAATCCAGCTTTGCTCAACATCTGTAAATGAGCATCTAGGCTAGCTAGCTGGTCTTGACTAGAGTAACCTTGAGTGCTGCTTGCACCAAGCTTTGCGCGAATTTCTGTTAAATTAGTTCCCTGTTCAACTGACCATTCTTCTCGTGCAGCCTGATAAACTTCTGCTAAGGCTGATGATTCCGGTAAAATTGGGTCTCCATTCCAAAAACAGCCATCTTGAGTGAGGCTAGCAGCAATTCGGCTAAATAACTTTAATTTCATCTCATCCTGAAGATGATGGATTGCCAAGGATGAGACACAAGCATCAAATTCGCTACCAATATCTAATTTTTCTGGATTATTTGCCCAATCACCAAAGTCTGCTTGTGTAGCAACCCAACGTTTTTGATATCCAGATGCTGTGATTTTATCTTGGGCAAATTGTAACATTCGAGGTGAGTAATCTAGAGCAATTACTTGGGCATTTGGAAAGCGTTTGAGTATTTTGAGACTAAGTTCGCCTGTACCACAACCTAATTCTAATATCCGCAGACTTGTCGAAGGTAGACAACGGCTAATTACTTCCAACATCTCATCGTATCTGGGTATCAGTTGGCGAATACCAATGTCAAAATCAGCAGTGCTGGCGAATACCTCTCCGGGAAATAACTGTTGCATAGGGTTTAGAACAAATATACACACTCATTAATATTAATTATCCATCATTACTGAGGTATATACTACAACGGTAGAATTAACTTTTTAGTATAAAAAATATTCACTTTATATACTTTTGGTAGAATACACATATCACTTTTTATGTTATTTAACAGAAAGTCATCTCTTAATTTAAGCTGAAATCCTATAATTTTGAACGAAAAAGCCAATTTAACTCTTTTTTAAGATTTGTAAATATAAAATGACTCATGTATTGAGTTAAACTGATATGTGTAATTAGTAACTCTGATTAATTAAAATTTTGGGTTTTCAAAAGTTACTGACGTTGGTATATTAAATACTGAACAGAAAGTTAACTAAAATAAACTAGAAGTCCACTGGCACTCTGAGTAAAACAGAGCGTAGCAAGTTTAGCGATAAAAGGTTCGAGACTAATGCTAAAAAACAGCGAACTGAAGGTTAATCAGGGCTGTAATCTTAAATGGAAGCCTGGAGATCAACTATTTATACAGTTTTCTCTCTTAGAAATTTTGCGAATTAAAACAGTTGTCAAACCTCTATATCTATAGATAGATATAGCAGAGTTAATAGTAAAGTTAATCTAAATTTAAGGTTAACTTGCCGAATTCATGTCAACAATCCCAAAAGAGCGCAAGCGTTATGACGATAAATTCTTAATGGGACTAGTTGATTAGTCTTGGGGCAACCTTAAATTAGAGGTTAGCTTACAGAATTTAGATCAATAATGTTGCTATTTAGTGGCATTGCTCGGTAATAATAATAAGCTTTTTTAGTAAAAGCTGGCTTTAGAATGCCTAAAAGTTTTGGCATTCATGAGCATAGTTTGTTATTGCCATACATCAGGGTAAATCTCAAATATTGCCTGAATTTTCACAAATTTTTCAGTTCTATCAAGGTCAATAATAATGAGTAATGTTCAAGCATCGTTTGAAGCAACAGAAGCTGAATTTCGCGTGGAAGGTTACGAAAAAATTGAGTTTAGTCTTGTCTATGTAAATGGTGCATTTGATATCAGTAACAGAGAAATTGCAGACAGCTATGAGAAGTTTGGCCGTTGTCTGACTGTAATTGATGCCAATGTCAACAGATTATATGGCAAGCAAATCAAGTCATATTTTAGACACTATGGTATTGATCTGACCGTAGTTCCCATTGTGATTACTGAGCCTACAAAAACCCTTGCAACCTTTGAGAAAATTGTTGATGCTTTTTCTGACTTTGGTTTAATCCGCAAGGAACCAGTATTAGTAGTGGGTGGTGGTTTAACCACTGATGTAGCTGGGTTTGCGTGCGCTGCTTACCGTCGCAAGAGTAACTATATTCGGGTTCCGACAACGCTGATTGGTTTGATTGATGCAGGTGTAGCCATTAAGGTTGCAGTCAACCATCGCAAGTTAAAAAATCGCTTGGGTGCATATCATGCTCCTTTGAAAGTTATCCTCGATTTCTCCTTCTTGCAAACATTACCAACGGCTCAAGTTCGTAATGGGATGGCAGAGTTGGTCAAAATTGCTGTTGTGGCGAACTCTGAAGTCTTTGAATTGTTGTATGAGTATGGCGAAGAGTTGCTTTCCACTCACTTTGGATATGTGAATGGCACAAAGGAACTGAAAGCGATCGCACACAAACTCAACTACGAGGCAATAAAAACTATGCTGGAGTTGGAAACTCCTAACTTGCATGAGTTAGACCTCGATCGCGTCATTGCCTATGGTCATACTTGGAGTCCGACCTTAGAATTAGCTCCGATGATACCGTTGTTTCACGGTCATGCCGTCAATATAGATATGGCTCTGTCTGCAACCATTGCGGCAAGACGTGGCTACATTACATCAGGAGAACGCGATCGCATTTTGAGCTTGATGAGTCGTATAGGTTTATCAATCGATCATCCTCTACTAGATGGCGATTTGCTCTGGTATGCTACCCAATCTATTAGCTTGACGCGAGACGGGAAACAACGCGCAGCTATGCCTAAACCCATTGGTGAGTGCTTCTTTGTCAACGATTTCACCCGTGAAGAACTAGATGCAGCTTTAGCTGAACATAAACGTCTGTGTGCTACATACCCTCGTGGCGGAGATGGTATTGACGCTTACATAGAAACTCAAGAAGAATCCAAACTATTGGGAGTGTGAAAACATGACCAGTATTTTAGGACGAGATACCGCAAGACCGATAACGCCACATAGCATTCTGGTAGCACAGTTACAAAAAACCCTCAGAATGGCAGAGGAAAGTAATATTCCTTCAGAGATACTGACTTCTCTGCGCCAAGGGTTGCAATTAGCAGCAGGTTTAGATCCCTATCTGGATGATTGCACTACCCCTGAATCGACCGCATTGACAGCACTAGCGCAGAAGACAAGCATTGAAGACTGGAGTAAACGCTTCAGTGATGGTGAAACAGTGCGTCAATTAGAGCAAGAAATGCTCTCAGGACATCTTGAAGGACAAACACTAAAGATGTTTGTGCATATCACCAAGGCTAAAAGCATCCTAGAAGTGGGAATGTTCACAGGATACTCAGCTTTGGCAATGGCAGAGGCTTTACCAGATGATGGGCGACTGATTGCTTGTGAAGTAGACTCTTATGTGGCCGAGTTTGCTCAAACTTGCTTTCAAGAGTCTCCCCACGGTAGCAAGATTGTTGTAGAAGTAGCACCTGCACTAGAGACGCTGCACAAGCTGGCGGCTAAAAAAGAATCCTTTGATCTGATCTTCATTGATGCGGATAAAAAGGAGTATGTAGAGTACTTCCAAATTATCTTGGATAGCAATTTACTAGCTCCCGACGGATTAATCTGTGTAGATAATACTTTGTTGCAAGGACAAGTTTACCTGCCATCAGAACAGCGTACAGCCAATGGTGAAGCGATCGCTCAATTCAACCGCATTGTTGCCGCAGATCCTCGTGTAGAGCAAGTTCTGTTACCCATACGAGATGGCATAACCCTGATTAGACGCTTGGTATAACAGGCGCTTCTCAATTCAAGGCATCACAAAAAGGCAATTGTTATAGCAGTTCTCCTTTGGATGCAATATCCGATAGGGACGCGCATCTGTGCGTCCCTACAAAAGAACCGCATTCCACGTTAATAAAATAATTTATGGCACAATCAATCTCTTTATCTCTTCCTCAATCCACAACGCCATCAAAGAGTGTGAGGATAAAAATAGTAGCTCTATTCAAGACTATCGGGACTCTAATACTACTGCTGATAGCCTTGCCGCTTAATGCTTTGATAGTATTGATATCTCTGATGTGTAGGCCGTTTACAAAAAAACCTGCCGTAGCCGCTCATCCCCAAAATATCTTGGTCAGTGGCGGCAAAATGACCAAAGCATTACAACTTGCCCGCTCCTTCCATGCAGCCGGACACAGAGTTATTCTGATTGAAGGTCATAAATACTGGTTATCAGGGCATAGATTCTCAAATGCTGTGAGTCGTTTTTATACAGTTCCTGCACCACAAGACGACCCAGAAGGCTATACTCAGGCGCTATTGGCAATTGTCAAACGAGAGAAGATTGACGTTTATGTACCCGTATGCAGCCCTGTAGCTAGTTATTACGACTCTTTGGCAAAGTCTGCACTCTCAGAATATTGTGAGGTTTTCCACTTCGATGCTGATATAACCAAGATGCTGGATGATAAATTTGCCTTTACCGATCAGGCGCGATCGCTTGGTTTATCAGTCCCTAAATCTTTTAAAATTACCGATCCTGAACAAGTTATCAACTTCGATTTTAGTAAAGAAACGCGCAAATATATTCTTAAGAGTATTTCTTACGACTCAGTTCGCCGCTTAAATTTAACCAAACTTCCTTGTGATACCCCAGAAGAGACAGCAGCGTTTGTCAAGAGTTTACCCATCAGCCCAGAAAAACCTTGGATTATGCAAGAATTTATTCCTGGGAAAGAATTATGCACCCATAGCACAGTCCGAGACGGCGAATTAAGGTTGCATTGCTGTTCAAATTCTTCGGCGTTTCAGATTAACTATGAAAATGTCGAAAATCCCCAAATTCAAGAATGGGTACAACATTTCGTCAAAAGTTTACGGCTGACTGGACAAATATCTCTTGACTTTATCCAAGCTGAAGATGGTACAGCTTATGCCATTGAATGTAATCCTCGCACCCATTCGGCGATCACAATGTTCTACAATCACCCAGGTGTTGCAGAAGCCTATCTTGGTAAAACTCCTCTAGCTGCACCTTTGGAACCTCTTGCAGATAGCAAGCCCACTTACTGGATATATCACGAAATCTGGCGATTGACTGGGATTCGCTCTGGGCAACAATTGCAAACTTGGTTTGAGAGATTAGTCAGAGGTACAGATGCCATTTATCGCCTGGACGATCCGATACCATTTTTAACTTTGCACCATTGGCAGATTACTTTACTTTTACTACAAAATCTCCAACAACTCAAAGGTTGGGTAAAGATCGATTTTAATATCGGTAAACTCGTGGAATTAGGCGGCGACTAAGTAATTCTTAAGAAGCAAAAATGGCATTTGTAAACCTGTTGAGCATGAATAGCGAAAAGCTTGTCCATGCTCTTGATTTTTTCTGCGATCGCCTCCTGCACTCCAAAAGAGAAGTAATTATTTATACTTTTATGGGTGCAGGCTTACACCGCTTATTTTTTTAATATCAATTTTGTAACACCTTTTTATTACTACCCAATGTTTCATTAATAGCGCTTATTAATAAATCATTTAGAGAGATTCCGGCTGCTTTCGCCATAGAAGAAATCACACTTTTGGGGGCAAAAGAACAATATAATCCAGCCTCTAAAAACCAAGGTTGTCCCTTTGGATCGATTCGGAAGTCAAATAAACTGTAGTGGCGACAACCCAAAGCCTGATGACACCTTTTAGCCACTTGCTGAACCTTTTGGGTGATTGGGTCGTTAGGGTCTAAAATCCAAGCCTTGATATTATCTTTAGCAGTCAAATGCAAGTCGCCATCGTCAGTTTGTTGGAGTTTATCAGCATAGTTGCGGATAGGTTTATCGTGTGAGTCTACCAGATACTCTTCAAGGGGTAAACCTATTAGCTCACCGTCTTTTACAATGATGCCGCATCTGACTTCTCGACCAAGTTCAATGAATGCTTCTACGATGACCTCATCTGCATATTCAAATGCTTTCTTTAAGGCAGCATCATATTCAGTCACATCCTTAACTAAGACTACTCCTAAAGAGTTATCAGAACTTACGGGTTTGACGACTGCTGGAGGTGTAATTGTCGGAATATCTCCTTGGCGAAGCAATTCTCCACGAGGCACTTTTACCCCTGCTGCTTCGACAATTGCTTTGGCTCTGGCTTTGTGGGCCGCGATCGCCATAATATCTGGGGTATTTCCTATATAAGGGATCTTGAGCAGATCGAATAGGGCACGGTACTGAGTCATTCCAGGAATACAAAACATTTGTGGTAACATCATGTCAATGTTTTGGCCTGTTAGAAATTGTATGGCATCAAACAGAGGAATCGGTTTGGTGAGAGCAATATCTTCTCGACTGAGAGAGTCAGGAAATCGCCACTGCCGATCGGGTGTAATGTATGCAATTTGAAAGTTATAAAGCGATGGATCTGCTGTTGCAGCCAAACAGTCTTGGGCGTAAAGACGTGATAAATCACAGTAAAAATCATTGTGTGCAGACCCAACTAAATGAAGGATATTAAGTACTGGCATAATTCATCTTTTTATCTACTATTATAACTAGAATTGAGTAATTAATGAAGCTGTAGCACAACGCTCTTTCTAAAAATTTCACTAGTCTATTAAATCGTGAGATATTCAAAGTTCCATTATGGCAGCAATTTAAACATCATCACTCTTGCATTCCAATATATAATAGTAGTACAAATAAGGTAATTTCTGATCTCTTTCAGAGTAGCTTTCCAGAAGTTTTGTCTTTATGGAAGTAAATTTAAACGACTCACGAGAGTAATTAAGCAAACCTTCAGTTAATAAACCTCAATCTATGTTGAAACCTAGAGTTTTTTAAAAGATATATTTATGTAGGTTGGGTGGAGTGAAACGAAACCCAACATTACCACCTTATTTATGTTGGGTTACGCTATCGCTGCACCCAACCTACGAAACTCACGAGAGTAATTAACCAAACTTTCAGTTAATAGTTAGTTTAATCAAAATCGATGATAAAAATAAACCGAGTTGCCTTCATAAATTAATTATTGAAGAGTAAGTTGGAATAGTTCTTCAATACTGATTTGGAAATCCAATAAACACAAAATAACGGAAAATTATAGACCTGATAAGGCATCCTCGCTCCTCGTTCTCATAACCCAAAGAAAGAAACCAAAGGAATTTGGTGCAGCCTTAAAAATAAATGGTATAAATATTTACAAAATTAAAATATAGTGCTATACGAATAAAGCAATTAAGCCTTCCTACGCGATGAGTTTAAAAGAAGAAAACAGTAAACTTAGAAGATAACAAGATAGTAACCCATTTCGCTATCAGTTAAGCTCAACTTTCGCTTCCCATATTTGGGAAACTATATGCTACAGCTTCTCATCATTGTGTTTGTTATCCTTTTAGGTTCAGCAATTTGTTCTAGTGTAGAAACAGCCCTGTTTTCTGTTTCAACCCTGAGAGTCAGACAATTAGCACAATCAAATAGTCCATCAGCAGTAAGACTTTTAGCGATTCGTGAAAATATGAATCGACCGATTGCGGCTCTTGTAATCCTCAATAATACTTTCAATATCATTGGTAGTATTCTTACAGGTAGTATTGCTGTTCAGGTATTAGGAGACAAATGGCTTGGTGTATTTTCAGGAATATTGACATTCTTAATTATCATCTTTGGTGAAATCATCCCAAAGACAATTGGAGAGCGTTATTCTGAGCAACTCGCCATACTTGCGGCTTTACCTGTAGCTGGACTTGCTATTGCTTTCACACCCTTAGTCTGGATTCTAGAAAATGTTACTGCACCCTTTGCCAAAGGGAAAAAACGACCAACTACGAATGAGGCTGAAATCAAGCTGTTGGCGAAGATTGGGCATCAAGAGGGAATTATCGAAAGCGATGAAGCAGAAATGATTCAGCGAGTGTTTAGATTAAATGATGTGACAGCATCTGACTTAATGACACCCCGAATCATGCTGACATATATTTATGGAGATATGACTCTTGCTGAGGCGAAAGCAAATATTATTGCGTCTCAACACACCCGGATTATTGTAATAAATGAATCTCTGGATGAAATTATTGGATATGCTCTCAAACAGAATTTACTGACAGCGATGGTTGAAGGAAGTAACAATCAAAAAATCGCTAGTCTAGCTCGAAAAGTCAACTTTGTTCCTGAGATAATTCGAGCAGATAAACTATTAAAAAATTTTATAGAAGCTCGTGAACATCTTGCAGTAGTGGTAGACGAATATGGAAGTATCGCTGGTGTCGTCACTTTGGAAGATGTGCTTGAGGTGATAACTGGTGAAATTGTAGATGAAACTGATAGAACTGTTGATTTGCAAGAAATTGCCCGCAAGAAACGAGAAAAAATGTTGCAGTCTGTTACTAGTAGTAATTAATGCAATCGCCTAAATAATCACACGGCACATTCATTTCCTCCTCTCTTTCTCTGCGCCTCTGCGGTTCGATTCCTAAAAACGATCGCCATCTGGTGCGTCAAACCCCGTTAACGCACCCTACCAATCATCTATTCGTCAATTTGACCAACGCGGCGGATATTCAAAATGTCGCTCATTTTCTTGATTTGCACAAATACTTGCTCTAATTGAGAGCGATCGCGTATATCTATTCCTAAATCCATCAATGCAGGTTGACCAACAGAGGTTTTCACCTGAGCATGGCGGACATTGATTCCTTGGTCACTCAACCGTGACAAAATATCTTTTAGCACCCCTACACGGTCAAGGGCTTCAATTTGAACATCTACTGGATACGTGTGCGGACGACCACTATTTTCGGCGCTTGGGTTCCACCTAACTGGTACTAAGCGCTCATATTCCACAGTTTCTAGATTATGACAGCCTTGGCGATGAATTGAAATCCCCCTACCTCGCGTCACCACACCAATAATCGGTTCGCCAGGAATCGGGGTACAACATCCAGCTAAATGATATACCAACCCCTCTACCCCAACAATAGGCGAATCACTGGCGCGGGAAGTAGTTGGAGGCGCATCTCGTAAAGCTTTTGATGTAGTAGGTGGTTCTTTGGGGATAAATGGCGGCACTGTAGAAACTGGTTGTTGTCCCTTCGCCACTTCTCGCCAACGATTTAGCACCAAGTTCAACGTCACTTCACCGTAACCCAAACCGGCAAGTAAATCGTCCACACTGTGGTAGTTACACTTTTCGGCGACAATCTGCATTGCATCGGACTTTAGCAAACTATCAAAACCAGTTTTACCTAGTTCCTTTTCTAACAATTCCCGTCCACGGGCAACATTTTCTTCGCGGCGCGATCGCTTGTACCATTGTTTGATCCGATATTTCGCCGCCGAACTTCTGACAAAGTTCAACCAATCCAAACTCGGATGGCAGTTCTTTTGAGTGAGAACCTCTACAATATCGCCATTTTGCAGTCGGGTTGACAGAGACACCATTCGCCCATTCACCCGCGCCCCTGAACAGTGGTTTCCAACTTCCGTATGAATGCGATAAGCAAAATCTACAGTGGTAGAACCGGGGCTTAAAGGAACAACATCCCCCTTAGGGGTGAAGACATAGACATCATCTTCAAATAGATTATCCTTGACACTATCAAGATATTCTTGTGCGTCCTTGAGATCGGTTTGCCATTCTAGCAGTTGCCGCAGCCAAGTAAACTTGTCATCTGTCCCTGTCAAATGGCTAATACTAGAACCTCCAGTTTCTTTGTATTTCCAATGGGCGGCAATCCCATACTCGGCGATATGATGCATTTCGATTGTCCGAATTTGCACCTCTAAAGGACGGCCAGTTAGTCCAATCACCCCAGTATGCAACGACTGGTAACGGTTAGGCTTTGGCAGCCCAATGTAATCTTTAAATCTCCCAGGAATTGGGCGAAAAGCATCATGAACCACCGCCAACGCCCGATAGCATTCCTCATTGCTTTGAACAATAATCCGCAGCGCTGCCAAATCGTAAATTTCATGAAATTCCTTTTGCTGGCGGTGCATTTTTTGGTAAATGCTATAAAGGTGCTTGGGACGACCGCTAATATCCTGAAAGCGGATTCCGGCTTGCTGCAAACGCTCTTGCAACATGTTCGTAGCTCTAGCCAGTTTCTCTTCTCGCGCCGTCCGTTTTTCAGAAACAAGCTCTTGCATTTGGCGAAAAGCTTCTGGTTCCAAATACTTAAAAGCCAAATCTTCCAGTTCCCATTTAATTCGCCAAATCCCCAAGCGATTGGCTAAAGGCGCGAATATATCTCGCGTTTCTTGGGCACTGCGGCGGCGGCTGGCCTCTGACATATATTGTAAAGTTCGCATATTATGCAAACGATCTGCCAATTTCACCACAATGACCCGAATATCTTGCGCCATTGCCAAAAACATCCGCCGGAAGTTTTCGGCTTGGCTTTCGGTTTTGCTGGTGAAATTGATCTTAGAAAGCTTTGTTACACCTTCAACCAATTGCCGCACTTCTGCGCCAAAGCGTTCTTCAATTTCTTGACTTGTAACTTCTGTATCTTCAACAACATCATGGAGAAATCCAGCTGCTATCATAGCAGCACTACCTCCCAAGTCATGCAGCAAGTCGGCTACAGCAATGGGATGAGCAATGTATGGTTCTCCAGATTTGCGGTATTGACCTTGATGCAGTTGGTAAGCAAATTCAAATGCGCGGCCAATTAAAACTGCATCACTATGCCTTCGGTCATCTTCTACTTCGCCGTTACTTGTCGATGACTCCTTCAAACATTTTTTTAACCATTCCGGAATGGCTAGATCAACTGATGAATTTATAGCTAGACTGCTCATACAAGTGGGTTTGGATAGGATCGGTAGATAAGTGAATGATAAATAAAAGTGGCAGCATCACCCTAAGAAAATGCTGTCGCCCATTAACCTTGAAAATCCATTGATGGCAAACAAAGCCTCAAATCCTGATTTGAGGCTTTTAGTGCTAATAAGCCTTTAAGAAAGTTTATTGTAAAAGAAAAATTACTTGACACTAATACTATCTTAACTAGCACTGGATGTCTTTAAACCCTGAGAAATATTTGGCACTCGTAACCTTGCTAGAGCAATTACGCTCCGATGCCACAACGACCCAAATCGCTGCGCCTGAACTGCGAGAGCGTGTAGCCTCGTTGCAGCAATTTTTCGGACAGCAGATTGTGCCTTTGGCTGATGAAAACTGGCGAGTACAGTCTTATCAAACGGAAATGAGCAAGCAATTGCGTTTGTTGGCGATAGATGTGATGTTTTTGCAAGGAGCGCGGCAGGCATCGACTGCACAGACGAGACTTCAGACGATTAGCGATCGCTTGACAACCCTCATTCAGTACTGTAATGCTATTCTGCAACCAGAAGCGGAAGGAGAAAAATAACAATTGTTCACCTTTTTCTCTAATTAATCCATCATCTCATTTACAACCGTTCGTGAAAAGTTATTTTGCTAACAAGTTAAAGGTGGGGAAGGGGGAATGGGGAATGGGTATTGGGTATTGGGTATTGGGCATAGTTATTCTCGTTGTCACTCTAAAGTTCTGATCTAAGAAAGCCTTATTTCAGATTTGTCCCCATGCCTTATGCCTAATTCCCAATCCCTTTGAGGAGAAGATTTATTGTGCGGCGCATATATGCTTCTACGGGCTCAGTTGTGGGTTTAAAGATCAGTGCATAATATAATGATCCGCTCACCAGGTCGATAATTAAATCTACGTCTGCATCCTTGTGTATTTCACCTCTAGATTGGGCACGCTCAAGTACTTTAGAGAATGCTTCACGTCGGAGTTTTATATATTTTGTCCAGTAAACCTCTGCAAACTGAGGATTGCTAGACGCGGTACTAGTTATTAAAGCGAGTGTCTGACGACCAAGGGGACTATCTATCTTTTTGGCGGCATTCTCGATCAAAATGTCCATATCTCCCCAAAAGCTGTTAGTATCGGGGATCGCTAAATCATCTCTCAGACTTTCTATCGCGTCTGCAACTAGTTCTTCTTTGGAAGTGTAACGCCGATAGATGGTCGTTTTACCAACTCCAGCACGACAAGCGATCGCTTCTATACTCATGCTCTGATATCCTACCTCTGCAAGCAAATCTAAGGTCGCTTGCAGAATCGCTTGGTCAGCGTGGATGCTACGTGGTCGTCCTGAAGGACTGTTGATTTGGTTACTCATAAAAATATCATCCCCAAGAAATATCTTCTTGGCAATTTGCTTCTACCTTTGGGCATAGAACGTACCATCTGGGAAACGAAGAAGCCCTACTACCCAGTTTTCATGCACGAAAACAGCAAAAATGACTATCCATCTTTAGCATAAGTATTTCTGCCGCTTTTCGTTGAGGTCTCCCTTGACCATTCCTATATGATACGCTACCGTAGCGTATACGTGAGATGTATAATTTTTGCTTTGGGAATCGCTCTGACAATGGCTACCAACATTAAACGTTCTAGTTTTGATCAATTTGGTTATGTCCACGGGCCATTGAAGTGGGCGATCGCTTTGACGGCTTCTCTGGGTGCAATTTTAGAAGTAATTGATACTAGTATCGTTAACGTTGCCCTGACGGATATGCAGGCTAGTTTGGGTGCAACTGTCAGTGAGGTAGGTTGGGTAGTAACTGGATATGCGATCGCAAATGTCGTCTTAATTCCCTTATCTGCATGGCTGGGAGATTACTTTGGACGCAAAACTTACTTTATCTTTTCGTTGATTGGCTTTACTATCGCCTCGGTTTTATGCGGGTTAGCATTCAATTTACCGATGCTAGTTCTTTCCCGAATTCTTCAAGGTTTATGTGGTGGCGGGTTGCTAGCTAAAGCACAAGCAATTTTGTTCGAGACTTTTCCACCTGCTGAACAGGGTTTGGCACAGGCAGTTTTTGGAGTAGGTGTAATTGCTGGCCCAGCTATCGGCCCGACTTTAGGAGGATTCTTGGTAGATGGTTTGGGCTGGCGATGGATTTTTTTTGTTAATATTCCCTTCGGGATCGTTGCAGTAGCAATGTCCTTCATGTTTTTGCCCAAAGACAAAGACAAAAGCGAGACACAAAGCCAATCCGTCGATTGGTTCGGCATTGGGTTTTTGATTATTGCCATCGGCTGTCTGCAAACTTTGTTAGAAGAAGGAGAGAAAGAAGACTGGTTTTCCTCCGGTTTTATCACCACGTTAGCGATCGCCAGTATTATCGGATTAGGGCTATTTATTTGGTACGAGTTGAAAATAGCGCATCCTGCCGTTGATTTGAGAGTTTTGCGTCACCGTTCTTTAGCTGCGGGAAGCGTTCTCTCAGCAGTAGTGGGTATGGGGCTTTATGGCACACTCTTTGCAGTGCCGATATTTGCTCAGAGTGTACTGCACTTTACGGCAACCCAAACAGGACTATTGTTAGCGCCTGGTGCTTTAGCGTCTGCGATCGTTATGGTTCTATTAGGCAAGCTGTCCAGTAAAATTGATGCCCGATTTTTAATTGCAATGGGCGCTGTTGGATCATCTGGAGTTATGTTTCAACTAGCAGCAATTACCCCACAAACAGGCACAGATGATTTATTTTGGCCATTGGTATGGCGTGGAGGTTTTACTGTGTTGATGTTTCTCCCTTTGAGTTTGGCAGTTTTAGGCCCGCTACCCAAACAAGATGTTTCTGCTGGGTCTGGTTTCTACAACCTTACCCGACAACTAGGTGGTAGCATCGGTATTGCCCTACTCACCACTTTGCTTGATCGAAGACAAACTTTTCATCGAGCTATCTTGTTAGCAAAACTTAGCCCTTATGACCCAGAAACCAATCAACGTTTAGATTTGCTCAATGGGGCACTTCAAAGCCAAGGTATGGATGCGGCAACAGCACAGCAACAAGCACTAGCTTTATTAAGTCAAACAGTAGACACTCAAGCTGCTGTTTTATCTTATGCAGATTGCTTTCGAGTGGTAGGGATAGGGTTCCTTTGCTCATTACCCCTATTACTATTCTTGGGTAAAGGCGGTGCCGGAGCAAAAGCACCAGTCGGTCATTAGACGGATACCAATTTTAAGCTCTCTGAACTAAAACTACGTAAAAATACTGCTTAAAAATCTTTTTTGACTGAAAGTCACAGAAGAAAATCAATATACACTGATATATCTGGATCAAAAATAAAAATCCTACTCAGTTTTGAGCAGGACTATATGAAGTCTTATTGCTAAAATTAGAAATTCCGAATCTTAGAAAAAGTTCATTATTGTAATAACACCAACACTGGTTAACATCATTAAAGCGCCCATAATTATAGATTGGCCTAATGGATTGCTGAATTTTGAATCGTTCATTTAAGTAAAATCCTTTTTTTAATAGTTCCTTAACCATATCAAAATCAGTATAAATATCTATAAAAGAGCTGTAAAACTTAAATTACCGTAAATTTTCTTAACAAAAAATTAATTTACAAATTAAGTATCGGTTTTTACTTATGAGGAGCTAGTCTTCTAGTCTCCCCACTCAATACTTGTCGGTTAAGGGGAAAGAAAAACCTTTAACCTTTACCCTTTAATCTTTACCCAAAACCCAATTCCGAGTTAAAAATCCTTAACCGAGCAGTATTGTCTCCCCACTTCTTATTCTCCAGTTCCCAAATGTAGTAATTTCCGAACAGAATAAATACCTGAACTCCGAGCGGAATACGCGCCTTTATGGAGTAAAATAAATCTTAATCAAGGTAGAAATATTTGAATAGAAGATTATCATGACAGTCTCCACGGCATCTAGAAACCAAGCGATCGCTTTTGACTTAGAAAAATTAAATGAGCAATTTGAAACTGCCACTCCTAAAGAGATACTGGCATGGTCTATAGAGAATATCCCAACGGGATTGGTGCAAACCAGCGCCTTTAACGTGGATGACATGATAATTACCCATATTCTTTACAGTGAACTGAAGCATCCCGTTCCTGTGATCTTTCTCGACACCTTGCACCACTTCCCTGAAAGCCTAGAATTAGTTGCCAAAGCCAAAGAAATTTACAATCTGGACTTGCAAACTTTCAAAACTCCAGACGTAGAAACTCGTGAAGCCTTTGAAGCCAAATACGGCGACAAACTTTGGGATACGGACATTGCTAAATTCCACCACATTACAAAAATTGAACCACTGTTACGGGGTCTAGACGAACTCAACAGCGTCGCTTGGATTACCGGTCGTCGCCGTGACCAAGCAGTAACCCGTGCGAATATGCCCATATTTGAATTTGATGGTAAAGGTCGGTTGAAAGTAAATCCCATTGCTACCTGGACACGTCAAGACAGCTGGGTTTACGTGGCTGAACATGGAGTTATCTACAACCCTCTCCATGACAAAGGTTATCCCAGCATCGGCGACCAACCTATCACCACCAAAGTAGGCGAAGGTGAAGACGAACGCGCTGGACGTTGGCGGGGAAGTGATAAAACAGAATGCGGAATTCATATTTAGTTATTGGTCATTGGTCATTTGTCACTTGTACTGAGCGAAGCCGAAGTATTAGTCATTAGTATTAGACAAAGGATAAATGACTAAGGACGAAAACAAATATGATTAAAATCCTCCATCTTTCCGACATCCACATGGGAAGCGGCTTCTCCCACGGACGAATTAATCCTACAACTGGATTAAACACACGATTGGAGGATTTTGTCAATACTTTGTCTATATGTATTGACCGAGCGCTGACAGATGCTGTTGATATGGTGATATTTGGTGGTGATGCTTTCCCGGATGCGACACCCCCGCCTTATGTACAACAAGCTTTTGCCAGCCAATTTCGCCGTCTTATGGATGCCAATATTCCAACAGTATTGTTGGTAGGCAACCACGACCAACATTCCCAAGGACAGGGAGGAGCGAGTTTAAATATTTACCGCACTTTGGGAGTGCCAGGGTTTGTTGTGGGTGATACATTAACTACTCACTGTATTGAAACCCGCAATGGCAAAGTGCAGGTAATTACCCTCCCTTGGTTGACTCGTTCTACCCTGATGACTCGCCAAGAGACTGAAGGTTCGTCTTTGGCGGAAGTCAACGAACTGTTAACGGAACGTCTGCGAGTTGTTATGGAAGGGGAAATTCGCCGTCTTGACCCTGATGTGCCAACTGTCCTTTTGGCTCACTTGATGGCTGATAATGCTAGCTTGGGGGCAGAACGCTTTTTGGCAGTGGGTAAAGGCTTTACTCTACCCCTATCTTTGCTGACGCGACCTTGTTTTGATTATGTAGCGTTGGGACACGTCCACCGCCACCAGAACCTCAATAAATCCAACAACCCGCCGGTGATTTATCCGGGAAGTATTGAGCGGGTAGATTTTAGTGAAGAAAAAGAAGACAAAGGCTATGTAATGTTGGAACTGGAGCGGGGGAGCGCTGAATGGGAATTTTGCCCCTTAACAGTTCGCACTTTCCGCACTATTGAAGTGGATATCTCGAAAGCAGATGAGCCGCAAGCGGTGTTAATGAAAGCGATCGCTAAGTATGATATTCAAGATGCTGTAGTGCGGCTAATTTACAAACTTCGCTCCGAACAGATGGATTTAATTGATAGTTCCTCTCTACATACTGCTTTAAGTCCGGCTCATACCTACACCATTCAAGCAGAATTAGTCAGTCAATTAGCCAGGCCCCGCATTCCTGAATTGAGTGCAAGTAGCAGCATCGACCCAATGGAAGCCTTGAAAACTTACTTGAACAACCGCGAAGACCTCAAAGACATAGCAACATCAATGCTAGATGCTGCACAGAAGTTACTAGCGGATGATGTGGAAATCTGGCTAGAAGCAGCAACTAGCGAGTAGGATAGATGCCAATCATATTTCAATACAGCGTGTAGAGACGTAAAATTTGGGGTCATCTGGAAAAACCCACGAAAAAACTAACTCCCTTCCCGTGTCGGGAAGGGGGAAATTTCAAAGTCTCTTCTAAAAGGAAAGAGATTTTCGAGATAGCCTAAATGGAGTTCTTCGATAAGGTGCTAGAACCCTTTGATGAATTTTCCGATACAGGTTAGGATAATCCATCAATTAAAGGAAAAACTTCAAACCCGCTTAATCGCGCTGTAACATGAAAGTCACCCAAATTTATATTTTTGGGCGGATTATTGAGGAGTTTGCTACTCTACTATCAACTATTGTTTTTCTTCTAGCTAGAGGAAATTTTTGACTCAGTAAAAAAAGTTATCAAGCCTTGAATAAGCTACTCTTTACAGGTAAATCTTTTCGTTTTATGGCTTTTGTCTTACCACTAATCATCTGGTGGGGATACAAAGAAGTACAAAACCAATTTGTACAGCCGCAAGCAGTTGTAGTGTTGGGTGGTTCAACGAGACGTTTAGAGCGAGAGAAGTTTACGGCCGAATTTGTTCGCCAGCATCCAAATATACCAATTTGGATTACTGGGGGTAGTCCACCTAGATTCACCCAACGAGTCTTTACCAAAGCTGGTGTTGATCCCAAGCGTTTACATCTGGATTATGAAGCCGTAGATACAGTTACTAATTTTACTACGTTAGTAGATGATTTGCAAGCTCGTGGTATCAAGAGCGTTTATTTAATTACTTCAGACTTCCACATGCGCCGGGCTTGTGTCATCGGCGAAATTATTTTGGGTAGTCGAGGTATTTATTTAAAACCAGTGCCAGTCCCTTCAGAAAAACCCCCTGAATCTATCGAAAAATCTATCCGCGATGGAGCAAGAGCGATACTTTGGATAGCAACTGGTTACACTGGTGTGGATGCAGCTAAAAATAAACGGTAAGTCATCAATGGGAATTTATATGATCTTGATGTAACTCAAGATAGGTAAATTAAGAGCATTAATGCCAATAATAATGATAATAACTAAGTAATAATAGACACATGAAACCACAGCGATCGCAAAACTAGCGCAACATTAACCCTCAAACAACACAATATAAAAACCAATTAACTGTTTTTGCTCATTTGGTTGCTTAGTGAATACTTTGCGTCCACCAAAATTTTGAGTGGTGACTTGCGTAAATGGAATTTATCTGTGTAGCTCAGGGAAAAAAACGCCCCAACTTATCTCACAATTTGATACCCTAGCTTAAACAGATTTGAATAAAAGTTAAAGCGTGGAAATTCAACTTGGGCGGGGAAAGACAGCTCGCAGAGCTTACGGAATAGATGAAATTGCTCTAGTTCCTGGTAACAGAACACTAGATCCCAGTTTGGCAGATACTAAGTGGCGTATTGGCAATATTGAGCGAGAAATTCCGATAATTGCCAGTGCAATGGATGGGGTAGTAGATGTTCGCATGGCTGTACGTTTGTCACAGTTGGGAGCATTAGGTGTCCTCAATTTAGAGGGGATTCACACTCGCTACGTTGACCCAGAGCCAATATTAGATCGGATTGCCTCTGTGGGGAAAGATGAATTTGTTGCCCTGATGCAAGAACTCTATGCCGAACCAATAAAGCCGGAATTAATTGAAAAACGTATTCAGGAAATTAAACAACAAGGTGGCATTGCGGCGGTAAGCGCAACTCCAGCCGGTGCAAGTAAATACGGTGAGGCGGTAGCAAAAGCTGGGGCCGATTTATTTTTTGTTCAAGCTACAGTAGTCTCTACTGCACATCTGTCACCAGAGTCGATAATACCACTTGATTTAGCCGAATTTTGCCGTTCTATGCCCATCCCTGTGGTGTTGGGGAATTGCGTAACTTACGACGTGACATTGAATTTGTTGAAAGCTGGGGCGGCGGGCATACTAGTGGGAATTGGCCCCGGTGCTGCTTGTACATCCCGTGGGGTGTTGGGTGTGGGTGTGCCACAGGCAACTGCGATCGCAGATTGTGCAGCAGCACGAGATGATTACTATAAGGAAACTGGCAACTATATTCCCATTATCGCTGATGGCGGTTTAATCACCGGTGGCGACATTTGTAAATGCATCGCCTGCGGTGCTGATGGTGTGATGATTGGTTCACCCTTTGCTAGAGCCGCAGAAGCCCCAGGACGGGGTTATCATTGGGGTATGGCGACTCCTAGCCCGGTGTTGCCTCGTGGTACCCGCATTCGCGTTGCCACCACTGGTAGCCTAGAGCAAATACTCATTGGCCCAGCCGGACTAGATGATGGCACTCACAATCTTTTAGGAGCCTTAAAGACGAGCATGGGCACTTTAGGAGCCAAAAATATTAAAGAAATGCAGCAAGTGGAAGTTGTGATTGCGCCTTCCCTATTAACCGAGGGTAAAGTTTACCAAAAAGCTCAACAATTAGGTATGGGGAAATAAAATTGGGGCATGGGGCATAGGGCATGGGTTATTATTCTTCCCCTGCTCCCCCTGCCTCGCCTGCCTCCCTTGCTCTCTACTCCCACTCTCCACTCCCAAATTCTTCAATAAATTTTTCCAGCCCCCTAAACAATTGCTGGAAAAATTCGATATGTCGCCTACAATAGAGATAGCGGAGACGAATGTTTCCGTTCACTCCTCACACCACACTCCGCCCGGACTACTGTTCGGGCGGTTCCTTATGTTTGTAAATAAATTCGAGAGCTTCTTTGCAAATGTACATCCTTAGACTCCCAAGCTGAGGTTTTTGCTATGGTAGAATTTTCACCAAGTTCAGATATTATTGGCGAAGGTTTTAGGCATGTCAACAGCCGCACAAGTTACCGATTCTAGTTTCAAGCAAGAAGTACTCGACAGCGATGTACCAGTTTTAGTTGACTTTTGGGCACCCTGGTGCGGACCATGCCGTATGGTAGCTCCTGTTGTCGATGAAATCTCCGAACAGTACAAAGGTCAAATCAAGGTCGTCAAAGTCAACACGGATGAAAATCCTCAAGTTGCTAGTCAGTACGGCATCCGCAGTATTCCTACATTAATGATTTTTAAAGATGGACAAAAAGTAGATATGGTGGTAGGTGCTGTACCTAAAAGTACATTAGCTTCCACTTTAGAAAAGTATCTTTGAAACTCAATTGGTAACAAAATCCCTTTGAGTTATCAATGTTGTTCTAGCTTTAGGTTAATTTTTACAAACAAGTTTGAGAGACGCGAATTTCTCGTTTTTCAAACTTGTTTACATTTGTATACAATCTCAGAATATTTTTAAGAGTTTTCTAGCTCAAAAATAATTCTCTAATTCCCGTACTACCAATTTCCACTGCTAGCGCCGCCAACAGAAACCCCAAAAGCTGAGTTACAATCACTCTACCTTCTGCACCAATCCACTGGTCAATCAGATTTGCTAAACGCAAAATCAACCAAGTGATAAACATCGCCCCTAAGATACCCACCGCCACAGCAATATGTGGACTTTGTGATTTCGACATCAGCAACATCACCGTTGTCAAAGTCCCCGGCCCCGCTAGCAGTGGTAAAGCTAGTGGAGTAATTGCGACATCGCGTCCTTCTTCAATAATTGGCTGATCTAATTCTCCCCGCAGCATTTGCAAAGCAATTAACAGCAACAATACACCTCCTGCTACTCGCAAAGAGCCGATACTAATTTCCAAATAATTTAAAATTACTTGCCCAGCAAAAGCAAATAGCAAAAGAACTGCGATCGCAATGATAATTGCTTTATCTATAACTTTGTTTCTTTGGTCTGGCATCATGCCCTTGGTCAAAACTAAAACAATTGGTATATTGCCCACAGCATCTGCTAGGACAAACACAGCGATGAATGTTTGAACAAGAATAGAAATATCCACAGCAGGTAACTTTTATCAGGGTTTGATCGTAAAATAATGCCAATCTTGCTCAGTTTGCCAGAACCTAGAGGAAGATTAAAATTAGCAATAAAATAAGTCTGTTAAAGAAAATCTTGGCTGACGTATTTCTAATTAAGTTCCATAGATGTTGAAGTAGCGATATATTTTGATAATCTATCTTCCATAAATCAACTGTTCGTTGTTGAATCTATGAAGTCTTATTTAGCCGCCGCTATTCAATTGACAAGTGTGCCCGATCTACACAAAAATTTGGCTCAGGCAGAAGAATTAATAGAGCTTGCCGTGCGTCAAGGCGCTGAATTGGTTGGCTTGCCAGAAAACTTTTCCTATATGGGCGAAGAAAAAGATAAACTCGCGCAAGGCGATGCGATCGCTCTTGAAAGTGAAAAATTTCTCAAAAAAATGGCCCAGCGCTTTCAAATTACGATCTTGGGCGGCAGCTTTCCACTTCCTGTAGACAATACAGGCAAAGTTTATAACACCACTCTACTTATCGACCCAAGCGGTCAAGAACTTTCCCGCTACTACAAAGTACACCTATTCGATGTTGATGTCCCCGACGGCAACACCTATCGGGAATCCAGCACTGTTGTGGCTGGTACGCAATTACCCCCCGTCTATTTTTCAGAAAAACTTGGTAATTTAGGACTTTCTATTTGTTATGATGTCCGGTTCCCTGAACTGTATCGTCATTTGGCAGAGAAGGGAGCCGATGTTATCTTTATTCCCGCCGCCTTTACCGCCTTTACTGGCAAAGATCACTGGCAAGTACTACTACAAGCCAGAGCCATCGAAAATACCGCCTACGTCATTGCTCCCGCCCAAACGGGGAATAACTACGGTCGCCGTCTAACTCACGGCCACGCCGTGATTATCGACCCTTGGGGTGTAATTTTAGCCGATGCTGGGGAAAAACCGGGAATTGCGATCGCAGAAATCAAGCCAACGAGGTTAGAACAAGTCCGTCGTCAAATGCCTTCTTTACAACATCGGGTGTTCTAGGGATTGGGGAGTGGGGAGTAGAGAGCAGGGGGAGCAGGGGAAGAAGCAACTATTGATTATTGACCATTCCCCATTCCCCATTCCCCATTCCCCATTCCCCATTCCCCATTCCCCATTCCCCATCCCCAACCCTTACAAATAAAATAAAAAACCGGGTAAATACCCGGTTTGTGTCAATATTAGAATCTTCAATTTTTTAGGAGCATAGCAGTACTATGCACCTATTTATTGGTAATCAGAATTAAACTTTAGCAGCAGCTTTGGTGACAACGTTTAGTTCACCTTTAGCATACTTAGCAGCAAAATCTTCCAAAGAAATTTGCTTAATCTTGCTTGCATTGCCAGCTGTGCCAAATTGTTGATAGCGTTCAGCACAAACCTTTTGCATGTATGTAATAGAAGGCTTGAGGAAGTGACGGGGGTCAAACTCCTCTGGTTTTTTAGCCAAAGCTTCACGTACAGCAGCAGTAATTGCCAAACGGTTATCGGTGTCGATATTTACTTTACGTACACCACTCTTGATACCTTTTTGGATTTCTTCTACAGGTACACCGTAGGTTTCAGGAATTGCACCACCATACTGGTTAATCAGTGCAAGTAAATCTTCAGGTACAGAGGATGAACCGTGCATTACCAAGTGGGTGTTAGGCAGACGGCGGTGAATTTCTTCAATGCGGCTGATGGCCAAAATTTCACCAGTCGGCTTGCGGGTAAATTTGTAAGCACCGTGGCTTGTGCCAATGGCAACAGCCAAAGCATCTACTTGGGTTGCTTCTACGAAGTCAACAGCTTCATCGGGATCGGTTAGCAGTTGTGAGTGGTCGAGTGTACCTTCAAACCCGTGACCATCTTCAGCTTCACCAGCACCAGTTTCTAGAGAACCCAAACAACCGAGTTCACCTTCAACACTGACACCCAAAGCATGAGCTACATTTACAACTTCGCGGGTAACATTGACGTTGTACTCGAAGCTAGCAGGAGTTTTAGCATCAGCTTCTAAAGAACCATCCATCATCACGCTGGTGAAGTTGTTCTTAATTGCTGAGTAGCAGGTAGCAGGAGCATTCCCATGATCTTGGTGCATGACAATGGGAATGTGAGGATAGGTTTCTACCGCAGCCAAAATCAGGTGGCGGAGGAAGTTTTCGCCAGCATAATTACGAGCGCCGCGTGAAGCTTGTAAAATGACGGGGCTATCTGTCTCTACAGCAGCCTTCAGGATTGCCTGAATCTGCTCCAAATTGTTAACGTTGAAAGCTGGGATGCCGTAACCGTTTTCAGCTGCGTGATCCAACAGCAGCCGCAGTGGTACAAGCGCCATAGATAGTCCTCCTAATGTGGTTGTCAGCTAGTCGGTCTGAGAGAAGCGTATTTATTACGCTAAATCTTAAGAGTTTTTTCAACTTATAGGAAATTATAACTAGTGTCGTGTATCTATGTTGAAAAAGTTTATGCCATCGTTACTATAACTATGTTCTATACTCCTGTACTATGAACCATCGTTGCTCTGTATCGCTGTAGATTTAGTTACCCTACAGCTAGTAGCTCTGGTAGCCTAGTATCCCAAATGGTCATCTCAAAGCGATCGCTTCAACTTAAACACACTAACTTCTGACAAATGCTCTCAGGGTGTTTTTCCCTAACTATTGGATTTGGGGTCAAACCATGCATAGTTTACATAAATTAACGTGAGTCTCCAACGGATACTCACATTAAATATAGCGTAGCTTGTTTCCGCGTTCGCGTAGCGTCCCGTAGGAAAGTTGTATTTCGCCTGCGGTTCCATCGAGCGAAGTCGAGATGCTCAGTACAAGTTTGTTACCACCGCAGGTATCGCTATCATCAAAATTATTCACTGGACGATAACCGAATGTTCGTTTATTATAAAAATTATGAGGCACAAAGACGACAAAAAAAATCAAGCAATCTGTGATGCGGCAATCGAACTGATTACTGCAAATGGTTTTGCTGATACTTCGATGTCGAAAATTGCAAAAACCGCGAATGTTTCGCCCGCGACAATATATGTCTATTTTGAAAACAAGGAAAACCTTCTCAATAAAATATATTTGTTCGTAAAGCAGGAAATGAGTGCAGAAATTTTGAAAGGTGTTAACCAGAACCTATCTGTAGAGAAAGCCTTTAAAATGATCTGGAATAATTATTATCAATACGCAATTAAAAATCCGGTCAGATTTGCTTTTACAGAGCAATTTGCTAATTCCCCTATGGTTGACCGCATTTGTAAAGATGAAAGTTCGAGCTATTTCAAGCCAATGTTAGATTTGTTCAATCGCGGTAAAGAGGAGAAAGTTTTTAAGGAAATTTCCCTGGAAATTTTTACCGCTTTTACCTTTGCACCTCTGACTGGATTGATTAAAGAGCATTTTAGTGGTGCTTTGATTTTTGATGAAAAAATGTTAGAAACCGCCTATAAAATTGCGTGGGACGCAGTAACGAATTAATTCTTTTTTTGGGAATTAATTAAATGAACGTTCGATTAATTAAATAGGAGTAAATAAAATGAAAAATGAAAAATGGAACGCGGAAAATATTCTAAGTCAAAAAGGAAGAGTAGCAATTGTAACGGGTTCAAGCAGTGGTATCGGTTATGAGACGGCGAAGGTTTTAGCTAATAAACAAGCGTCTGTAATTATTGCGGTTCGCAATTTGGACAAAGGAAACAAGGCATTGGCAAAAATTCTTCAACAGAATAAAGATGCCGACGTAAAGGTAATGGAACTTGATTTGGCGAATTTAGCATCAGTTAAAAATTTCGCTGAAAACTTTCAGAAAAATTATGTGCGTCTGGATTTACTGATTAATAATGCAGGTGTGATGATTCCACCGTATTCAAAAACGACGGACGGTTTTGAATTGCAGTTCGGCACTAATCATCTCGGACATTTTGCTTTGACAGGACAGCTTTTGGAACGTTTGATTGACACCGAAGGCTCACGAATTGTCAATGTTTCGAGCGGCGCACATAGTATAGGCAAAATAGATTTCGATGATTTGAATTGGGAAAAGAGAAGTTATGCCAAATGGAAAGCTTACGGCGACAGCAAACTTGCCAACATCTTTTTTACCTACGAACTCGACCGAAAACTAAAAGATAACGGTATCGACACACTTGTAACCGCCTCGCATCCGGGCTGGACAGCAACCGAATTGCAGAGAACTGCGGGTGGCGTTGTGAAATATCTCAACGGCATCCTTGCTCAAGACATCACGATGGGCGCATTACCAACTCTGCGGGCGGCAATCGAAGCAGGCTTAAAAGGCGCGGAATATTTCGGCCCCAATGGGTTTATGGAGATACGCGGCTATCCAATAAAAGTCGAATCAAACGAGTTATCCAAAGACCAAGCGATCGCTAAAAAACTATGGGAAGTATCAGAAAAACTCACCGATGTGAAATTTGAATTTAATAAAAAGGCCCATACGGGCAAATGACCAAATTCACACATCTGCTAACTAACAGATTTGATAATGGGCGGTCAGCGATCGCTTAACCGAAAATTTGGGAGCATCCAGAGCGATCGCATTCACAAATAGGACTTATGCAAAACTAAACGTTGTAGAGGCAAGGCGCTTTCCCGCAGGGTATCGCCTCTACCTGAAAATTAGGGTTTCGGCTATTATTTGCGTTAGTCCTAACAAATTTACTAATAATAAAACTTGCCTCTGCTTTTGATATGAAAGCAGAGGCGAGTCTTACTTAAACCTTTATATGGGTCGCCCGGGATTCGAACCCGGAACTAATCGGTTAAAAGCCGAGTACTCTACCGTTGAGTTAGCGACCCTTTCGCTGCATTTCGCAACTTTGCAATCATAGCATATACATCTGTAGATTTGTAAAGGGGTTTAGAAAAAATTAGCGGTCAACCTTACAGATGCTGTGTGGCTAGCTCCTGGTGCTAACACAGTCAGGTTATCACCAGTATTGAGAGAGTTACGGGTGGCACTCCACGGTTCTAGACAGTAGAATTCTTTGCCCTTGACTGTCCAAAATACCAGCCAGGTAGAGAAATCATCATAATCCAAGGTGAGTTTTAACTTCCGGCTACGATCTATCGCAGTGGCTGATTTACTCGTTAGCTGTCCAAAGGCAAAATCAATTTCGTCACGGCTAAAGTCAAAATTGCCATCAAAAGAGTGAAATTCCTTAGTTTGATTGTCTTGATACTGCTTTGAAGGAATTTCAACATCTAGCTGAGTTTTATCACCACATAAAAAGTAGGGATGGAAACCAGCCGAAAAGGGCATTGGTGTGGATGATAAGTTTTTATACTGCTGGCGGACTTCTAGGGTATTACCTTGAAGTTCGTAGGTGAAAGCCAGTTGAAAATCAAAAGGATAAACTGCCTTAGTTTGCTCATTGCTATCAAGAACAACAGTGAGACTAGCTTTATCTCCAGTTTCCTGTTCTGTTGCTTTCCACGGCAATTCACGGGCAAAACCGTGTTGTTTGAGAGTATATTTTTGCCCGTTGTGGATGTAAGTATTATCTGGGAGATTGCCACAAATAGGAAACAAAATTGGGTTCCCACCTCTAACACTCAAATCAGGATGAGTAAAGCGTTCAGTGTCTAAGTAGAAAATTTCTTGTCCTTGAATGCGCCAACGAGTGATGATACCACCGCGTTCAGGTACGACTTCCAATTGAGAACCAGCGGCTTCATCAGAAAGAATGTACGTCTTGTACTGTTGCTGTTGAACTGCAATGCTAAACACAAATTTTAGTCCTGAGTAAGGTGTAGTACTGAGTACATAGTGCTGAGTCCTGAGCAAAATAAAAAGTACTCAGCACTCAGCACTCATAACTCAGCACTGTTTATTCGTCTTCTGCAAACACGAAACGATATAACTCGCTGGGGTCTGGTTCGGGGCTGTTTTCGGCGAATTTAACTGCCTCGTCGATTACATCCTGAATTTTACGATCAATAGCTTTGATTTCTGCCTCATTCGCTAGATTTTGCTCCAGCAAATAAGCAGCCAGCTTCTTAATTGGGTCACGGGCAAACCAAAATTCTTTCTCAGCTTTGCTCCTCATTTCATCTGGGTCAGCCAAGGAGTGACCACGGAAGCGGTAGGTAAGCGCCTCAATTAATGTTGGGCCTTCACCTGCACGGGCACGGGCTACAGCTTCTTGAGCCACGGCTCGGACAGCTAGAACATCCATACCATCTACTTCCACGCCCACCATGTTAAAGGCACTGGCTTTTTTATAAATCTCTGGCTGGGAAGTTGCCCGCTCATGAGACATCCCAATAGCCCACTTATTATTTTCGACTACAAAAAGAATTGGCAGTTTCCATAGAGCTGCCATATTTAGTGTCTCGAAAAACTGACCGTTGTTAGCTGCACCGTCGCCAAAAAAGCAAGCCGTAACTTGGTCAGCATTTTTATCTCCCAGCACTTCGCGGCGGTATTTGCTTTGAAAAGCCGCTCCAGCTGCTACAGGAATTCCCTCAGCCACAAAAGCATAGCCACCCAGCAACCGATGTTCCGCAGAAAACATGTGCATGGAACCACCGCGCCCTTTGCTGCAACCTGTGGCTTTGCCAAATAATTCTGCCATTACCTCTCTTGCTGGTACTCCCGCACTCAAAGCATGAACGTGGTCGCGGTAAGTACTACAAACGTAATCTTCACCCGGTCGCATTGACTGTACAACACCCGTACAAACAGCTTCTTGACCGTTGTACAAATGGACAAAACCAAACATTTTGCCCCTGTAGTACATTTCAGCGCACTTGTCTTCAAACAAGCGCCCTAAAACCATATCCTCATACAACCATAACCCTTCTTCTTTAGTAATTTGCGTAGTAGCAGGATTAAATGTGGGTAAAGTACGCTCTTGAACCATTATTTTTGAGTATCCCTGTTGTACAACTTAAAGTTACGGTCTTAAATAAGTTGGTCTGATAACACCTCGGCTTTTAACAGGCTAGCGTTTGTAAGACTCAACAATCAAACTTTATTTATGCACCAAAAAAGGGTCTTAGGGAATAGCTGAATTTTTAATTTTTGATTTTTAACTTTTCAGCCCATACCCCGTGAGGATTTGACTCTAACGACAATATATATCGCTTTGGGTTTTTCTCTCTCACTATTCCCCTTCATAGACTAGCAATCAAGATAGACAGCTTTCTGCATATCCATTAACAATTTAGAAAAAATGAAGCAAAAGTCCATATACCCAAATAGGTAATTGTAATTAAAGGTTAATTATGATATTATTTTTATTCTCCCGTTATCAGGGTCGAGTCCCCAACAGTAGTATTTTTGTTACTTCGTACTGGGAAAGTATCAAAAAAATCAATTATCAATAGATTCTTGCAACCACAACATTTATGCCGTGATTAAAAGCGGTAGTTGTGGTTTGTGCTATCGAAGGCTGATAATAGTTGTGTTAAACAAAAATACTAAGAATTAAGACAAACAATTGAGGCTTTCTGGGCGAAAGCAAAAAATTAGTACTAGAATGTGACTCAAAATTTCGGGAAGGTACAAAACAGGTTGTTGCAATATACACTTGTAGAGTAAATTCTATACGGCATTTTTATGGCACGGTTTTACAGACCTGGAAAGCTCTAGGTAAATTATGTTGATCACGGTGCAGGGGAAGTAGGCTGTGCGAATTCCGCTAGATTACTACCGAATTTTAGGACTACCGTTAGCGGCAAGTGAAGAACAATTGCGACAGGCATACAGCGATCGCATTGTACAATTGCCACGACGTGAGTATTCTCAGGCAGCAATTTCTTCTCGTAAACAACTCATAGAAGAAGCTTACGTGGTTTTATCAGATCCAAAACAACGCAGTACCTACGATCAGCTTTATCTTGCCCACGCCTATGACCCTGATAACCTTGCTGCTGCCGCAGTAGCACAGGAAAATCGTACAGAAAGCACCAAAAGGGGTAGTGATACCCAGAGTCTTGGTATCGAAATTACCCAAGACGAATTAGTTGGCGCTTTATTAATTTTGCAAGAGTTGGGGGAATACGAACTTGTACTGAAACTAGGTCGTCCGTACCTGGTAAATAAAAATAGTGCTACAAGTGCAAGAAAGAGCAATAACTTAGCAGACGAAGAAATTTATGAAAGTGCTGAACACCCAGATGTTGTTCTCACTGTTGCTCTTGCCTGCCTAGAATTAGGTCGGGAACAGTGGCAGCAAGGTCACTACGAAAATGCCGCCATATCCCTAGAAACTGGTCAAGAACTGCTAGTACGCGAAGGTTTGTTCTCTAGTATTCAGGCAGAAATTCAGGCTGATCTTTACAAATTGCGGCCATATCGAATTTTGGAGTTGCTCGCATTACCTCAAGAAAAGACTGCCGAACGCAGCCAAGGCTTGGAATTATTGCAAAATCTCTTAGAAGATCGTGGCGGCATTGATGGCACGAATAATGATGACTCTGGTTTAAACATAGATGACTTTCTACGATTTATTCAGCAGTTACGCAACCACTTAACAGTCGCAGAACAGCACAAGTTATTTGAAGCCCAAAGCAAACGCAATTCTGCTGTTGCCACTTACTTAGCTGTTTATGCCTTGATAGCGCGAGGATTTGCTCAACGGCAACCTGCTTTAATTCGTCAAGCAAGACAAATGCTCGTGCGTCTGGGCAAGCGCCAAGATGTACATTTAGAACAGTCGCTATGTGCCTTACTTTTGGGGCAAACTGAAGAAGCAACTCGGGTTTTAGAACTTAGTCAGGAGTACGAAGCTTTAGCTTTTATTCGTGAAAAATCTCAAGACTCTCCAGATTTGTTACCAGGGCTGTGTCTATATGCAGAACAGTGGCTGCAACACGAAGTCTTTCCCCATTTTCGAGATTTAGCAAACCAGCAAGCTTTTTTAAAAGATTATTTTGCTAACCAACAGGTACAAGCTTATTTAGAAGCACTGCCAACTGATGCCGAAACAACTAATGAATGGGCTGTAATTAACCCCCAGTATTTTCCCCAGACCAAGGCAAAGAATAGTCATTTTCATAACAATTCAACTAAGAGTCCAGCGTCATTTAATCACAGCAGAGTACCTAACCCAGATTTGCCAGAAACACCAACAAAAGAAACGTCTGAATATCCAAACTTCTCACCACAGATGTGGAGTTCATCTGGAAGTATAAAATCAGAGGTTCCTGCTGCTGAAAGGATGAGCAGAGGCACTAATCAGCATTTGAACGGTTCAGGTAAGAGTGCTGAATCTGGTCATAACCAAAAGCGTAGGCGGAGAAAACCCACTCCATCTGCTAGCCGAGAGCGTATACCAGATAATCGTCCTCATTCTCGTCGTCCCCGACGGCGGCGAACTTTTGCAAACACCATAGAAGGTAAAACACGGCTGGTATGGAGAGTGTTTATTTCTTTGGTGAGCATATTAGTTTTCTGGGTATTAGCTACAACAACTTTTGGATGGTTAAAAAATCTGTTTTTTCCTCAACCTTCTCCGCCTGATCTACAGTTGTTTGTACAAATAAACCAACCACCGCTACCTATTCCCGATCCAAATAGAAAACCAGAATTAGAAGAAGGCCCTTTAACAAGTGCAGAGGCAGAAAAAGTTATTTACACTTGGTTATCTACCAAAGCCGCAGCTTTAGGGTCAAATCATGAGATTAATAATTTAGAGCAAATTTTAACTGGTTCAGCTTTATCTCAATGGCGACTGATTGCTCAACAGAATAGGTTAGACAATCGCTACCGCAAGTTCGACCATAGTTTGAAGATAGAAGCTGTTGAGAAAATTGGTTTATTTGCAGATCGTGCCGCAGTAGAAGCTACGGTCAATGAAGTGACGCAGTTATATGAAAATGGTCAGTTTAAAAACTCTTCTAATGATAAATTGAGAGTTCGGTATGATTTGATTCGAGAACGAGGTAAATGGCGTATTCAGAGTACATCTGTTGTGAATCAATTCACCAGATAATTTGGAACTTTTAGGTGAAAATTTGTAACAAGCTGTATCATTCAATTTAATTAGTAAAGGTTTTTCACATAGTTATCACTGAGATAATCCTAATAGGAATCCGATTTGATTTATGAAAAAAATTAGGTATTGTAGTAGCGTGTCAAGGCTAAAATAGTGTATTAGACGTAGTAGCGCGGCAAGCTTAATTTATTGGGTTGAGTAATTCTGTTAATGATTAAATTTTGATTTTTGTGAGTTTTTTAAACCCAAAATTTTAAGCATGTCACGCTAGTAGGTTGGGTGAAGTGGAGCGCAACCCAATATATATCAGAATGTTGGGTTACGCAAAGCCTCCAACGCCACTTGCTACAACGCGGGGAACCCGCGCAACGCAGTGGCTCCCCAACCTACAATTTTTTTGCAACATTTTAGCCTTGCCACTCTAGTATGTTTTCAAACATTGAATAGTAAAACTACTTGATGGTTAGTAGCAAAAATGTCTACTATTGAGTATCGCCTCCCCATGATCTGGAATCCAGGCTAGCCACTCATCTGCTGAAACCGGACATAATAAAAGTGCTTCGTCAAAACTAAAGGGGTTAGGAAGTTGCAAAAGTTTTACCCAATTTAAATCATCCAGATTCTGCCTTCTTGGTTGCACAGCAAAATCTGGTCTACGAGAATCTAGTTTCATAGCTTTCTATTAGCCTTCACAAGTGGGCTAATCTAAAATTATTTCTGTAACCTAGACTACAAAATAAATAATCTTTGTGAAAAGCATCTGTCGTATAACTTTACGTTGGCTGTGTGGAACTGTTTGCTTATATTGCAGACCACACAGGTGTGGCACGACAGGTTGTAGACTGGGCATTAGATTCGCATTCCCAACTAGCTTATGTCATTTACTTCTATGCCCTCGCTGCGTGAGCAACAACATCCCCTAATTCGTCAGCTAGCTGATTGTATTGAGGCAGCTTGGCATCAGCACCTGGATCTATCGCCCTACCATTTGCCTGATGAGTTGGGGTATGTGGAAGGTAGACTAGAAGGCGAAAAACTGACGATTGAAAATCGGTGCTATCAAACGCCCCAGTTTCGGAAGATGCACTTGGAACTGGCAAAAATCGGAAATATGCTGGATATTTTGCACTGCGTTATGTTTCCCCGTCCAGAATACAACCTGCCGATGTTTGGTTGCGATTTAGTTGGGGGTAGAGGTCAAATTAGTGCAGCGATCGCAGACCTTTCCCCTATCCAATTAGAGCGCACCTTACCAGAATCTTATACTACTGAACTGGCACAGCTACCAGTGCTTAACTTTTCCCAACCCCGTGAATTACCAGAATGGGGAAATATTTTTTCGGATTTTTGCATCTTTGTACGTCCCGGTTCCCCAGAAGAAGAAGCAATGTTTCTGTCGCGTGTGCGAGAATTTTTAGACATTCATTGTATGCAAGCGATCGCCTCACATCCTGTTTCAGTCGAACAAGTTACACAAAATCTCGCTGGACAACACAACTACTGCACCAAACAGCAGCAAAACGATAAAACCCGCCGCGTACTAGAAAAAGCCTTTGGTCCAGTTTGGGCAGAAAATTATATGACCACAGTTTTATTCGACCTTCCAACTTAATCATTCCCCCATCTCCCCATCTGTAGGCTCTGTTACGTTTTCGCGTCACAGATAAATGTAGAATTCATTCAACGAGAGTTTAATGGAGTCCCAAAACGCCAACAGTGAGAGTAGTCAGGTCTTTGAAGCAAATATCACAAAATGGTTGGTTGTCTTGGCAGGTGCAAGCAACTAGAGACAGCTAACTCATTGACCAGAAAGTTAAGGAAACTCTGATGTTAGGAATGCTCAAGTTGATAGATATTTTTTAGTTAGTTAATCATTCATTCACTTAAGGAAGACTAACTTTTGTAGCAAGATTGTATCCAAACAAGGCAACAGTCTATTTTTGTCAATTTTGTGACAACTGTAACCGTAGTTGTTGTAGCAGTACAGTATCGCATCATACCATTTTGGGATTTTGTGTAGAGACATGATATATCGCGTCTCTATATCTAGGCTTGTTAATTCTGCTAATTTCCATTGCACTCATGTCTCAATAATACTCAGAGTTATTGAATAGCCAGCTACTATAGCGCTTCTCGGTTTCAATACAGACCTAATCCCAAGTAAGTAAGCAAACTTCCATTCTTCTCTCCTAAAAAGCAAGAGGAATGGAAGTGAGGTCAATGTATTGCATACATAGACGCATAGCGGCTACCTGTAGCAATACTGCTCGCTTAAAAGGAAAAGGAGTGGAAGGCTCGATATATAAGGTTTTTCCCCTTTAACATGAGTCCCTTTCCCCCAAAACCCGACAAGTATTGCTAACCGTCGGGTACGAGCGTAGACGCATTAGCGACGTTCGCGTAGCGTCTTGTCGTAAGACATCGCTATAGAAAACACCATTTTGCAAAACCATAGTGTTGAGCGTTCATCACGCAATGGATTTTAAGCCATACCCAGCTTTAAAGCACTGTTGTTTGTCCTAAGCAGCTGGCTGTTGATTAAAAACCCTTTTATTTTTACTTCCATCAGCACAATTCAGGTAAACGGGCAACATACTATGTCAAGGGTGACTGAAAAGCCAAAGCCAAGTGAGCAGGCACTTAATCAAGAACAACCTAAGATTTGGTGGGGTATCGCTGTAGCTGTGCCAATAGTTATCGCGGCTGGGATACTAGGTACAGCCAAAATCGAGCAGCTGAGAAAACTCACTACATCTGTACCCGTAATGCCATCTACCAATAGCATTAGTGCTGTAGGGCGTTTGGAACCGCGAGGCGAAGTTGTTAAATTGTCCGCCCCATCATCAGGATTATCGCCATCCTCACGAATTCAGCAACTTCTGGTGAGAGAGGGTGAACAAGTCAAGCAAGGCCAAATTTTGGCAATTTTGGACAACCGCGATACCCAAATAGCCGGATTAGAAGAGGCGAAAGCCAAAGTGCAAGAAGCCCGTGCGAATTTAGCGCAAGTTAGGGCTGGATCTCCAAGAGATATTCAAGCTCAAAGAGCAGTTGTTGCTCGCCTACAAGCGCAGTTTGTTGGGGAAAGGGATGCTCAACAAGCAACGATCGCCCGGATTGCAGCTCAGTTAAGTGGGGATAAACTTGTTCAGCAAGCAACTGTGAATCGTTTAGAAGCTGAACTCAGTGGGCAAAGAGAAGCCCTCAGAGCAACGCTTACACGTATCCGAGCCGAACAGCGCAATGCCCAAGTCGATGCCGGACGCTATGATTTTTTATACCGAGAAGGTGCGATTTCTCAGCAAGAGCGCGATCGCAGACGCTTGAGTGCAGTAACTTCTAATCAACAGGTGGCCGAAAGCCAAGCTACCCTAAAGCAGACGTTAGCAACCATACGACAGCAACTTGCCGAGGCTAGAGCTAACCAAATACAAAATTTAGCAACTTTGCAACAGCAGCTAATCGAAGCGAAAGTTAACCGTGACAAAACTTTAGCAACTTTGCAAAGACAAATTGAGGAAGAAAAAGCCAAACTAAGCAGAATTTTAGATGTTAGTCCTACCGATGTGCAAGTAGCGCAAGCTCAAGTTAGTAATGCGATCGCAAATGTCAGAAAAGCCGAAGCACAACTAAGGTTAAGCTACGTTCAAGCACCAATTGCTGGAGAGATTTTAAAAGTTTACACCAAGTCAGGCGAAGCCATAGGTGCAAATGGCATTGCTGAAATTGGCCAAACTAGCCAAATGTATGTGATTGCTGAAGTAGCCGAAGACAGCATTGGTAAAGTGCAAATTGGTCAAAACGCCACTATCAGCAGCGATAATGGAGCATTTAGCGGCGAATTGAAGGGAACTGTTACTGAAATTGGCAGAAAAATTGGTAAAAAGGACGTGCTAAATACAGATCCAGCAGCAGATGTGGATGCCAGAGTTGTAGAAGTTAAAATTGCTTTGCCTCCAGAAGATAGCCAAAAAGTTTCTGGTTTAACTTACGCTAAAGTTGTTGTTGAAATTAATAACTAGTTAAGTTATGGATGAGCAGTAATCTCAATTTCTAATTTGATACTTTGAATTGGAGATGTTCTTAGCTAGGCTGTTTTATCAACTTCAAACATTCTATAAACAATGCTTGATAAATTACAGCAGTTTTTAATTAAGTGAGGTAGACAATCTAAACTTAAAAGCCAGATATTAAAACCTGCTACATTTGGTTTATGACTACTAAATTATGAATTCTGCTGTAAATAATAGCTGTGCTTGGATACTTATAAAATGAATCAAAAAATACCTCTGTCGTGGCTACAACTGACAAGGGAAAAAACTCGCCTAGCTGTGGCTTTAGCAGGAATTTCTTTTGCTGATATTTTGATGTTTATGCAACTCGGCTTCCGAGATGCCTTATATTATAGTAACGTTCGATTTCATAACAGCTTGCAAGGCGATATTGTCTTAATTAATAGTCAATCTAGCGCTGTTTTGGCGATGAGGAGCTTTTCTCAAAGACGTTTATATAAAGCTTTAGAGTTACCCGCAGTACAATCAGTACATCCTATATATTTGGACTTTACAATCTGGAAAAATCCTGTAACAGGTCGTCCTCGTAGTATTCTAATTTTTGGAATGAACCCAGAAACTAATATAGTTAACTTACCTGGGGTTCAGGAAAACTTAGAGAAACTTAAACTCCCAGATGTAGTTTTATTTGACCGTTCTTCTCGGATAGAGTATGGGCCTATTGCTGCTAATTTTAGCCAAGGAAAGACTGTAACAGCAGAGGTAAGAAGGCGGCGCATTAAAGTAGAAGGACTATTTACATTAGGTGCATCATTCGGTGCAGATGGTAATTTAATTACAAGTGATATTAACTTTATACGAATATTCAGTAATCGTCAAAAAGGATTAATTGATATTGGGCTGATTAGATTAAAACCGGGAGCAGATGCTCAAGTTGTTGCTCAAGAACTACGACAATATTTACCTAAAGAGGTAAATGTTTTAACTAAGCAGGAATTTATTGATTTTGAGCGGAATTATTGGGCAAACAGTACAGCTATTGGATTTATTTTCACATTAGGGACTGTCATGGGTTTCATTGTAGGAACTGTCATTGTTTATCAGATTCTTTATACAGAAGTTGCAGATCACTTAGCTGAATACGCTACTCTCAAAGCAATAGGCTATACACAAAATTATTTATTAACGGTAATTCTTCAAGAGGCTTTGCTATTAGCCATTTTAGGATACTTTCCTGGAATAGTTTTTGCTTTATTTATGTATCAAAGTGCTAGAGATGCAACACTTTTACCAGTTTTTATGAGTTTTGATCGTGCCGTAATGGTTTTGATTTTGACTATGCTGATGTGTATTATTTCCGGTGCAATCGCAGTCCGAAAATTACGTTCCGCAGATCCAGCAGATATCTTTTAATTAATTTAATATTAATTAATATTAAATTAATAGACTTTATAGTTGAAAATTAAGAAAACTTAATTTTTGAAAACCCAACTTACAGTTAACAAAAACATGATAGAAAAAGAACCTGTAATTGCCATTAAGAATCTCAATCATTACTATGGCAAAGGCGTATTGAGAAAACAGATATTATTTGACATCAACCTAGAAATTTATCCTGGTGAAATTGTAATTATGACCGGGCCATCAGGTTCCGGTAAAACCACATTACTGAGCTTAATTGGTGGCTTGCGGTCTGTACAAGAGGGAAGTTTAAAATTTTTAGGTGAAGAACTCGTTGGTGTCAGTCAAAACAAACTGGTACAAATGCGACGCAACATTGGTTATATTTTTCAAGCTCACAATTTACTAGGGTTCTTGACTGCGAAGCAAAATGTGCAGATGGCGGTAGAGTTGAATGATAATATTTCTCAAACAGAAGCAATGGCTAAATCAAAAGCCATGCTGGGGTCTGTTGGTCTAGAAGAACGAGTTGATTACTACCCAGATAATCTTTCTGGTGGACAGAAACAAAGAATTGCGATCGCTCGCGCCTTAGTAAATCGTCCTCCACTGGTGCTAGCAGACGAACCAACAGCAGCATTAGACAAACAATCAGGACGCGATGTTGTGGAAATAATGCAGAGTCTAGCCAAAAATCAGGGAACCACCATCTTATTAGTGACACACGACAACCGCATTTTAGACATAGCCGATCGCATCGTAGAAATGGAAGATGGTCTTTTAACCCGTAATTCCTCAAATGCACCCATTTAGTCATTTGTCCTTTCTAAATGACCAATAACTAATGACCAATGACAGCCATAATTTATTGTCTAGCCGAGCCTGATTTTTTCATTCCAGGTTGGTTTGGTGGAGTTGGGGCATTTGGTTGGCGACTAGTACGAAAGGTCACATTCACACCTTCATTCGATTGCTCCAGAACCAGTAAAGGCGTGGGTTTAGCCTTTTGATCCCAATGCATAGTAGCAATCCGACCTTGAATTGTTGGTTGCCAACTATCTTCATCTTCTATAGGGCTTAAGTAAGTTTCTATACAGTCAATAATTTGACTAATAGTCGCAGAAGTTGCTTGCGTCGGTAACTTCATTAATCGGATTTGAATGCGAAACAGCACTCGCTTGGCAGAGTTCCCTGGGCTACCAGTCTCATACTCTACATCAAAAATTTCATCTACTTGCCGTCCAGCGCTATTAGCAATTCCGACTGATCCAAGTTGTGCTTGATTTGGCCGCAGAGCTTGAGTAACTTTTTCTTTGATCTGAATCTTCACTTGATTAAGGATTGCAAAATGAAACACTTCCTCTGACATCCGCATTCGCAGATAATCTAGGTTAAAGTCCCGTGAGTTTACCAAATCGGGATTAGTTTCCATTTTGCGAATTGTTTCCAGCGCCAGCTTAAACTTTTTCTCTAATTCTCGCGCGCGGAATTGTTCAAACTTAATTTTTTTCTCCAGCTTATCCATCTGGAGTTTACTATATACAATCAAAGCAATCACCACTAAAGCCAGTCCTCCAGAAGTTACCAACAATAACGTTGGTATTTGAGGATTACTTGCTGGCACTTCCTGGGATGCTTTTTTAGGCTTTCCTGGGGTTTGGGCAAGATACATCGAAGTGGGCATGGTTGGAAACTGAAAAACTTGACTCCTGATGTTTAGGATGCCCAAATCTTCAATGCCATCTTGCTGTATCATTAATATTTTTAACAGCTTTTTACAAAACCACGTATGTCCAGACACCAGAGCGTCCCTGTTCTGTCTGACGTTTCATCTACAAGCTTTAGCAATATTCGTCTGATAGCCACAGACATGGATGGCACGCTAACTAGACGAGGCAAATTTACTACCCCACTGCTACAAGCTTTAGAGGATTTAGCGGCAGTTGACATTAAGGTGCTGATTGTCACTGGACGTTCTGCTGGGTGGGTGAGTGGATTGAGTAGCCTGATGCCGGTGGCAGGTGCGATCGCAGAAAATGGTGGTTTGTACTTTCCACCGGGGAATCACAAACCAGTAGTATTAACACCTATTTCCGATTTAGCCAAACATCGCCAGCACTTGGCTACGACGTTTGAAAATTTACAAACTAAATTTCCTCAAATCCAAGAATCTGCTGAGAATCGCTTTCGCGTCACTGACTGGACTTTTGATGTAGCTGGTTTGAGTCAAGATGAACTACAAACCCTAGACAGTCTTTGTCAACAAATGGGTTGGGGATTTACCTATAGCAACGTGCAGTGTCACATAAAACCCCAAGGGCAAGATAAAGCTCTGGGATTGTTGCAGGTATTGCGCGAATATTTGCCCCAGTATTCACCAGAACAAATTGTTACTGTGGGCGATAGCCCCAATGACGAAAGTTTATTTGATCGGCGTTATTTTCCTGTTTCTGTAGGCGTGGCAAACGTTTTGGAATATATGAATCAGTTGAAATATCACCCTGCTTATATTACCAATGCCGCCGAAGGTGAAGGATTTTGTGAGTTATCTAGTTATATTTTGAAAAGCTTGCACATCCCAAGTTAGGGAGAACTAGAGTTGTTCTACAATCTTTGGGGCTAAGGGACAAGATGAAATCTTCAAAAAGACTCTCTATGAGCAGCTAGGTGTCAAGGAATACTGGTTATTTGACCCTAAAAGCGAGTGGGTGGAACAACAGTTACGTGGCTATCGCTTGCGGGGAGAAATCTACGAACCTATAGAGGATGGACGCAGTGAACCGTTACAACTGCGTTTGGTGGTTGAGGGAAGGTTAATTGGGTTTTATCGAGAAAATAACGGGGAAAAATTACTCATCCCAAATGAACTGGCAGAAGCTTTACGACAGGAAGTTTTAGCAAGACAGCAAGCAGAAGAACTGGTAGAACAGGAACGCCAACGAGCAGAACAGGAACGCCAACGAGCAGAACAGGCAGAATTGAAAATAGAACAGTTAAAGGCAAGGTTGCGATCGCTCAATGTAGACCCTGATATTATTCAGTAACATACAGGCTGTAAGTCCAGGAGTTGCTGTAGCTATATCCGCCGTAGATATTGCATCTATTTTTTACTGAGTAATAATAGTTTCATTGTAGTACCCTCAAACTTCATCATTACAACAGAAAATTAAGTTGTTCAAGATCATCTGCCAGGTTTTGCTTATATCTCAGCCCAATCCCAAGTAAACAATTTGTTACCTGTGTCGTTGCTATATTTATTACCGTAGAGAGAATACAATAGATGGGGTATACCACGTTTCAATCTCAGAAATCTCAACAGTAGTGATTTGATTGAGGCAACTGTTTTATACAGTCATTTTCAGAGGTTAGCGTTTTATTTACAACTTTCAATAGAAAGTCCAAGACCAATGTAAAGTCAAGAATTTATCTTTAAATACCGAGGTATTAAATTATGCAGGAAATTGAAAGATTCTTTAGCAACTTCTTCAGTGGCATAATCAACCGTTTTAAGTATTCTGCGATGGACGCTGCCGATCGCAAAATGAGAGAAACTATCGACGAGCAGGTAGAACAAAGACGACAAAAACCCAAGCCCAAGGATGAGGAATAACGCTAGTAGATAGGTTTTTTGGGCTAGTTTAACTAATTGGTAATTTCTGAGTTAAATAAAAGCATAGCGCTTCCTATTGTTGAGTGGGCAGCGCTTTTTATCGCCCTTACCAAACACTCTAGCGAATGTGCTAACCTAGTATGGTTAACTAATCTCGCACATCTGAGAATTCGGGTGTTTCCCAGATTGGGAAATGCACTTGGATGGAGGTTTAACCCGAATAGGAGTTAGAAAATATATGCCAGTAGTTTCATTGGCTCAAATGATGGAGTCAGGGGTTCACTTTGGGCATCAGACCCGGCGTTGGAACCCAAAAATGTCTCCTTACATTTATACTTCCCGCAATGGTGTGCATATTATCGACTTGGTGCAAACTGCCCAGTTGATGGATAATGCTTACAATTACATGCGATCGCACGCTGAACAAGGGAAGAAATTTCTTTTTGTTGGCACCAAGCGCCAAGCAGCTGGAATCATCGCCCAAGAAGCTAGCCGTTGTGGTTCCCACTACATTAACCAACGCTGGTTGGGCGGAATGTTGACCAACTGGGCAACCATCAAAACACGGGTTGACCGTTTGAAAGATTTAGAACGCCGTGAAGAAACTGGCGCACTAGATTTATTACCGAAAAAAGAAGCCTCAATGCTACGTCGGGAAATGACGAAGCTTCAGAAATATTTAGGCGGCATTAAAACAATGCGGAAAGTGCCCGATATCGTGGTAATCGTAGACCAACGACGGGAATATAACGCAGTTCAAGAATGCCAAAAGCTGAATATTCCCATTGTGTCCATGTTGGATACAAACTGCGATCCAGATGTCGTAGATATCCCCATCCCAGCAAACGACGATGCTATCAGATCAATTAAGCTGATAGTCGGAAAATTGGCAGATGCCATTTATGAAGGTCGTCACGGTCAGCTAGATGCTGAAGATGATTACGAAGATTACGACGGTAGTGAGTATGACGATGACTACGAAGAAACCGAATATACTGATGCCGTAATTCCCGAAGAAGAAACAGAAGAATAGTGCTGTTAGCGGAAGCCCGTTAAGAGTGTTGAGTGCTGAGTAAGATAGAAAGACTCAGCAAATTTGATAGTGCTAAGTCTTGATTTTTGAAGTTGTTAAGTTGTGATTTGTCAATGAAGAATAAAATTGATGACTGAACACTCAAAACTCAGCACTCAGCACTAAATTAGGTGAGTGATTACAACTCAAGGTCAAGTTAGGAATTGAGGCAAAATGGCGGAAATATCTGCAAAACTCGTCCAAGAGCTACGCCAAAAAACTGGTGCCGGCATGATGGACTGCAAAAAGGCGCTGATAGAGACTGAAGGCAACGTAGAAGAAGCCGCAGACTGGCTACGGAAAAAGGGCATCTCTAAAGCGGGGGCAAAAAGCGATCGCATTGCGGCAGAAGGTCTAGTAGACACTTACATTCAGCCAGGTGGTCGAGTGGGTGTACTCATCGAAGTCAACTGCCAAACCGACTTTGTTGCTCGTAACGAGGCTTTTAAAGCTTTAGTTAAAAACCTGGCAAAGCAAGCAGCGACAGCTGATAGTGTTGAATCTTTGCTGGCTCAACCCTATATTGAGAATGAAAGTGCGACTGTAGAAGAATCCATCAAGCAAACTATTGCCACCCTTGGTGAAAACATCCAAGTGCGCCGCTTTGTTAATTTTGCAATAGCAGAAGGCACACAAGGCGTAGTAGACAGCTACATTCACACTGGCGGTCGAGTTGGTGTATTAGTAGAACTGGGTTCCCAAACTGAGTCAGCGGCTGCTAACTCAGAGTTTCAAAGCTTGGCACGGAACACTGCAATGCAAGTTGCGGCTTGTCCAAATGTCGAGTATGTGAGCGTAGACCAAATCCCCCCCGAAGTTGCCCAAAAAGAAAAAGACATTGAAATGGGCAAGGATGATTTGGCGAACAAGCCAGAGAATATCAAAGAAAAGATTGTTCAGGGACGGATTGAAAAACGCCTGAAAGAATTGACTTTGATCGATCAGCCTTACATCCGCGATCAGAGTATTTCCGTCGAAGACCTTTTTAAGCAATCGAAGGCGCAATTAGGCGAAGATATTCAAGTGACTCGCTTTGTCCGCTATATATTGGGCGAAGGCATTGAGAAGCAAGAAATTAGCTTTGCTGATGAAGTCGCTGCACAAATGGGCGGTAAATAATATTATTGGTCATTGGTCATTGGTGAGCCAGTGCGGTCTTCTCCCAAAGGGAGAGGCTAGCGCCTTCGCGGAGCGTCTCGTAGAGAAGGGGGTTTCCCCCATGAGCAACTGGTGAACCCGAAGGGTCATTCACAAATGACAAAGGACAAATGATAAATGACTCTTTACCAAACAGGTCAAGCAAATAGCCTGACCTGTGTTTTTTTAGCAGAGACGCGAAATATCTCACTTAATTTAAAATCTGAACTTCTTTGGGAAGTTATTATAAAATAAATTCGTACATTTGTACTATGTAATAGTTCACATGGACAAGAACGAAAAGATATGGCAAGAGCAATCGAGCGAATTGAACGGGATATTGCAGCATTAAAAGAAGCGATTCGGGCGATCGCAGTAGAACTACAAACTGCTTATGCTAGTTATCTAAACACCTTGGGGCTAGCTGTACGAAAACAGTTGATCCTGGCGAGCTATCACCTTTGTACACAGGGATATCCCGAAAACTTTCTGCATTTGTCATTGAATCAGCGCCAGCAATTGCAACAAGCTATCCGCAAGTTGGGGCAAGTGGCAGCCGAACAATTGCTCACTTCTATTAAAAGTCAGGAAGTTGGGTTAGATAAAGAAGATGAAGAAGATGAAGATGAGGAGAATAAGGAAGTAACATCTTCTGAACTTCTGGACACCTCGAATTCTCAGTCTCTCACCGCCGACACCTCTAATCCTATAGAACTAGTAAAATGGCAACAGAACTTAGAAGAAGTAACGCAAGATATACTGAAAAAACTTTCGCATGATGCTAATGTTTTAATACAAAAATCTGGAGTATTACCTAAAAAATTACCAGAACCGATTTTAGCAGCAGCGGCTGCGGCTGCATCAGAAGCATCGGCTGAGGTCATGCCAGGGCCACCCAACTTATTAAACTTAGTAATTGAAATTGAAAATGAGCAGCAGTCAGAAGATTCTGGGCTGACGCAAATTATGGCTATTAACCTGCGGCTAGGAGAAATTGAATTTGCTGATGTGGCACTCTCCTCTGAACGCAGGCAAATCCGCAGTATTTTAGTTCAGCTAAACAAGCTAGGACGAGAGTATCAAAAGAAACATCGAGAGAAAGCGATCGCTGAAGCTGAAGCTGCATGGCGTGCTAGTTGGTTTGAAGATTAGTCATTTGTCCAGAGTCAAATGACTAATGACTAATGACTAATGACTAATGACTAATGACCAATGACTAATGAAAAACCAGATTGGATACGATTGCACAAAGCCTTGGCAATAGAAGCCGAACGGGGCTTTACAGACTTGGTGGGCAGAGAATATCGCTTCAGTGAATTTTTAAGCCTGACTTTGGGCAAATTCCCAACAGGCTTACTCCAAACTGAACGCCGCCGTTGGCAAGGACTAGCAGTGCAATTTGCTAGTTATCCACATCTAGCACTGGAAGAAAGACAACATTTAGTAGCAGAAACTCGTAGGTATCTATCACAACTACAGCAAGATGAGCAGGGGGAAGACGGGAAGCAGGGGAGAATTAATAAATTAAAAATTCCAAATACGAATCCGAAATCTCCAATTGTTAGTGAGGTGAGTCGGAGGCTTGCACCGAAAATTGACCAAAAACTCAGTGATTTACCAGAAATAGGTTTCAAAAAAGCTGATAATTTGGCACGGCTTGGTTTACACACCGTCCGCGACTTGCTTTTCTATTATCCTCGTGACCACATTGATTATGCGCGTCAGGTAAATATCCGCGAGTTACAGGCCGGTGAGACGGTGACAATAGTGGCTACAGTCAAGCGTTGTAACTGCTTTAGTAGCCCTAAAAATCAGAAATTATCAATTTTAGAACTGGTCGTAAAAGATAATAGCGGTCAACTCAAAATTGGTCGTTTTTACGCAGGTACACGCTTTAGTAGTCGCGCCTGGCAAGAAAGTTTAAAACGTCGTTATCCAGTGGGTAGTATTTTAGCCGCGTGTGGGTTGGTGAAAGAAAGTAAATACGGTTTGACGCTTGATAATCCAGAACTAGAGGTTTTGGCAAATCCAGGAGATTCGATTGAGTCGCTAAATATTGGGCGAGTAGTGCCAATTTATGGATTGACTGAAGGCGTAGTGGCGAATACAGTCCGACAGGCGGTAATTACTGCTTTACCTGCTGCGGCTAACCTGAAAGACCCTTTACCAAGTGGTTTGCGGCAGAAATATGGTTTGATGGAATTGAAAGATGCGATCGCTAATATCCATTTTCCCAGCGATAGCGCCGCCCTGCAAGTTGCCCGTCGTCGCCTAGTCTTTGATGAATTTTTCTACCTACAACTTGGGTTACTACAACGTCAGCAGCAAGCAAGAGCGATTCAAACTAGCGCCATCCTTGTCCCACGAGGTCAACTTGTAGAGAAATTTCACGAAATACTACCTTTTAAACTCACTGGCGCACAACAACGAGTCCTTAACGACATCCTCAACGACTTACAAAAACCTGTACCCATGAATCGTTTGGTGCAAGGCGATGTCGGTTCTGGTAAAACAGTTGTCGCCGTGCTAGCTATCCTCGCAGCAATTCAATCTGGCTACCAAGCGGCGTTAATGGCTCCCACAGAAGTTTTGGCAGAACAACATTATCGCAAGTTAGTTAGTTGGTTTAACCTCCTACATTTACCAGTAGAATTACTTACAGGTTCCACCAAAACTGCTAAACGAAGACAAATACATTCTCAGTTAGGAACTGGTGAATTACCTCTGTTAGTGGGAACTCATGCCTTAATACAAGACTCTGTAAACTTCCAGCAACTGGGGTTAGTGGTGATAGATGAACAGCATCGTTTTGGGGTAGAACAACGGGCGCGTTTGCAACAAAAAGGTGAACAACCCCATGTGTTAACTATGACAGCTACCCCGATTCCTCGAACCTTGGCACTGACGATACACGGGGATTTAGATGTCAGCCAAATTGATGAGTTACCACCAGGACGGCAAAAGATTCAGACAACAGTATTGTCGGGTCAGCAACGCAACCATGCTTACGACCTAATCCGGCGAGAAATTGCTCAAGGTAGACAAGTTTATGTGGTTTTGCCCTTGGTGGAGGAATCAGAAAAACTGGATTTGCGATCGGCTGTTGATGAGCATCAAAAGTTACAAGAAAGTATTTTTCCCGATTTTCAAGTGGGATTACTGCACGGTCGTATGAGTTCAGCCGAAAAGGACGAATCTATTACCAAATTCCGTGATAACCAAACGCAGGTTTTGGTTTCTACTACCGTTGTCGAGGTTGGTGTAGACGTACCTAACGCTACAGTAATGCTCATTGAAAATGCGGAGCGATTTGGCTTATCGCAACTGCACCAATTGCGAGGGCGTGTAGGTCGTGGTGCGGCTCAATCTTACTGTCTGTTGATGAGCAGTTCCAGAAGTCCTGATGCTCAACAACGGTTGAAGGTGTTAGAACAATCTCAGGATGGCTTTTTCATCTCCGAAATGGATATGCGTTTTCGTGGCCCAGGGCAAGTACTGGGAACTCGTCAATCGGGAGTGCCAGATTTTACCTTAGCAAGTTTGGTTGAAGATGAAGAAGTTTTACTTTTAGCGCGGCAAGCAGCGGAGAAAATAATAGAGATGGATGTTACTCTAGAGCGCTGGTATTTGATGAAAGAAGAGTTGAAGTATCGATATGAGCGGTTGATGGGTGGAGCGATTTTGACGTAATTTGACCTGATAAAATACCAATCTCATAGCTATTTAATCACGATGCTTGCTGCATTTCGGCATAGGCTTCATAGACACCCTTCACGTTGTACCAGTTGAGAAAAATTCGAGCAATTTCTAAAGCTAATTGCGGTTTGCCTAAATTAATTAGCCATTGCAAAAACGGAGCCATTGTCCGTTCATTAAGTGCGCCATTGAGGGACAAAAGTCCCCAAAGTAAGCGATGTAGCCAAGTCATTTGAATCATCATTCGCACTTCCCATGTGGGATGCTTCTGATAAAATAAAACTCCCATCCGTCCGCGTTGAATTTCTTGGTCAATCAATCGGGGAATTTGCTCTAAGTTAAATGCTGGATGCCAGTGATATCCTACGGCTTCTGGACATTTAATTAGTGTCAAACCTAGTTTTTTCAGCCGCACACCCAATTCTAAATCTTCCCAGCCATAGAGTTGAAAGCCGGTATCAAAAAGCCCCGCTTTCTCTAACCAATGTTTAGGAATTGCTACATTTCCCGTAGCAAAAAAAGCCGCTGAAAAATCTGTAACTTTGTAGGGTTCAGCCGTTGGGTTATTGAAATTACAAGTATTAATAACTGCACCGTAAGTAAAAAAGCGATCGCTCCCCAATTTCTCTTTTCCCTGCACTAGGGCGTTCCCATGAGCTTGCAAGAAATTATTCAGCACTACTAAATCACTATCAATAAAGATAATTGTGTCTCCCAGCGCCTCTTTTACTCCCAAATTCCGAGCCGCAGCTGGGCCAGCATGATCTTGCTGAAACCATCGCACATGGCGAAACTCTTCTTTGTGTTCTGCCAACCACTCCAATGTGCCATCAGTAGAACCATCATCCACCAAGACAATTTCGTAATCAGTAACCGAAGTTGGCTGGTTTAACTCTTGCACCTCCAAGGCGCGGAGGCACTTTTCTAAGATCGGTTGGCGATTATAAGTCGGTATCACAACGCTGAAAAACACAGTCTCACCCACAACATTATTTATCCATCTCCAGAATAGGACAGATGAGGCGCTGACACTGTTCCTTAGCTGATTCTGGTTAAGAAAATGTCAAAGGAAATAATTTTTATAGGTATTCCCCGACCATCTCTAATTGGTATCCGCCCGAAAATTCTCAAAGTAAGTTTATTTAACAAGGCAGAATTCATTCTGACTTCTGACTTCTGACTCCTGAATTCTGTTTGATAAATCTCCATTAATCAACATATAACCTGATGTTAATTTTTGGTCATTAGATTATATGACAAACTTAAAACTTTTTGTCTAGTTATGTAACCTAAATAGCAAACAACCTTTTGTTAATAACAGGTTACTTACTGTTCAAAATCTGTGGCATTTCACGTAAATAATTGATGGCTTTTTCTGCCAGTAATCAAGATTTGCCTCTACTAAATTTTTTATGTCACAACAGAGGAGAGTTTGATGTCTAAATTAAGTCGCAGACAAATTTTAATATTTTTTGCTGGCAGTGCTGGTGCTGCTGTATTGGGAGACACAATTCTAGATGGTGTTTCTAAAATTGCAGGAGCAAATAACAGACGACTAAGCTTTACACCAGTGCGCTTACCCCATCCCTTACCGATTTATAGACAGCAAAAAAGTTTTTTGCCAACGGCAATTGGTCAAGGACAGGTAATTAATCCATCTGCAAATGCGAAGTTAAATAGCTACAACGTAGTTGATGATGTGGTAGTGCCACCAGAGTATGAACGTTATGTAATTATCAGCTGGGGCGATCGCGTCTTTCCTAACCCTGAAGATTATTTCGGTTACAACAACGATTATACGGGTTTTATTCCTCTCGGCAGAACCAACGATGTAGGCTATTTGTGGGTCAATCACGAATACGTGAGTTTTCCTTTTTCTGATCTAGCACCAGAAGCTCCTGCTGATGTTAAAGGATTGCCTACTACCTTTGAATCAGTAATTGGCTGGGCTTTACCTTCCACTAGAAATATTGAATTTGACGGCGAAGCACTATATAACTTAGGCGGCTCAATCGTCCGCATCTCCCGACGTAATTCCAGTAACCGCTATGCTGTGGTTAAAGGTGATGCGAGGAATCGCCGCCTTCATGGTCTTTCTGGGTTAGGAATTAATAGCCAAAGGAGTGATGAATATAAAAATGTCACTTTTTGGGGAAGTCGTAGCTACCAAAAAGGCGATCAAAACTATCTCATCGCAACTGGCCCAGCTGCAACCCAAGTATTTAACCTCTCCTCCGATGGATTGGGTAACAAAATTATTGGCACTGGCTATAACTGCTCTGGCGGTACAACTCCTTGGGGAACTATTTTAAGTGCTGAAGAAAATTTTCAAGGCAGTGTAGGATCTTTTGTTGGTGTCACAGAACCAGTTACCCCTAATGGTACTCAAACAGGTTACATCGATGGCACTACTGGTAAGACCTTCGGTTTAGTTGGTGAAAAATACGGTTGGATTGTCGAAATTGATCCCGTTAATCCGAATTTCCGCCCTCGCAAACATACTTCGTTGGGTCGTTTCCGCCATGAAAACGTTGCCATCCGTGCTGAAGCTAAGAAACCATTAATTGCCTATATGGGTGATGACAGACGCGGGGGACACACCTGGAAATTTGTCAGTGCAGGTATTATTTCTTCCCCAACCAGCAAAGCCAACAGCAGTTTGTGGGAAAGTGGTACGTTGTATGTCGCCCGTTACAATCCAAATGGTACGGGTCAATGGATACCGTTACGTTTAACTACTCCCAGCAATCCCATTCCGCCATCGGTAATTTCTTCTGTAGAATTTGCTGCTTTGGGTTCGGCTCAAAGAAATGGTCTTTTACCCCTACCAAAACGCAATGGTATTGCAGGTCAAACTACAGATGGTGGTTCCCTCGCAGTCGATCGCACCAATGAAGCTGATAGACTACCTGATTATCAAGGTAAGAAGCTATCTGACTTCTACACTTCCCAGGGTGCTATTCTCGTTGATGCTTTCTTAGCAGCGAATTTGGCTGGCGGAACTCCCACAGCACGTCCAGAAGATATAGAAGTGCATCCGGCTACCAAAGAAGTCTTCATTGCTTATACTGATGGTGCGCCGGGAAGCGACGGTTATCCAGATTCACGCATTTTCCAAGTTGCCAAGTTGAGTACAAATGTCAACGCAACGCAACAATCAGGGGGATTGTACAAGCTTATTGAAGATAGTGCCGATGGTACTGGTCTAACCTTCCGTTGGCAGAGATTTGCTCAGGGTGGAGAAGCCGGATCAATTTCTGGTGCTGGTTTTGCTAATGTAGATAACCTAGTGTTCGACAATAAAGCAAATGTTTGGGGTGTGACAGATATGTCTACCACCACTCACAATGGCTTTAATGTTGGTGCTGCCGGTACTGTAACTACCATCGACCACACAGCCAGTGGTAATGTTTCTAACTTCACAGGAGTTTTCGGTAATAACTGGCTATTCTACATTCCTACTACTGGTGCTAATGCGGGAGAGGTAATACCCTTTGCTCATGGCCCAGTGCGTTGTGAGATGACCGGGCCAACTTTTGTGGGAGATACGCTTATTATTTCCGTCCAGCATCCTGGCGAAGATAGCCCAATTAACGATGGTACGATTTTGAGTCGTGATATTGAATTACTGGATTTGAGTGGTGTTACATTCAATCAGGCTCGGATAGTGCCTCGTGGTAGTAGTTGGCCAAGTAACATCCCAACTGCTGACGGTGGTAAAGGTCAACCTAGAAGCTTTCCTAAACCATCTGTAATTGGCATCAAACGTAAGAATCATACTGGTAATTTTACTTAGTATTACGAATGTAGAGACGTTATTTATAATGTCTCTACATTGATTTCCAAGGTAGCGCTACTAATTCACTCCAGATAGTTTTTTCTTGCGTTTCATCCCCAACGCCATAGCTCCTGCGATCGCTATACCAATAATAGTCATCGGTTCTGGTACGGGTGTACTCTTAGAGTAGCTTACTGTACCCACCTCTGTTGTAGACAATAAGTCAGCACTCAAAATACTATAAAATTTTGTTCCTTCTGTATTTGGATTACCTGGATCATTCCCAATGAAAAACTGATCTTCAACTAAATAGCTCAGTCCTGACAGGTTGCCATCTGTAAAGCTGACTACAGGAGATAATGGGTAATCAAAATCACTTGCCTCTGTATATTGAGTACCCAAGTAGTCAAACGTAACATATAATCCATTGCTAACACCTAGGGTTTCCTCACCTATGCCGGTTAAGGTCGAGTCATCATATTGAAAAGAGCCGAAATATTGACCGAGATTATCGCCAGATGTCGCATTCACGGTGAAACCATAATTAACCAAGGCAGCTTGCGTCGGTTTAGCAATAGTAGCAACCGAGATAGCAACAGCAAAAGTAGCAATGCTAATATCTTTAGCTAATTTCATCAGACAATGCTCCGAAGCTAAAAAATGATTAATTCTGTAATTTCACTTAAATAAACTTTCAACCTATGTATATAGGTTAAGAAATAATAAACAAAAGATGATCGTGGTTAAATCTTCAAGTTTGTCAGCTATATATAAAAGTTGTGTAAACTTATTCCATATTTACAGTAGGCTATGTTGATATTTGAAGCTGATTATCAACATTTCTTGAAAAGAAAAAATATTTTCCATTAATCTCATTAAAAATATTGAGACGTTCAAAACTGGCTTAAAAATATTTACATACAAGCGATCGCTTTATAAGTAAACTTCCACGAGAGTGAACCGTAATTATGACTCCTAACTTCTAAATCCTTCTATAGGTTGTTGCATGAATAAAATATACCTGGGTTAGTTCAGATATAATAATGACTCATTCTTTGTTGTCCTAAGTGGAGAAATTAATGGGTCGCGCCAAAAAGGTTGTCCTGGCATATTCTGGTGGAGTGGATACTTCCGTTTGCATCCCTTACCTCAAACAGGAGTGGGGTGTGGAAGAGGTGATTACCCTAGCAGCAGATTTAGGTCAGGGAGATGAATTAGAGCCAATTCGAGAAAAAGCTCTGAAATCAGGTGCAAGTGAATCACTCGTGGCGGATGTCAAAGACAGCTTCGTTAAAGATTACGCTTTTGGAGCGATTCAAGCCAACGCACTTTATGAAAATCGTTATCCTCTAGGAACTGCTCTTGCCCGTCCACTGATCGCTAAGATATTAGTAGAAACGGCTGAAAAATATGGTGCTGATGCGATCGCTCACGGTTGCACCGGCAAAGGTAACGATCAGGTTCGTTTTGATGTCTCTGTAACCGCGCTGAACCCCAATCTGAAAATCCTCGCACCAGCCAGAGAATGGGGTATGAGCCGTGAGGAAACCATCGCTTATGGTGAGAAGTTTGGTATCCCCTCACCAGTCAAAAAATCTTCTCCCTACAGCATTGACAAAAATTTGCTCGGTCGTAGCATTGAAGCTGGTTTACTCGAAGATCCGTCATTTGAGCCACCAGAAGAAATTTATGAGATGACCAAAGCGATCGCTGACACTCCTAACGAGCCAGAGTACATCGAAATTGGTTTCCACGGTGGTATTCCCACAACCATCAACGGCATAGCTAAACAGCCAGTTGAGCTAATTGAAGAACTCAATCAGCTTGTAGGAAATCACGCCGTTGGACGGATAGATATGATTGAAAACCGTCTGGTTGGCATCAAATCGCGGGAAATCTACGAATCACCCGCGATGTTAGTGCTAATCCAGGCACATCGGGATTTAGAAAGCTTGACATTGACGGCAGATGTCACTCATTACAAGCGTGGCATTGAAGAAACTTATAGCCAAATCGTCTACAACGGTTTGTGGTATAGTCCACTCAAAGTTGCACTAGATGCCTTTATTCAAAAGACACAAGAGCGAGTCTCTGGCACTGTGCGAGTAAAGCTATTCAAGGGTAACTCCACGATAGTTGGGCGTTCGAGCGATAATTCCCTCTATACTCCTGATTTGGCAACCTATGGAGCCGATGACCAGTTTGACCATAAAGCTGCTGAAGGTTTTATCTATGTTTGGGGACTACCAACTCGCATTTGGTCACGGCAAATAAAAAGTTAGGAGTCAATTCAATTTTAGATTTTGGATTGAAGGAGAAATCTAAAATCGGCAGAGTTAGGAGTTAAAATGCAAAATACAAAAGTAAAAATTCAAAAAATAACTTTTTACTTTACTCCTAACTCCTCACTTTTTACTCTTCACTACTAGCTTCTTTAACTTGGCGAGACTCTAGCCACAGGGGTACAACAATTAAGGCAGTGATGATTAGTAAAGCTGCGATCGCAAATTGACCTACCCAAGCAACCAATTGTTCTAAAGAGACAATTTTGCCAGCAAAAAAAGCTAATGTCACCATCAAACTAGCCCAAGCAACTGCTCCTAACAAATTGTATAAAAAGAATTTTCCAAAAGGCATTTCGGCTATACCAGCTAATGGTGCCGCAAAAACTCGCAATAATGCTAAAAAACGTCCGAAAAATACAGCTTTAGCAGAATTTTGACTAAATTGATCTTTAATAGTCAGCAACCGTACTTCAGAAATCCGAAATATGCTACCAACTTTTACCAGAAAAGGCCAACCGCTAACTCTACCAATCCAATAGCCACAAGTGCCGCCAATTACCGCACCCATAATTGCGTCACCGAGAACCAGCCAGTAATTTAGTTCATCGCTGCCAGCTAAAAACCCGCCCACAAGGGTCACGGTTTCACCAGGAAGGGGAATGCCTAAATTTTCTAGCAAAATTCCCAAAAAAATTGCCCAATACCCGTAATTATGGGCCAATTCCTGGATATTTTCTAGTGAAATCAGCTCTAAAGACATTCCGCACCGCCGTCTTTACAAATTTTTACTTTTACTATATCTTTGCTTGTTTTTGGGCGGGGTGTCAATCAAACCGCTACATTGACTTATTCGGTCATTAGTTTAATTCTGAGTAATCCATAGTTCATACTCCTATGGAAACTATTAATTTTTGAGTATTAACTGTATAAATCTTAGCATTTCCTAGCACAAGTTAATTTTATTTAAAAATAAATAAAAAGAAATTACAAAAAATTTATATATCTCTGGTTAAATTATAAAAATTTCGTAAAAGATACGATTGATACCGAAATTATGAAGTCCTTATGCCTATATTTATGAAAGTTATCACAAATTATACGACATGAATACTGAAATAATTACTTTCAATTGCAAGGCTGCAATCCCCTAAATATCTAGGGAAAACAGTCATTTTGCCTTTGAAAGAGAAGAGGTATTTATGTCATTTTTCGATTTTTAGTCAAGTGTTCAATTACCCTGTTGAATTTATGATTCTCACACAAGAACTTCAAGTTATTTTGTTTAAACCCCAAGGAAGCATAGATTTAGAAGGCGGAAAGGCTTTGAGTGAACAGATGGCTGGAGTAGTGCCTCAAGCTCATCAACTCTGGGTTATTGACTTAGCAAAAGTTAATTTCATGGACAGTTCTGGGTTAGTTCCTTTAGTCAAAGGGTTGAAAGCTGCACGTCAGAGCGGTTGCCGTTTAGTTCTATGCAACGTGCAAACTCCTGTACGGCTAATTTTGGAACTTACCCAGCTAGATACAGTGTTTGAAATTTTTCCCACTTACGAAGACATTTTTACTGGCGAAGATATTTAGTCTGGTGCTAGCAGGCTTAGATAATAAATCTACCTTTAGATGGATGGTAGAGTCAATCAATATTTGCATTTTTTCACATTTCCCCAAATATTCTCACTCGTCAAAGATAACAGTCTGGTGCTAGCAGGCTGATTTTTTATATTATCTAGATAATGAAATGTTAAGGAAAACTCATGGCTTTGATCTAGGTGGTCTTAACGACATAGAAAAGCGGAAAATTACCAAAATCAGTCAAAGAAAATGCAAAGAATTGCATTCTCCCTAGCACCATTAAATTACTCGAAGCTAATTGCTCTAAATCCGACGCAACTAACGCAAGGAAGCAAGAGGTAAGAAAGGTTAGAATATTAGCCTTTGCGTTATTTCTAACTCTATAGTGATTTTTACCTTAAATGTATTACTTGGATGTCTCCAAGATGCTTTGCTATGACAATTTCTTACCTCTTCGATTCCACCATAATGGTAACTTTAGGCATTCTGGGGAGTTGAAAGATTAGTTTGTTCCGACGCTGGGCGGGGAAAATTTGGCAAATCAATTCCACTGTGACTAGCATTGCGAGTTTTGAGTGCTAAACGGTAACTCACACTTTGCAGTTCTGCTTGCAGTTTGCGATTTTCTCGTTGTAGCATTGCTACTTTTTCTCTCACTGGTGTCATCCGCTCCTCAAACTTTCGACGGTAAATTTGAGGCAACTCTTGTACTACTTGCTCTAACATCCGAGTGCGATCTGTAAGTTCTTGGACTGACTGTCGCAATTGATAAATTTCGGAGTCACGAGTTGTAATTTGCTCTTGGTAGAACGCCACCTGCTGCTCAACAGCTTGGAGTTGTTCTTGTAATGCCTGTAACTGGCTCAGATCGCGCTCAAGATCCGGCTGCTGGGGCATAAAACTAGTATTACCCTTTACTAGCCGGAAGAGTTCTTGAGATAGTTGTTGCACTAATTGATCGCGGAGTTGCAGCTCTTGGCGTAGCTGCGAAACTTCCGTAGAGAGAACTTGAATATTTGGTGTATCAGATTGGCTCACAGTAGCTTACAGCTCCCATTCAGAATCTTGTCCACTCTTAGGTATAACTGCGGGAGTACTACCTTTGGCAAGTATTTGTTAATTTAGCATTCCCAATTAAGTTACGAAAAAAGAAGAAGACAAAATTTTACTGAATGGAAATTGGGAATTGGGGAAAGATTTACTAAAACAGCTTTTCTGCTCCCCGCCCTATACTCCCTGCTCCTTAGACGGTTGCAGCTACTTTAGTGGGCTTTTCCTTTTCCTCTTTAGGGGGTTTTTCCTCTGCGATATCCTGCTTAATTGTCAAATAGCGAATCACTTCTTCACTCAAGCGCATAGCGCGTTCAAAAGGAGCGATCGCAGTTGCAGGCGCAGTGTAGTTTAACTGGATATAGATCCCATCGCGGTGTTTTTTGATTTCATAAGCTAGACGACGCTTACCACGATTTTGAATTTGGATATCCTCAGCGCCTTGGTCACGAAGCAAATTCTGATATTTAGTAATTGCTTGCTCTGCCTGTTCGTCTCCTAGGTCGGGACGGAGGATGTACATTGTTTCGTAATTTGTAGTCATATTTTCCAGTTTCCTTATGGACAAAAAAGGTTGCTGACATCAATTTATACTTGATTTAAATTTAAAATACTAGTATTAATCAACATCGGAAGCAACAAGGAACTATAATCTTACCAGTTTTCAATTTGAATCATTAGCCAAATCGCCGAAGTTTGTATATTTTGGATGTCCCTAATGAAAACTAGGTCGTAAGGCTACCTCCAGAGCCTCTCACTGACCAGCAAGGGGAGTGAGGACAACGTATCTTTCTCTAAGGACATCTATAGCGGCTTTCAGGCTCAACGCTAAATTGGTTTGCTAAAAAGCTAACTGAGAATTACTCCCGCTCAAAGTTTCTAATCGCAGATAAAAGGATATTCATCAAGGTTATGGCACAGCGCTACGTGCGAATTCAAAATCAAGAAGGACAGATTTACTATGGGATACTACAACTATCCCTCAATGTGCAGGTGCTAGATGCTCCGCCCTGGTTACAAGGACAACCAACTGATTTAATTTTGACACCAGAAAATTATCAAATTCTGGCTCCTTGCGCTCCCTCAAAAATTGTGGCGGTGGGTAAGAATTATGCAGAACATGCAGCCGAAATGGGAACTCCAGTACCTTCTGAACCACTAATTTTTCTCAAGCCACCCACGACTATCATTCCATCTGAGAGAGAAATTAAGTACCCTCCCCAGTCACAAAGAGTTGACTACGAAGGAGAGTTAGCATTAGTGATTGGCGATTACGCTTTTGAATGTACACCAGAGGTAGCCCAAACAAAAATTTGGGGCTACACCATCGCCAATGACGTAACAGCGCGGGATTTACAAAAACTGGATGCTCAATGGACGCGAGCTAAAGGTTTTGATACTTTCTGTCCTTTGGGCCCTTGGATTGTGCGGGAGCTAAATCCAGGAGCGAGATTGCAGACTTTTGTGAATGACGATGTTAACCCAGTTCAATCTGCCTGTATCGATCAGATGGTATTTTCCCCTGATGTTTTAGTTTCCTACATTAGCCAGGTGATGACGCTACTACCTGGTGATTTGATACTTACAGGTACACCAGAGGGTGTAAATCAATTACACCCAGGCGATCGCGTCCGCGTCGAAATTGAAGGTATTGGTCGCCTGGAAAATACCATAGTGGCTCGTTAAGACTAGCGTACTTGCATGTACACTGCATCGGAAATCGCTGGGATTTCTGCATAACGCCCGCTTACAGACTGGATTACTGAATATGCAACTGCTCCCACTATGCCGATAAAAATGGTTGTGGATAGAGTTTGGATTGCAAAACCACCAACGGGAACTAGTCCCACAACATCAGTGAGGATGTTAAACAAAAAGATAATGATGTCCAAAAGGATTGCTTGCATGGTGTTGAAACGAATAAAGTGACTAATTTTTTCGTTTCTGACTACTAGTAAAAATAAAGCAAAGAAAATAATCATTCCTGCATAACGCACGCCGTAGTAAATTCTCAACAATGGCAGAAGCGGCAGAAACAGTAGTTGTAGCGGTGGAAAATCTGATAGCAAATATCTACCAAATACAAAAACCTCAATCAGAGGAAGCAAATAAGGCAAACAAGCAAAAATTCTATCTGAAACCGTTGTAGACCCGCGCCAAGACATTATGCGTTCTCCTGTGGTTAAATTTATATAGTTACTTGAGCTTAGGATAACGCAGTTACTTGGTCTTGCTGGTAAATTAAACTATTCTATATGGGCAATGCGAAAGCCCATCATGCACTCATACTGGTCTGGCTGCTGTTGAGTAAGTTTGCGAATGGCTTGACCACAGCGTAGTTCACCTCCACGCCAACGGGGTTGACCGCTCCTGTCAGCGAGTAAACAAGACTGGCAAACTTGCTCAGGGGCAAGGATTTGCTCGTCCATCAAAATGACTAGCATCGAATCCCTCCTGTAAATCCTTATTGTCACCTACATTTCACTCAGGTGAGGATACTTCTTTGAACCGCTTCAGGTAAGTTGGGCGCGTGCTACGCGATTAACTGTGGATTTGCGATGACGCTTTGCATCTGCCAGAGGCGATCGCAAATCACATTTAAGAGCCACATCCTACCTTCCTTTTTGTAGCAAAAAAGTGGAAAACCACAATTCAAGAACAATTGTCAAGTGAATCTTAATTTTTATTGTATGTTGTGTCTATTGCAAATTTGACATTTATAGTAAAAAATGATACAAAAATATTCCTATTAATTTGATCATAGACAGCCAACGGTGTCCATTGTATTCCTGTTAATTTAGCCGTGGAGAGTGCCAAAGTTAATATTCAGGAAACAACAAAAGCTTTACACACAAGCAACACGGCGATCCATTGAATTTTCCGGTAAAACGGAGTTAACTAGATAGCTATTTAAGGGGTACATTTACAAAATACTGGGGTAAACTTGCAAGCAAGTTAATACACAATATTACTCAGAGGCTCGTCGGTCTGGGCATCACTCACAATGGAACACTGGCAATTTCTGATACAGAAACAAGGCGCTCGCTCGTGGCATATCCTAGAATCGCCAAATTTAGAAATTTTGGAAGGGCAGTATAGAGTTTTGGCTCGTTCTAGCCTCTCGAATACAGACGTGGAAGTGCGGGTAACTCACTCTTCAACTCAGGAAGTTCAACCAACGCGGCGAATTTTCAAGCGATCGCGTCGCACTAATTCAGAAGGCTTAATGGCGGTAATTCCCTTTACTTACTTTGATGCGGGAGTTTGGGAGTTGCGCTGTAACGGCGATTTGATGTCGGATTTACTCGGTAAATCTTGGCAATACAGTGTCCAAATTAAAGTATTGTCCGAGGAAGAAGAGGCAGAGCAAAGGAAAAATCTAGAGTCAAATTTACTTAATCAGGCTGATACTGTTTCTGAAAACTTGGATACTGCCCCGGAAGAACCTGCAATTACTTTAGATGAAGCGATCGCAGTTTCGGCAGAATTGGCTACCACAGTTGTTCCAGATGAAGAGAACTTGGATGCAGCCCCAGAAGAACCTGTAATTACTTTAGATGAAGCGATCGCAGTTTCGGCAGAATTGGCTACCACAGTTGTTCCAGATGAAGAGAATTTGGATGCAGTTCCAGAAGAACATGCAATTACTTTAGATGAAGCGATCGCAGTTTCGGCAGAACTGGAAATTGCTACAGATAGCAACTCTGCTACCACAGTTGTTCCAGATAAAGAGAACTTGGATGCAGCCCCAGAAGAACCTGTAATTACTTTAGATGAAGCGATCGCAGTTTCGGCAGAATTGGCTACCACAGTTGTTCCAGATGAAGCGGAAAAAGATATAGTTATCGATGATCCTGTGAGTCCTGTATGGCTCAAAGGTGAGACGGCAGAGCAAATTTTACAAAATTTAATAGATTTAGCTTTACCCGATTCTGAACTGCTTCTGAATGATGAAGAGGTTACAGATTCGCCAGCAGCAGAACCACCATTATTGTTAACTTTAGATCGAGATAGTTATATTGCTCGTTGGGGACAAGCTCTTACAATCAATGGGCGCATAGAACTTAAAGACAAGACAAATTTAGAGCAGGGTGAAACATTATCTCCAAAAAGCTTGCAGGCACTTGAACTAGGAATTGAACTGCGATCGCCCCTAGAGTCGGAAATCTTGACTCAGATACGACACTTACCAGACCAGGAGTTACCCTTCACCATCAATACCTCAATTGATATTCCTGCTGACTTTGAATCGAAGTTAATTTTGGCAGATATCAGTTTGTATGGTCGATACGCCGATGTTGATGAAATTATAAGGTTAGCCAGCCAGTCCTTCACAATTACAGCAGATGTAACAGAATTACTGGCAATAACAGCCGCAGCAAAACCTAGTACATCCTTAAATGACCCTATAGCCCCATCGGACTCGCCTGATGCTTCCACAGAGCCAGAGACCGCCGTGAGGATCGATTTAAAACTATTCAATCTGGTCAAGATTTCAAAAACAGATCAGTCCCAAATACTCAATCCATCTCCAAATACAGCCCTACCGCCGCCAATTAACCTGCAAGTTCTGCGAGAAACCACTCTGCGGAAATCTAAAAGTTCAGGCAATTCGCCTCAATTACCGAAATTGCCGCCTCTTCAAATCGATGCTAACCCTCACACAGATGTTATTGCAGAATTCCCTACACAAGAGGAACTTCTAGAAAAGGATACAACTATAGCTGCTATCAACTTGGAGCAGCTAGTTATCAAGCAACGTCGAATGTCAATCCTCGATACAACTTTTCCATACTTGAGACGGGTACAAGCTTTGCCAGGTGATGCAGAAGAAGAAGTAAAAAATAATGTCCCTCCAGATACATTGGAAGGTGAAGCGGCTGAAGAATTGCCACAATTAGACGCAATTGTCGCTGAGGATGAAAATATACCGGAATTAGTGCTACATGATGCACAATTTCAGGAAGAATCTGTTGCTGAGATAGAAACCCAGCCAAATGCACAATTTCAGGAAGCATCTGTTGCTGAGATAGAAACCCAGCCAAATGCACAATTCCAGGAAGAATCTGTTGCTGAGGTAGAAGCCCAGCCGAATTCACAATTCATTACAACAGGCAATCTGTACTCATCTCCCTTACTGAGGAAGTGGATGCAGAGCCAAGGATACTCTTTGCCTGAATCCATCAATGAACTGGAATCTCAAAACTACGATCGCAATGTTCCAGGCCAGCAGACTCAGCTTTTTCTGAGTGCTGGAACTCCCGATGTTGATGTCGATTTGCCATTAAGCCTGGATGATGCCACAGGGACGTGGGAAGAAGGCCAAGAGTCGGTTTTTGATCTTGAGAACTTAGGGGAAGATGCAGACACAGCAAATGAAGCTGATCTAGAGACAGTGGAAGATCCGGTGGTAGAAAAAGTATCTGAACCAACACTTTCAATGGCTCTGGTAAGACAACTACCGCCTCCCCCTCCTCCGATAAAAGTAAATATAGCGTCAGCTTGGTTGGCGCAAGAAATCGTTGTAGATGATACAGATAGTGAACTAGAAGCCGATACAACGAATAATTACTTGTTAGAAGAAGATAAGCAACCATTGTTAGGTTTATCCCCTTCTCTATCCATAAGTGCGGGAGCCATTGAGCCTTTGCCAATTCCGCAACTGTATCTACCAGAAGGCGAACTAATCGCCGACAAGTTGATCATAGTGCGCGTAGTACTGCCTGAAGTACCTCCCCAAGTAGTTGTGAAGTTATGGGTTGAAGATTATCAAACTCGCTGGTTACTAGATGGGCCCCATTTATTGACAAATTTACTACCTAGTGTATTGGGAGGCTTGGAAGTAATGACACAATTAAAGATTCCTTTTGGCTGTTTAGAAATTCGCATAGAAGCGATCGCACTTGATTTGACAACCCAACAAGAGAGCCATAAAGTCACAACAGTAAGGACTGTAATTCCTCCAGACTTGCCAAACTTGCAGCTAGATGAACTACTGGGTATGTAACTCAGGGATGAAGGGAAATTGGGGATTGGGCAAAACAGTTCCGTTAGCGGATAGCTAAGGTTTAGCCCGTGACGAGTGACGAGTGACGAGTGACGAGTGACGAGTGACGAGTTAAGAGTTACGAATTCTCCCTCTGCCTCCCCTGCCCTCTGCCCCCCTTGTCTCCCAAGATGGGCTGTGTTAAAAATCTTTAGAATTTCAAAAATCTGGCAGAATTTGCAGTAAGCTCATTTTGAATTGTAGTGTTATTTAGCAGGAACTTTTACTATGGCAGCTTCCTTTTTGCCTTCTATCTTCGTTCCCATCATTGGTTGGGTTTTGCCAGCTATAACCTTCGCATTTCTGTTTTTATACATTGAAAGCGACGATATCAGCTGATTTAGTCATGAGTCATTAGTCATTAGTCATTTGCGAAAAACAAATGACAAAGGATAAAGGACAAATGACTATTGACCAAAATTAATACCGCCTATCTCATAGAGACAGGCGGTTTTTTTAAGGTTGATTTCTCAACAAATGCTAGAAAATCCTAACTTATAGTGTTCGGTTCAAACTAACTAATGTTAAATCGAAGAACCGAGTCCGGCGTAGGCACCATAAAAGAAAATGCCCAAGACTGTAATTATACCTAAACCTGCGATCGTAGCGACGACCCACAGGGGAATTCTCCCACTTCCAGACACAGCTTCTCTCCTCCCTTAACAACAAATCAACACACGCTCAACAAACAAAGATTAAAAAGAGTAGTTCCAGTTAGTTAAAGAAGTAACTGGAAAACAGAATCCCCAGAACGAAAACTAGTAGTAGTCCCAGGTATAGCGAAGTCCGGTTTAGTTCAACCGGCTGATTATTGGGATTGGGCGATCTTTCTACCATAATTGCTCCTAACGGTGAATAAATTGCATTGCGGCGATCGCGCCTAAAAAGAATACAGTTGGTACACCTAAAGTGTGTACTGCCAGCCATCTAACGGTAAAAATTGGATAGGTAACTGGTTGATTGATGTTATTGCCGCTAGTCATGATCTCAAACTACTTTCCAATAAATTGTTCAACTTGTTTTTTAGCTTCAAAACGGTTCTTCACAATTGGCACTTCTTGCCGCGCTGGTGTGAAATACTCATTGGGGCGAGGTGTGCCAAAAGCATCATAGGCCAGCCCTGTGCTGACAAATAGCCAACCAGCAATAAACAATGCTGGGATGGTGATGCTGTGAATTACCCAGTAACGAACGCTAGTAATGATGTCCGAAAACGGACGTTCTCCAGTGGTACCTGACATTTAGATCCCTACCTTATACATAGAGTGTTATTGAGTTTATTATCCTACAAAGTTAAGAAAGAGTTACAAGTTGCAAAGTTCTTCTCAGAAATAGGTATTGGGGATTGGGGATTGGGGATTGGGAAAACTCTTACCTAGTCCCTAGTTCCTAGTCCCTAGTCCCCATTAAGCCGCTTCTTGAGAAGTTGTTTCAGGGTTCGGGAGATATTTGAGCAAAACGCCGCGATCGCCAATTATAAATCCCCGTTCTGGCTCTAAGAACACAATCTTATACAAATTAGCGGCAACTTCTTCGACCTCACGGTCTTTTTCCCAGGTTTTGCCACCGTCGCCACTCCGAAGCAAATTACCGCTACCGCCACCTATCCAAATTTCATCAGGTGTACGATATGCCAAATCCAGTAAACCCCAACTAGTGGCTAACTCTGGATATTTTGCCTCTTGCCATTCTTCAGGTTTAGTTGGGTCACTAAACTGAATTTGACCTCCTCTAGCCAGCAACCACAATTGCCCATTGTTGGCAAAACCCATATTTTCTACCCGCCGAGAACTGTTGCGGTTATGAGGTACCCAAGCATCTTGTCCTGGTTCCCAAGTCGAGTAGAAGCTACCCTTGGCAGAAACGGCAACATATTTACCATCAGCAGAACGTTCCAAGTTACGCACTACACCGACGGCTGATTCCACCTGGGCTTTCCAGTTTTTGCCGCCGTCTGTAGTTTTATATATGGCTCCCACATCAGTAGCCATTTCAGCTGTATTGTCTGCTAATGCCTTAACTGCGATCGGGCTACCTGGTAGCTTTTCGCTCAGGGGAATACGTGACCAAGAAGCACCTTCATCCGTAGTATGCAGCAACAGTCCAGGCTCTCCAGCAATCCAGCCTTCTTTACCTGTAAAACTTACTGAATCAAAACGATACTTTTGCTCATCCAGTTGCAGTGTTATTGGTTTCCAGGTATTACCACCGTCATTGGTTTCCAATAGGGTGGCATTGCTACCTACTAAGTAGCCATGCTCAGGGTTATTAGTAAAAGCAATATCCAGTAGATTCGAGTCTGTTGGCACAGAAATGACTTTCCAGGGGTTGTAGCTAACAGAAGGAACTTTGCTACAACCGATGCACATGATGACTACTATTAACAAGGCAGCTATTCGTTGCCAACCTTTCACAATTGAATGCATTAGTATTTCTTAAGTTGTTTCTAAATTTCTGTAGGTGTTCTCTAAAAGGTTTACCTTATACCAGTTTCGGATTTTGGATTTTAGACTTGGAATTAAAAAGCTTTCCAAAAATCCCAAAAAATCTTAGCCCAATATGGTATTGAGGGTCATCGCCGCTCTACGGAACTGGTAAAACGACACAATTATGTGATTTTAATTACACAATAACTCCCTGTTTCCCAAATAACGGCTGTCATTGTAAGCCGTAGAGACTGATAAAAAACAAGAAGCCAAGGGCCAAAGCGCCAAAAATTAAGATATTCTTTTGGGTTGGCGTTAGGTTATTGACACCCAAACCGTAACCGAGATTTTCTTTGAAACCGGATGCAGTACCCGCAGGGCCAATGTTGGCAAAAGCGGTTTTCTTGGCACTACAAACTGGACAGCGCCAATTTATAGGCAGTTCTGCAAAGAGTATCCCTGAAGGAATATCATGCTTGTCGTCTCCCTTTTCAGGTTCGTAAACATAACCGCAGGCGCGACACTCGTAGCGGTCTAACACCGGAGTCTCAACAGCTGGTTCGCTCATGGCTAGGGCCTCGCAGAGGAGAATTCTTAAATATACGTTAAAAATTATGACATAATTGTTAGGCTTTTCTATCACTATCAAAAGCTAATTAAATAGTTGAAGTGTATCTGTTTCCCAGATTTCAGAAAAACCAAACAGATATAATGTAAAAGAAAGTAACGTAATTGAAGGGATTGGGGACTAGGGATTGGGAATTGGGAATTATAAAGTCAATAATTTTGTATTAGGGATAAGGGATTGTAAATTCAGAAGGATTTACCAGTCTCCAATCCCCAGTTCCCAGTCCTCAGTCCCCAGCCCCCAGTCACTACTTAAAATACTCCATAAGCGGTAGATACTCATTGTGTTTGTCCTCAGCGGTTACGAGTACCTTCTAGGCTTCTTCATAATCTGTAGCCTAGTACCTGCCTTAGCGCTCTCAGCTTCCAAGCTCCTACGACCTAGTGGTTACGCCCCAGAACGTCGCACTACTTATGAATCTGGTATGGAACCCATCGGGGGAGCCTGGATTCAGTTCAACATCCGTTACTACATGTTTGCTCTAGTCTTCGTCGTCTTTGATGTGGAGACTGTATTCTTGTATCCTTGGGCAGTAGCTTTCCACCGTTTGGGGCTATTGGCTTTTATTGAAGCGCTAGTCTTTATTGCAATTCTTGTAGTCGCTTTAGTTTACGCATGGCGTAAAGGAGCTTTGGAATGGTCTTGAATTCTAATTTAACAACTCAGGACAAACAGCGAATCATCAACCCCATTGAGCGTACCAATGTCACTCAAGACCTTTCAGAAAACGTCATTTTGACGACGGTTGATGACCTCTACGACTGGGCGCGGCTTTCTAGTCTGTGGCCGTTGCTGTTTGGTACTGCTTGCTGCTTTATTGAGTTTGCAGCTTTAATTGGTTCCCGATTTGACTTTGACCGTTTTGGGCTAATTCCCCGTTCTAGCCCCCGCCAAGCCGATTTAATTATTACGGCAGGGACTATCACGATGAAGATGGCTCCCCAACTGGTGCGTCTTTATGAACAAATGCCAGAGCCGAAGTATGTAATTGCGATGGGAGCTTGTACAATTACTGGCGGGATGTTCAGTGTTGATTCCCCCACAGCAGTGCGCGGAGTCGATAAACTGATTCCTGTAGATGTATACTTGCCTGGTTGTCCTCCCCGTCCAGAAGCAATTATCGACGCAATCATTAAGCTGCGGAAGAAAATCTCCAATGAGTCGATTCAAGAGCGGGATAAAATTAAGCAAACTCACCGCTACTACAGCACGACTCATAACCTGAAGCCAGTGGAAGAAATTTTAACTGGTAAGTATTTGCAGTCAGATACTCGCTCTGCACCACCAAAGGAATTGGCGGAAGCGATTGGTATGCCAATACCACCTGCACTACTGACAGCAAAGGCACAAAAGGAGGAACAAACCCGTGGCTGAAGAAGAATCTAAACCAGTACCATCAGAAAAAGAAGAGGCATTGGTACAAGCGGGTAAAGTTTCCCAGTGGTTGACGGAAAATGGCTTTGACCATGAGTTTTTAGCACCAGATAAGAATGGTGTAGAGATAATTAAGGTGCCGGCAGATTTCTTGCTTCCCACCGCTACAGCCCTTTATGCTTATGGGTTTAATTATCTCCAGTGTCAAGGTGGTATAGACCTTGGACCAGGACAAGAATTGGTGAGTATGTATCACTTGATTAAAGTCGGTGATAATAGCGATCGCCCCGAAGAAGTTCGAGTTAAGGTGTTCTTACCACGGGAAAATCCTGTAGTGCCTTCTGTGTACTGGATTTGGAAGACCGCAGATTGGCAAGAGCGCGAGTCTTACGATATGTACGGCATTATCTACGAAGGACACCCAAATCTCAAGCGGATTTTGATGCCGGAAGATTGGGTGGGTTGGCCTTTGCGGAAGGATTACATCTCGCCTGATTTCTACGAGTTGCAAGATGCTTATTAGAGATTGCTGAATTTCAGTAGTGATTAACCCCTTTCCGGTGGCGGAGAGGGGTTATGTTTTTGGTGTTTTTATATAAAGTTGGTTGACACAACTTGCTGTAATCCAGTGTTTAAAAACTTTACACAGAGGATTTTGTTTACTCAAATATTGATGAGTTGAAATTTGACTATACTTTCATATTTTTGATAAGTGTAGGCGGTTTATTAGTTGAATACAGGTAAGTGGTGAGTTAAGTTTTAATACGCCAAATTTGGACGTTGTAAATGTAAGTATGATTGCGTAAGCTTTTCAGTAGCTCAAAATTTTGTGCTTGTAATAAACTCATTTAACACTTTTTTTATTACGACCTGATGTGAAGTAATTCGTAGCGACTGTCTTGAATGTCAAGTGCGATCGTTAACAAAAAACTGGAACTGTGAACATTGACGCAACTGGGGAACGCTGCGCTAGATTCGGTGGTGGCTGGTACGGGCATTGAGATTTTACATAGG
>NZ_JADEXT010000077.1:0-17728 GCF_015206985.1 Nostoc sp. LEGE 12447 | reverse complement strand
TTTATAGCGCCATTTTCATCGCTTTTATTGAAAATATTACTAGATTTACTCTTGGTGATTGGCGCGAAATCGTTAAAATGGTTGAGCCATCCCAATCAGCAATTACCAAAAAAGCATGGGAACTGTATAAGGAAGCTTTTGAACGACATAAGAACCGCATCTTGGCTATGTCTTTTGTTGAACAGAAAAAGCTAAAACAACAAGGCAGTAGGCATGTGGCGACTAATGTAACGACAATAGAAGCTCTTGGGCAGTTGGAGAATAGTATATTCTGGGAACCAAAACCACAGGAAAAGTCATCTAAGTTCAAAAAGAATTTAGGCGATAATTATTTTAAGATGAAGTATAAATCACAATGGAAAGAATCTTTAACTTACTGTTCAATGCTAACAGGCGATTTTTTAAACATAAATGCTGGACTCTTCCATGTGGAAACTAAGGATGTATATGTAAATATCTGTATTGAGGTCAGAGACCTTCCTGGGCTCAAATCTAAACTAACAGAGATTTGTGATCCCGCAGAGATTGAATATGCCTTTACTCAAGGGTTTCGGAAGCTTGCTAAAATCATGTTTCGGTTAAGTTGATTCCAAATGTTGGATCATAGAATGGCACGCTTGAAAAGCGCTAACCCTTGATATTACTGGTTTTTGGGTCTGGGGTTGCAGGTTCGGCTGTAAGAAATTAAGAAGAATTTGCCGGTGTTTCACACTCGTCCATTAAAAACTATTTTGATTCATGCTGTGCTGTGTGAAAAGCCATCTGCCAAAAATTATGTTCAAATTTTGCTACTCTTAAAAAAGATTCTTCAGCTTGTTTTTGAATATCTTCCTGTGCCGTTTCTAAAACCTCATCAGCTTGCTGTGACAAAAGTTTTACATATTTTGTAAAATCAGTATTTCCCCATCTTTGTGCAAATTTATCGTAAGGAGCAGGCATCTTACCTGGTAGTTGCCAACCTTGATTATAGGCTAATTCAATAGCCCAAAATGCAGTTGCTTGTACAGGATAAGGCTTGTCTGCAAGACTCTGCATATATTCACAGTATTCTCTACAGGTTGGTTGTTTTTTTATATTAAGATTCAGTTGTCGTTGGGTAGCTTTTTCTTGAAACCAATTGAGTTCGTCTTTAAGAGCTGCCAGTCCTCCTAGTATCACATCAAAATGTTCTGGAGGTGCGCTGGCTAATACTCGCCCTACCATCCGCGTAAATTCCACAACAAACAGATAATCTTGCATCAACCATGTATTGAATTGCTGGGGTTGAATTATACCTAATTGACACTGTTCTAGAAAGGGATGCACAGTTGCTTCTTGCCAATCTTGAGCGTGATTTTCTAAAAGAAGTTTGCAGGTAATAGTCATTTTGGCTCAATAGGTATTTCGGGGAGATGGAATGGAGAGGAACAGATTGCTAAGGGAGATCCAATAAATAAATCAGCCCAGCCGTATCAATAATATTTTTGGCAAAACCGAGAGATTTAGGCGCTTTCGCCCTCAAGGCGAAAGCGACGGCTGGGCTGATTTATTCTTGACAAGTGCCTAAGATCCTAACGATTCTACTTCCTACTGAGGTGACATCTAGCACGATTCATACAGACTACTCGGAGGATTTCGGTTTCGATTTCGAGTTTGACGAACAAGTTTTTAGACCAGCAGCTTGCATCGTCGGTTGTTCTAACTATCAAAGGGTTGAGTAGGGCAGCAATTTCTTAGCCTGTGGCATATATCCATGTTGGATCGGATGGTGAGAAAAGTTATTCTCACGAAACTAAATACTGTTGGATTTCAGTTTTTTGACGACGTAGAACAGTGATTGCTTGCTGCTGAATTTGACGAACTCGTTCTCTACTGACATTCAATTTCTCTCCAATCTGAGCTAAAGTTAGTTCTTGATCGTTCTCTAACCCAAAACGCAAAATTAATACTTCACGTTGCGTCGGTTTTAGTGATTCTAATAAACTATTAATGTCTTGGCGTAAAAGTTCTTTGGTGATATGTTCGTCTGGAGATATGCCCTCATCTGGTAAAAGTTGGCTAAGTTCTGTGTCTTGGTTATCTCCAATCTTTACATCTAGAGAAATTGGCTGCTTTGAACTACTGAGAAAATCCCTAATCTGGCTTGGTTGTAAGTCTAAAGTTTCAGCAATTTCTACAACACTGGCCGGACGACCCAGTGTCTGAAATAATTCTCGCTGTACCTTCTTAATTTTGTTCAGTTGTTCGGTAATATGAATTGGCAAGCGTACAGTACGGGATTTCTCTGCAATTGCTCGTGTAATTGATTGCGTAATCCACCAGTATACGTAGGTAGAAAGCTTATAGCCGCGATTGGGGTCAAATTTTTCTACACCCCTTTGTAAACCTATTGCCCCTTCTTGCAGCAAATCTAGGAATTCCAGATTGCGCTTCTGATATTTTTTGGCAATCGAAACCACCAGACGCAAGTTTGCTGTCACCATTTTTTGTTTGGCTCGTTGCCCAAGATTTTGTATTTGAGCTATTTCCAATTCACTTTTGTCAACCTCAACAGCTAATTCGACCATTGTTGGCTCACGATCTAGTTGTTGGGTGAGTTCATTTTTTCTTTGCTCTATTGCCATGATTTGCTGTACCTGCCTGCCATAAGCAATTTCTTGGTCTGCGGTTAGCATTGGATAACGACCAATCTCTTGCAAATAGATACGAACCATGTCTGGACTCAGGCTGGACATACGACAAAACTTTTTTGATATTTAGACGAACCTAAAAGTATAAATCAAATCACTGAATTAATTTTCCTGATTTCAACAGCTAAAAATATCAACCTGAGATTGCGATAAATAAATTCAACCTAGAACAGAATAGTACTAAGTTAATCGCAAAGCCCTGATATAACCTAGAACGGCAAAACTAACTGGAGAGGTGAGACTAAAGGCTTAATACCTTGCAACACATTCTGCGATGGCGCAAGCGCCCGCCGGAGGCGATCGCATTTCACAGATCACAAAGGTTGCAACCGTAGTAAGTTCGCTGATATCTGGTTGCCGGATGGTACTGTCAAATCCTTGTCAATCCAAGGAGCAGAGAAGTTACAAGGGTTTCCCGATTGGTACGAATTTTCCAGCGAGGCGGCAACGGCGGGGTCAATTATTTGGCTACTCTGTCCCTCCCAGTTTCGCAACACAACTATTTATATCTGCACAGAGCAAATTATTAGGAGTGACTGTATAACTAACCTTGTCCAAAACTTAGAACAGTGCTGGTACATTTCTCCACATTGGGGTCAACAAATCCCGTCTTTACTGGTCAGTCTGTTAGAGGTTGTTTGAAAAGTCTAACAGGTTGTAAAAAAGCTCTCTCAGTATAGGCTGTGAATAGAAAGTAGACAGCACCGAGAGAGCAACATGGGTAAAGCATACCCCAGCAATTTGACCCTCGCCCAATATGAATTTTTAAGTGACATGATTCCAGAACCGAAACCCGGTGGTCGCAAACGCAAAGTCGATATGTGGGAAGTTCTCAACGCCATCTTTTATGTTCTAATTGAGGGAGTCCGATGGCGAGCATTACCCGGCGACTTTCCCGTGTGGCAGACGGTATACACCTATTTTCGTAATTGGCGCAAAGATGGAACTTGGCTAGAAATTCACGATACACTCCGGCAGTGGACGCGGACCCTTGCAGGAGCGCCATCCAAGTCCAGTGGAGCGTACTTTCGGTTGGTTAATGGGATGCCGACGATTGGTTAGAGACTATGAATTATTGCCCGAAACATCGGAGACATTTATCTACCTTGCCATCATCCGTATTCTGGTAAGGCGACTGGCATAACATTTGACTTCTCAAAACTTTTCAAACAACCTCTAAGCTCATAATGATTTACCTGTGTTGAAAATATTAATTGTTTAAATTTCATACTCAAATCAAATTAGACTCAGCGCGAATTAATAATATTGCTGATTGAGAGCCTGTATTGTGGATGTTCAAGATGCTTTGACTCTCACCAAATGTGCAGTCCAAAAGTATCTTGATTTCTGTATCACGCTTTTCTAAATCCACGCTACAGATAATGGCAGTTACTTTTTTAGCAGATAAACTTCCGATCCAAACGTCAATATTAGCCCTATCTCCAGCTTGAGTATCTTGCAAATATCCATAGTCCAAAGGGTAAATAAAGGATGGATATCTGGGGTGTGAGGTTCCTCTTGGACGCTCAATTTTGAGATTGCTAGTGGCTACTAGCCGATCTAGTTTGTGCCAGAATTCATTGCTGTCTGTCATTACTGTGGAAATAAAACATCAATAGCGATTAAATATCGTGCTTTTACTTTCCACTGTTAATAAAAAGTTGATTTTGCTGATCTAGTAGTTTTGGTAATAATTTCATGTCATTAAATACGACAGATGCACCAACTGCTTGTAGTTTTTCTGGGTTAATCAGTTCTGCATAACCAAATACTGTCATACCTGCATCAACTCCAGCTCTGACACCTGTGGGTGTATCTTCAATAACTACACAATTATTTGGGGAAAATCCCATTCTCTCGGCTGCATATAAAAATACATCGAGATATGGTTTGCTACGTGAAACTTCTGTAGCACTAAATATTGTTTCTGAAAAGTAAGGAAGTAAATCTGTTCCAAATAAAGCTTTTTGTATCCACTTATAGGTACTATTTAAAGCAACACAGTAAAAAATATTGAGTTTACTTAAAACATCATATATTCCCTGTACTGGATGCACATCATTCATGAAAGCTTGCATGGTTCGTTCCTCAAATTCAGTAGCAAAGTTTTCTGGTAAAAATTTGCCAAAAAAATTTTTAACTATTTATAAACAGCGGATTATTGATGCGCCAACAAAAATATCGAACACATTCTCTAAAGTTAGAAATAGTCCTATTTCCTTAAGCATTTCCAACAAAATAGTATTTGCAATTCGCTCACTATCTATCAAAACATCATCACAATCAAAAATAACTAAATTAAATTTATTCATGAATTTACTAAAAATTCAAAGTCAAAAATAGCAAGGATTTTACTCACCTTGAGCAAACCTGAATTAATTTACAAGCTTTAGTTTGGTGCAGTTTCGTCGGAAAGAATAGTAATGATTTCGCTCAATGGGCGATTGCGTTTGCACTCTTCTGGTGTTTCCTTACCCAAAGAGGTATCTTTCACTAAGCGGTAAACATCGGCTGCTCCATAAAAAATCCGCTCAGTCAGACCTATTTCTTTAAAGGTTTCGGCAATCTCTTCCATTTCTCCTATCCAACGATGTGCTTTTGGTGTCATGGATGGAATGGAACGGGTGAGAATAGCAGCAAGTTCTGATTGGCTACTAGATACTTCGTTCCATAGTTGCTCATCCAAACCTAAACGATGGGCAGCAATTAATAATTCTGTACTAATTGCTGTCAGTCCTTTGGTGAGGGCGGCGTAAGACATTTTCAATCCAGAAGCCTGACCGATTTCATCACCAATTACTCGGATATCCAATCCATAATTCCGCAATTGTTGCAATTCATCGGCCTGTTTTCCTGACGCATAGATGCGAGTGCGACCCGGAACTCTAGGAGGTGGACCAATGATGGAAGCATCTACAAAAGTTGCCCCAGATGATTCAATCAGTTGGGCAATACGTTTTACCTTTTGGGGTGCAACAGCATTACCATCAACATAAAGAATCTGTTTACCCACATTATTTATCACCTCAGCTACTTGCTCTGCTACCTCTGTTGCGGCGGCGGGGACTAAGACTGATAACACCAGATCAGATTCAATTACCAGTTGTGTGAGGGAACCCACATCTTGGATATTGGCTGCGGCTGCTAATTGCCGAGTTCTAAGACTGCGATCGTCTAAGGCGGCAATGGTTTTCAATCCATTTTGATTGAGAACGGCTGCGATCGCCTGTCCCATGTCACCTGGACTTAAAATACCAACTGTTTGGATTTGCATGGAAAGCTTGATTGTTATCTGTATGAAGCTTTTAACTAAATACGCTGATTTTGGTGATTGAGTTATCTAAAAATACAGTAAATTGATAGAGTTATCGTATTTATTTAAGTAGCAACTTATCACAAATCATTCCAAGGAAGCAAGCTACCTGATGACTCAAAAAGCAGATGTATTTCGAATTGTCCTAGCTTTCGTTGCTGGATTTGTGGCTGTGCTGGTATTTCACCAAGGCTTGCTGGCATTGCTTCATGCAATTAACTTTGCGCCTCGTGCGCCTTATCAAACCACACCGACACCGCCTTTTGGTATACCGCAATTTCTATCAGGTGCTTTCTGGGGAGGAATTTGGGGTCTAATTTGGGCTAGTATTAGACTGCGCTGGCAAGTAAATAGAAGTTATTGGTTAACTGCGCTGCTTTTTGGCGCTGTTGCACCCACATTGGTGGCTTGGTTTGTAGTTGCACCATTAAAGGGTTTACCCATAGCCGGAGGTTGGAAGCTACCAGCGATGATTACAGCTTTATTAGTCAACGGTGCTTGGGGGCTAGGAACAGCTTTATTATTTAGTTGGTTTGGGAGAAAGCAAGTATTGCAGTGAAAGCAGTAATCAGACTAGTCAATGAAAACGATGTTCTACAAATGCTGGCAATTTATGAGCCAATCGTGCGGGAAACTGCAATTTCCTTTGAAGTAGAACCACCCATTGAAACAGAGTTTCAACAGCGGATTAAGAGTTATCAACAGCAGATGCCTTGGCTCGTTTGCGAAATTAATCAAGAGGTTGTAGGCTACGCCTATGCTAGACCTTACCATACCCGTACTGCTTATCAATGGTCTGTGGAATCATCTGTGTACGTCAGTGCGAATTATCGCAGAAAAGGAATTGCTAAAGCCTTATATACTTCTTTGTTTAAATTGCTGCGACTCCAAAGATTTTATAACGTTGTGGCCGCAATCGCTTTACCCAATCAACCAAGTTTAGCTGTACATGAAGCTGTTGGCTTTGCGCCTGTAGGTGTCCTACGTCGAGTTGGGTATAAATTTAGTCGGTGGCACGATGTAGGATATTGGCAATTATCTCTTCAATCAGAGCAATCTTTCTTGACTGATGGCGAATCTATAAATCCACCTCTTTCTGTGTCAGAAATACAGAAATTGCCTTTGTGGGATGAAGCTTTAACAACTGGACTGTTGCTACTTCGAGTTTAACTGATACAGCTTTTAAGAGGTTAAATATCACATTATTGAATTGGATAATACCAATTTGAAAAAAGGATGTGTTGCAATCATTAATTAAATTGGTATAAAGCAATATTTTTAGCAAGGTTAAATTAATGGAAAGGTTCCTAAAACGCTCTGAAAATGAACTATTTAAAAGCGAAATAGCAAAGCAAATTTATACAGCCTCACATTTAGTTGGGTCGTTTCAACTTCGTTCTGGACGAATATCAAACGAATACTTTGATAAGTATCAATTCGAGGCAGATCCAATTTTACTTAATGCTGTTGTTAAGCAGATGCTTACTCTTATTCCAAGCGATATCGAAGTACTTGCAGGTCTTGAACTTGGTGGCATTCCGATAGTGACACTCTTATCACATTACTCTGGTTTACCTGCTGGATTCGTGAGAAAAGAGGCGAAAAAATATGGAACTTCCCGATTAGCTGAAGGTGTAGAGATTAATAATCAGAAGGTGCTGATTGTAGAGGATGTAGTAACTTCTGGTGGTCAAATCATTATCTCAGCCAATCAACTGCGTCGACTTGGCGCTCAAATTGATTACGTACTCTGCGTTATCGACCGCGAGGAAGGTGCTGTTGATAAACTCTTAGCAGAAGGTATTACACTGCTTTCTCTGCTTAAGCGGAGTGATTTTCCTAATTAAGATTTAGGTCATATCAAAAGTGCTGTTGTTACTGTTACCGAAAGAGGAGTTATGACTCAAGATTTATGGACAGAAGTTGATCGTTATATCACTGATTTACTTGTGCCTGCCGATCCCGTACTGGATGAGGCGCTTCAGGCTAGTGATGCAGCTGGTTTACCACCACATAATGTTTCGCCGAACCAAGGTAAACTGCTCATGCTATTAGCCTTAATCCATAAAGCACGCACCATTTTGGAGATTGGTACATTAGGCGGCTACAGTACAATTTGGTTAGCCAGAGCATTGCCTGTTGACGGTCATTTGATTACCCTAGAGTCAAATTTTAAGCACGCCGAAGTTGCCCGCGAGAATATAAACCGCGCTGGTCTGGCTCATCTTGTCGAGGTGCGTGTTGGCCGGGCAATAGAGACACTGCCGCAACTGGCTAAAGAGCGATACAATCCATTTGACCTAATTTTCATTGACGCAGACAAGCCAAGCAATCCAGAATACTTCGCGTGGGCGTTAAAGCTTTCCCGGCGGGGTAGCCTGATTATTGCTGATAACGTTGTACGCAATGGATCTGTAATTGAGGCAAACAGCGATGATCCCAGTGTTCAAGGAATACGTCGTTTTAATGAGTTACTCGCACATGAACCGCGTGTGAGTGCAACCGCAATTCAGACTGTGGGTAGCAAAGGCTATGACGGTTTTGCGCTCGCACTTGTGACATCTGACAATTAGCAACTTTCTGCAAACTCCTTAACTAAGCAGTAGTTTCAATAAATCTATTCAAACCGAAATATGTCAGACATTACTGATTTTTCTGCTTCTCAACTGTTATCGCTATATCGCGATCGCCAGTTATCACCAGTTGCAGCAACCAAAGCTGCCCTAGAACGGATCAATACTTACAATAACTCAGTTAACGCCTTTGCGATCGTAGATGAAAAGACTGCTTTGGCTGAAGCCCAAGCCTCAGAAGTGCGTTGGCTAAATGGAAATCCCCTTGGCTTAGTGGATGGTATACCTTTTACTGTCAAGGATTTACTATTAACCAAGGGTTTACCAACGCGCCGAGGGAGTAAAGCGATAATCTCCCATCAACCTTGGGAAGAAAATGCACCTGCGGTGGCTCGTCTGCGGGAACAAGGAGCAGTTTTATTAGGAAAAACCACAACCTCTGAATTTGGTTGGAAGGGTGTCACCGACAGTCCACTGACTGGTATTACCCGCAATCCTTGGAATACAGATTTGACTCCCGGAGGAAGTAGCGGTGGTGCTGCTGTTGCTGCTGCATTGGGCATGGGAACACTGCATCTCGCTACAGATGGTGGTGGCTCGTCAAGAACACCGGCGGCGTTAACAGGTGTGTTTGGTTTTAAACCGACTTTTGGACGTGTTTCTGGCTATCCATCAGCCCATACTGGATCATTGTTTCATATTGGCGTTTTGGTTCGCACCGTCACTGATGCAGCTGTCGCATTAAATGTCATCGCCCATCCTGATGTGCGTGATTGGTATGCTTTACCAGATGACAAACAAGACTATACTTCTGATTTAGACAAGGGTGTAGCCGGATTGAGAATTGCTTACAGTCACAACTTTGGCTATGCTGAGGTTGATGCAGAAGTAGCTGCTTTAGTTAAAGCCGCAGTTGATGTTTTTGCTAAACTCGGGGCGATTGTCGAAGAAGTCGATCCAGGTTTTGTGAATCCTCGCCCTATTTTTCAAACCTTTTGGCAAGCTGGTGCAGCTAAGTTATTGCGTGGCTTTAGTCCAGAACAACAAGCTGTAATTGAAGAAGGTTTGCAAGCTATAGCCAAAGAAGGCGATCGCCTCACCTTAGTAGAATATCTCAGCGCCCAAGATGCCCGTGAAGCATTGGGACGGGAAATGCAAAGATTTCATCAAAACTATGACTTATTACTTACTCCCACCTTACCGATAGTTGCTTTTCCTGTTGGACAAAATCGGCCTCAATCATCTATTGATCATCAGCACCGAGATTGGACACCTTTTACATATCCTTTTAACCTTACAAAACAACCTGCTGCATCTTTGCCTTGTGGCTTCACCAAAAACGGTTTGCCTGTTGGTATACAAATTGTCGCTGCAAAATATAAAGATTTACTGGTATTGCAAGCAGCTAAAGCTTATGAAAGTGTTTTTCCTTTCATCATGCCGTTAGGAGCAACTGATTGATGTGAACAGCGTAGATATTTGGGAACTAACGCGAGCGTGACTGTCATGACTGAGCCAAACACAAGCCCTTGTTTCGTAATTTTGGAGTTGGCAATCATCAGCAGTTGTGCAGGTGTAACACGCACTTCTCTACGTTCGCGCAGCGTGTTGCAGACAGACGCTGCGCGTAGCTTGCTTCCCCGGAGAGGTACGACAAGCTAGCTACTTCGGCTGCGCTCAGTACAAGCCAGTGACCATCGTAAACATCGCTAGGATTTTCCCTCACCTTCAAATATTCTCACAAGCAATTACTTTTCTTTATCGTTTTAACAAAAAAGAATATTTGCTTCTATCGGCGGGAAAGCTTAATTTTAAAGTATCAAGCCAAACACATACTGCAATTAACTAAACAGGTGTAGCATGAATACGAACAAAAAAATATTGTCAAATAATAATGTTGATATAAAAGCAGTTCAAAATACTCAAGTTGCACAGAAAGCTCCAGACACATCGGTAGAGCAATTAACGCGTGGACAACAGCTTGCTGATAAATTAGCCAACCATGTAGGCTCTTGGAAATTTCTGATTTGCCAAAGTACCATTTTGGCGGGATGGGTGGGAATGAACTTGACACCAGGAGTTCCCCACTGGGATAATTCACCGTTTATCATGCTCAACTTAGTGTTTTCATTTGCTTCAGCCTACACAGCGCCAATTGTATTGATGAGTCAGAATCGCCAGTCTGAGACTGACCGTAGAAGTACCGAAATCGACCATCAAGTGAATCTTAAAGCCAGTCAAAATATTGAACTATTACATCAGAAATTGGATGAATTACACTCTCAAAGGCTTAACGAACTAACTCAAATTATCAAAGAGCAGCAACAAATTATCAATGAGATTAAAGTAACTTTAGTACATAGTCCGAAAGAGAATAAAGAAGCTAAAGTAGCTCTATTACCAGGCTTGCATATTCAAATTAATAGCAAATTTCCTAAACAACCTTCTAGCAATAAATCTTTTACAGTTGCTGAAGCAGTTGGAGACAATAACAAAGCTGTTGAAAAACTGACTCGTCACTAAGAATCAGCCATCAATGCTTTTTTGATTAGCAGATAGATAAGAGGCTGTGTTTTACTTGACTCGATCCATTTGTAGGTTAGACCCTAGAATATCTGACGCTAGGTCAAAGCCATTTTTAACGTTTCTTGAAAACAAAGAATGTTTGCCTTGAATTAGGAAGTTCACAAAGTAAATTTAGTTTGTACTTCATTCCTAGTAGATACTGCTTACCAATTGGATTGGAGATACTAGATTTACACACTTCGTTAAATAGCAATTTTTCTTACATTTCCAGACATCAACGAACACTAATAAAAATATTATCAGCAATAAAATTGAACGGAGAGAAAATGAGCGAACTTATTACGGCTATCCCTACAGGAATCACAGCTTTTATAGCTACAAATCTAGATGATTTAGTTATCCTTACACTGTTATTCTCCCAGGCAAATGCCACTTTTCGCCGTCAGCATATCATAATTGGTCAGTATCTAGGCTTCTGTACTCTGGTTATTGCCAGCCTAGTAGGTTTTTTAGGAGGGTTGATATTACCATCCCATTGGATTGGGCTTTTGGGTTTAGTGCCAATTAGCATTGGATTAAATTGTCTGCTCAATCCAGAAATTAATTTTTTGTCTGATGTAGAATCAGAAATACAATTGTCTGATTCTTCTACTTTCGCTAGTTTTTTATCTCCTCAAGCTTATAGTGTGGCAGCTATTACTATCGCTAACGGCAGTGATAATGTAGGCATTTATATGCCCTTGTTTGCTAATAGTACTTTTTCTGAGTTGCTAGTAATTATTTCAGTCTTCTTATTGCTGGTAGGTGTCTGGTGTTACGTAACTTATAAATTAACCTGTCAGAAGGAAATTACAAATTTATTAACTCGTTACGGCAATAATTTTGTTCCTTTTGTCTTGATAGGTTTAGGTGTGTTTATTATCTTAGACAGTGCTTCATTGACTCCAATTGCTTTGATAGCTACTTGTCTATGTTTAATGGGACTAATCAAAATAATCCAAATTTATAAATTCAAAGTACAAAGTTTGTAATTTTACAAATACATGAAATTTTCCCCTTTCTTTTACAGTCTTAGTGCTTTTAATCAATAATCCTAATTACTTTGAAGTTGGTCAAAGAGTAATTTGGTTTTATAAAGCTCGTCCTGACGCTACTGATGTCCAAAAAATTCTTGCTGAGATAGTCAAACTAAGCTTTAAAAAAGTACAAATTAAAGTCTGCGAAAACAATAGTGAATTTGTCAATCAATGGGTAAATGCTAATAGACTTAAAAGTTTTACTAAGATTCAAGACTCAGCATTCCACTAAATCAAAATTTATGCAAAAATATTCAAAGAGCTTATTTATGTTGGCAATAATTTTGCTTTTTAACTCTTTTACTCAAGTGTTAAGCAGCTAAAAAACTCCTTACCTGATTACTACAAATCTTAAACCAGGGAGAAAACTATGCAGTTCATCAAAATTCTTCTTGTCGCTCTCGTGTTTATTGTGAATTTGACAATTGCTCAACCTTCTTGGGCAGGCAAAGATTTCACCAAAGGAACTGATTATGCTGAGGTAACTCAGGAACTCAATCAACTTCTCACTGTGAAAAATAACCCTGAACAAGCTGGCTATACACCTGAGCAATTTCAAGCCCGACTATCACAATTGCAGTCTCAGAAGTATGTGATAGAAACGGCCAGAAAACGAGCGCAGTGCTTTAATCAAACCGATAAAACTTTGGGTATCTACGCCAATAAACCGAAAAAATATCCAACTCAACTCTACTTCTTAGCAGCAGGGCAAATTACTGATGATGATTGGGATTGTGATGGTATCTACCTACCCGCAGGTACTCAAGTAGTTTTAAGTCCGAATACTGAAGTACAAGAGTTAACCCAACCCATTGCAGTCAAGTTTGTCGATGGTACACAGTCCATTGCTAAAACTAATCCAGCTACTGGTGCAATTGAATTGAATGTTGCACCTGCCAAAGTCTTCAAAGCTGGTGAAGGCAACTGGTTACTACCTACGTTATCTCAGGCAGATATTGACGCGCAAGTTCCTAGTCCACAAATCATTGACTAATGTTTGTTAGGCATTCAATTTTGATGCAATAAGCGCGTCAATTCTAATTACACTAAATAAGACTTTACCCCTCCTAACCAAGAGGGGTTTTTAATTAAGGGGAGATTGAAGAGCAATTTTAATATAGTTAGCGTCCACTTACCGCGTGGTGTTTAGTAATAGAAAATATTAGTGTGTCACTAACACCCAACAATTTTCAAGTAATTGACCTTAAATAAAGCTAATCTCATGATTATGCTGATGAGTCATTACTATTTAAGAGTTTTTTTTACTACACTTCAGTTGTTTCCAAAGTAATTTAATTTGTTTGTAAGCCTCATTAGCCAGGAGCTTACCATTGGTTTCTAAACTAGTTATAATCCCTACTTGGTGAGCAAATTCTTGTAAATTTACATTAAAAACTAAGTTTTCTGGCTTAACCTGACCATAGTAACGACTGCGAGGGGAAATAAATTTGTCTTTGTCTTGTTGATTAAGCTGTTGCATAATTTTACTTTCCAGTATTGACTTTCTTCGTATGATAGTCAATTTAGTTAAACTCAAGCTCTTTCAATAGTAAATTTTACTTGAATATTTATTTAAGATTGTAGACTATAAGCTTTTTTCTAATATGGCTTATGCTCTACATTCCTAATCTTGTATGTTGTAAAATTTTTTAAAATTCTTACCCCTTTATTTTAAAGACTTCTGAGCTTGGATTTGATCAAAAATAGCACCTTCATTAAAAAATTGTTGTTGAATCTTATTCCATCCTCCTAAATCTTCAGCTGTAAACAGAGTTTTAATTTTAGGAAAACTGCTACTCAGTTCTTTTGCAATCGTATTATTCACAGGGCGAAATCCTATTTTGGCAAATTCTCGTTGTACCTCTGGGGTATAGAGATATTGCACAAATGCTTCTGCAACTTTCCGAGTCCCATGTTGCTCGACATTCTTATCTACCACAGCAATTGGATTATCAATAGATATATTCACATTAGGGACAATATATGAAAACTTTTCGCCTTTTTGTTTTGATAAAATCATTTCATTTTCATAGTTGAGTAAAGCATCCCCTTGACCTTGTTTAAAGAACAATTCGCTGGCATTACGAGCAGTCTTGGGCAGCACAAGTACATTTTTATAAACTTTGGAAGTAAAATCTAATGCTTGCTTCTCATCCTGGCCAGTTTTTGTTACGTAACCCCATAAACTCAGGAAGTTCCATCGCGCACCACCAGATGTTTTCGGGTTAGCTGTCAGTACGCTCACTCCTGGTCTTGTCAAATCTATCCATGTTTTAATATTTTTGGGATTCCCCTCATGAGTAGCGATCGCACCTACGGATTGGGTCACAATTGCATTATTTGGTGCTTCTTTTTCCCAACCCGGTTGAATAAAACCTGTCTGAACCAGTTTGTCAACATCAAGGGCTAGTGACAGGTGTATCACATCAGCCTCTAAACCATCAATCACATTTAGGGTTTGAGAACCAGACCCATCATAACTTTCAGTAAACTTCAGATTTTGGTTATGCTCTTTTTTCCATTTTTCTACAAATTGTGGAATAATTTGCTCGTATGCAGCCTTTGTCACTGAGTAAGAAACAAACGTTAGGTTTACATCACGACCGGAATTGGCAATAGTATTACCAGTTTTATCAACATTAGCCGAAGAGCAAGCACTTATCACTATACTTAAGCTTACTCCTGCCAAAAATAGGGATATAAACCCCCAGCTTCTTATAGCTTGGCAAGCTTTAACAGTACGAGTGTGAACTTGTTTCTTGATATATCTGTTTAGCTTCCAAGTATGCTGCCGCTTGTTTCTCAAAATTTCCCTCCTCTATTAAATTCGGTAAGCCGAGAGATTTACTGTAGTTTAGAGGTATTATAAGATAGTTGAGATTCATTGCATAACCTTTGGTTAACCTAAATTTAAACAAGTTGTAACTGCTACGTCTCCTACAAGGGTTCTGGGTAATGCATATTTAATTTCTGGAGATGTCTGTTCTAACAAGTCTTTCAAATGTGGGCATTGTAGTTTTGAGCATGACGCTGATATTTATTAATGCTGCGCTAAACATTGCAGCTTTGGGGTTGTCTGTAAATCAACCCGAAGTTCCGGGGATTGCTTGCTTGTTGGAAAGACAACTTAGTTTGTTTCCGACTGGTGGTACTTTCCGGGACAAAGCCTACTCCGCATTTGGTATTCCAAATCGGTGTAAGTAGTTTACGAACTATTGCATCAAGGGCTACACTTTATCAAATCATGAACAAACGGCGAGACAATGTTCCTTTCGATCCTTACTACTTTGAAAAGCTCACATATTTAGGTGTGAACTTACTGCCCAGCGATACCTTCCGGCACATCTTCCAAACGAATCATTGGCGTGGATCTAATTCAATTTCAGGGGAGGGTGCTACTAGAAAACAAACACAACAGATTGAAGCTCAACTTCCAGCATTACTTAAAACATTACAAGTAGAGGTACTTCTCGATCTCCCCTGCGGAGACTTCAGTTGGATGCAGTTCATAGACTTACCTATTTCAAGTTACATCGGCGCAGATATTGTACCTGAACTGATTACTGAGAACCAGAAGCGTTACGGAAGTAAAAAGTGTCAGTTTCTGACATTGAATTTAACAAGCGATCCTCTACCAAGAGCAAACATATTGCTATGCCGAGATTGCTTTGTGCATCTTTCAATAGCAGACATTTTTTTAGCTCTCGATAATATTAAAAGTAGCCATATTGATTATTTACTAACAACTACTTTCCTCAATTGTGAAGACAACGAGGATATCACGACAGGTGACTGGCGTTTACTAAATTTGGAGAAACAACCTTTTAATTTTCCTACACCTCTATTAGTGATACATGAACAATGTACTGAGGGAGGTGGCTTATATAAAGATAAGAGCTTGGGATTGTGGCAGGCGCAAGACATTACATTGGTTTAGAGTGTTGACATCCTCCCCGCCGTAAACGGTCGGGGATTCCTAAGACTCACGACTTAGGTTTCTGCTTCTTTCCCAAAAGGGTTTTTTGCAACTGCCCTTCAACCTTAAGGGTGTCAGGTCTTATGTTCGCTCCACAGACTGAAACTGCGAGTCCCGCAGCCAAAATATTCTTACTAGCGTTGATATCTCTGTCGTGGTGTTTACCGCATTTTGGGCAATCCCACTCTCTGATATTTAGAGGCAGTTTATCAACAATGTGTCCGCAATTCCCACAGCGTTTTGAACTAGGAAACCATCGATCAATCTTGATGAAGTTACGACCATACCAATCGCACTTGTATTCAAGCTGTCTGACCAATTCCGACCAGCTAGCATCACTAATTGAAAGAGCGAGTTTTTTGTTTTTAACCATATTCTTCACAGACAAATCTTCGACTGCGATCAATTGGTTTTCTCGAACCAGTCGGGTTGTCAATTTATGAAGAAAATCATTACGAGCATCACTAATTTCTGCATGAATTTTAGCGACCTTCAGCCTTGCCTTGTGGCGATTGTTAGACCCTTTTTGTTTACGGCTTAATGCTTTTTGCGCTTTACGCAATTTCGCTTTTTTTGCTTTAAAGCCATTGGGATTAGCAATCTTCTCGCCCGTACTCAACGCAACCAAACTGGTGATGCCTAAGTCAACGCCAACTTGGGTTAAAGATTTAGGTAATGGGCTAATTTCAATATCTACCAACATTGAAACAGTCCATCGTCCAGATGGCGAAAGTTTTACCTAATCGTTGATGGTTCAACACCTTGCGGTAGCTGCCGACTCCAACAAATGTCTAATGCTGTAGGACTTTTAGCTAGAAATACTTTGCCATCTCTAAACTTAAAAGCAGCACGAGTAAATTCCGCATTGCCACCGTTATGCTTTTTCTTGAAGTTAGGGTATTTAGCCCGCCCTGCAAAGAAGTTACTAAATGCCGTTTGCAGATGTCGTAAGCCTTGCTGTAATGGCACATTACTAACGTCATTAAGAAATTGCAAGTCTTCTTGCTTTTTCCAACTAGTGAGCATTGCTGAAGTTTCAATGTACCCAACTCGTTCTTGATGCTCATACCATGCCTGCGTTCTTGCAGCAAGGGCACGGTTGTAAACTAAACGAGTACATCCCATCGTTTGCCTGAGCAAGGTTTCTTGCTCCTGTGTTGGATAGAATCGATACTTGAAAGCTTTTTGTGTCATCCTTACATTTTACCAAGTATTCTGTAAAAAACACAAATAATTAAAGCCGTGCTAGAAGCACGGGGTTTTAAACCCATTTCTCTGATAAATAGTGATCGCATCTGGGTACAGACAATTTTAATTCACATTAGGCGTGAATTATAAACTGAATTATAAACCTTATACAGATTTAGCTGACTGCCACCTCGGCTTGCTGTTTCCACACCACATCTGCATACAATGATGTGTCGAAGTCCGGCAAAATGTTGCCGCTAGTGATCCGGGCTTCGTGTAGTAGACTTGTCGCTTAATAAGGTAAAGTAACGATTGGCGATTAGAACAAGACAGAAAAATGCTAGACGTGAATCGGGTGCTGAAAGAAGACCGCCTGCTGAGGGCATTTACCGGGCTAAACCGTCAGG
>NZ_JADEXT010000017.1:0-147296 GCF_015206985.1 Nostoc sp. LEGE 12447 | reverse complement strand
GGTTAACTTGATGGCTGGTTTAGCTGCTTACACCTATTTGCCCAAAAAACCGTCGATTGATATTTACCCAAAAGATTTGCCTGCTCTACCTCCTGCCATTTTTTAGTTCCGTCGAACTCACGTTAATCAGGGATTAAAGAGTAGGGAGTAAGGGAGCAAGGGAAAAGAGTTTTGTCCTCAGCAAGAGCAACACCCCGCCCCTTTGCCTCTTTTCAATTCCCAATGCCCCATCTTTTTTTAAAGTTTAGAACAAGCTGCTGCTTTGCTTAATGAAGACTTAGTGTAAACCTAAGAGTTTTAATAGTGATGGTTTACACCATCAGGTTTGATTTTGTTATGTTTATCAAGGTGCGACAAAATTGCTGATTTTCAACGTTGCAACATAGCGCCAGATTTCTTATCAATAGTTAAGAGTACAGACGGTTTGTTATGTCTTCAAATGAGGTAATTATGGCTCGATATCAAGAAACTACACAGACTGACACTCCACACCTACCTTCAACTATCACTTCCAGAGGCGTTGCTGCAACTGAGTTACGTCCTTGGGGTGCTTTTACAGTTTTGGAAGAAGGGCGCGGATACAAAATTAAGCGCATCGAAGTTAAGCCCGGACACCGCCTCAGTTTACAGATGCACCACCACCGCAGCGAACACTGGATTGTTGTCTCAGGTACAGCTAGAGTAACTTGTGGCGAGAAAGAAGTATTACTGAGCAATAATGAGTCAACTTATGTACCTCAATGTACATCTCATCGTTTAGAAAATCCTGGCGTGATTACCTTAGTGTTAATTGAAGTGCAAAATGGCGAATACTTGGGAGAGGATGACATTATCCGCTACCAAGATGACTATGCCCGAACTAAGGACTAAAGCTCTAATCTAAAAACTGAATACATTTTTGTGCCAATCGTCTTTGCGAACCACTGCACCCCAGAAGTCCCTACCTAGTTAAGGTGGGGACTGAAGTTTGTTGTGCTATAAATGTAGTAATAGCGATCGCGCTCATGGCTTCGGTAATTTGGGATTTTCGAGAAGCAAGAGTTAACCCATCTGTCTGTAAAATGAAAATGGGGTATCCAATTGCAAAAAACGAGTTCCATGATTCATCTGAGTCAAGCAGCCGCGAGTGAAATTGGGCGAATAAAGTCCAAGCAGCAGCCAAATGTCTTGTTTCGATTGGCAGTAAAACCAGGTGGCTGTTCTGGGTTATTTTATGATATGTCCTTCGATGAAACGATAAAAGTTGGCGACCAGGTTTTCAACTTGGACGAAATTCAAGTACTCATAGATGCTACAAGCTTAAATTACCTCAACGGTTTGAGGGTAGATTATTCAGAAGACTTAATGGGTGGTGGTTTTCGCTTCCACAATCCCCAAGCGATCGCAACCTGTGGCTGTGGCAATTCTTTTTTGACAAGCAATCAATAGTCCTTAATTAGCGATCGTTTGCTAATAACAAAGGAAAAATTACAATTGACATAAAACACTAAAAAACGATATAATCAGGATTTGTTAAAACTTAGACATATAAGCAGCTTTACGCGCTGTAACTCATGCCAACAATACAGCAGCTAATACGTAATGAGCGCGAGCAAGCGCGTCAGAAAACCAAGTCCCCGGCTCTGAAACAATGCCCTCAACGTCGAGGAGTTTGTACCAGAGTATACACGACCACACCCAAGAAGCCTAACTCAGCTCTACGCAAAGTAGCAAGAGTCAGACTGACATCTGGATTTGAAGTCACAGCTTACATTCCAGGTATTGGTCACAACTTACAAGAACACTCAGTTGTGATGATTCGTGGTGGTCGGGTTAAGGATCTACCAGGCGTGAGATACCACATTATCCGTGGCACCCTAGATACAGCCGGAGTTAAAGACCGTAAACAAGGGCGTTCCAAGTATGGAACCAAGCGTCCGAAAGAAGCGAAAAAATAGGATTAGGCGATTAATCGCACCCAACACGGTTAATCGTCTATCTTACGAAGCGCCCAAGGACAAAAAACTATCAGGGTATGTGTTCTAAGAGCAGTTATGAAAGCTGCTCAGTCTGTTAAAAAAAATCAAGCAAGCTACACCTACACTAAGCGAGCAAGTGTAGAAGTTCTGAGGAGAATGCTGTAACCCACAGCAGAATTCTAATCTGGACATTAAGGTTTAGAATCTTGTCACCTTAAGTATTTAATTGCAGGTAGCAAGTCAATGAATTTTAGATTTTAGATTTGCAATTTTGGATTGGTCGAACCCACAAGGGGATGAGGCTTACAGACTTTTGATTTTTTCCAATCCTTGTGGTCGGAACGTCTACCAAAAACTCTAATCCAAAATTGGCAGTCAATAGGTCAGCCTTGCTGCAACAGTCGAAAACAAAATTGAAAAAGTCTGAGGGTTGGGTTCCACAGCTTTTAGTTTCCGGTGTCTGATAGCATATAATTTCGTTGCCAATTCCGAATTAAAGGTGAAGTATGTCTCGTCGTGGTGTTATTCAAAGGCGCCCAGTTCCGTCTGACTCTGTATATAACAGTCGCCTTGTGAGCATGATTATCAGGCGGATCATGCGTCATGGCAAGAAATCACTTGCCGCACGAATTGTTTATGAAGCATTGAAAACTATTGAGGAACGCACTGGTAATGGTGCTTTAGAAACCTTTGAAAGAGCAGTGCGAAATGCCACACCTTTAGTAGAGGTGAAAGCTAGGCGAGTAGGTGGAGCAACCTACCAAGTACCAATGGAAGTGCGTTCAGAACGGGGCACTACCTTAGCACTGCGTTGGTTAGTGCAATATTCCCGGTCTAGACCAGGCCGGACAATGGCAAGCAAATTGGCAAATGAGTTAATGGATGCTGCTAACGAAACTGGCAATGCTATTCGGAAACGCGAAGAAACGCACCGGATGGCGGAAGCTAACAAAGCATTTGCCCACTATCGTTATTAAGTAGAAAAGCGATATATCGCCTTGCCGAAGCGGTATATCGTGGATTTACAAAAAAAAGACGGTTTTCCGTAAAAGTATAGAATCTTAACAAAGAGTAATATACAAGATATCATGAGGCAAAAACTATAGGAGGTAGCTGTGGCACGCACGATCCCGCTAGAGAAAGTACGCAACATTGGTATTGCGGCGCATATAGATGCGGGCAAAACAACAACAACAGAGAGAATATTATTTTACTCTGGGATAATTCATAAAATTGGCGAAGTTCATGAAGGAACTGCCGTCACAGACTGGATGGAGCAAGAGCGGGAGCGGGGAATTACCATTACTGCTGCTGCTATTAGTACCAGTTGGAAAGATCATCAAATTAACATTATCGATACTCCAGGTCACGTAGACTTCACAATTGAAGTTGAACGTTCCATGCGCGTGTTGGATGGTGTAATCGCAGTATTTTGTTCTGTGGGCGGCGTGCAACCGCAGTCTGAGACAGTGTGGCGACAAGCAGAACGCTACAAAGTTCCTCGGATAGCCTTTATCAACAAGATGGATCGCACCGGAGCGAACTTTTATAAAGTTCATGACCAAATTCGCGATCGCCTGCGGGCGAATGCGATCGCTATTCAACTACCAATTGGTAGTGAGAATGACTTCCAAGGTATCGTTGACCTAGTAAGGCAGCGTGCGTACATTTACGCCAATGACCAAGGAACGGATATCCAGGAAACCGATATCCCGGAAGAATTGCAAGCGCAGGCAGACGAATTCCGCACCAAGCTCATAGAAGCCGCGGCAGAAACCGACGATGCTTTAATGACTAAGTACTTCGAGGGCGAAGAACTTACAGAACAGGAAATTAAGACTGCTCTGCGTAAAGGCACAATTGCGGGCACAATTGTACCAGTACTTTGCGGTTCAGCATTTAAAAACAAAGGCGTGCAGTTAATGCTGGATGCCGTTGTAGATTACCTGCCAGCGCCAAGTGAAGTACCGCCAATTCAAGGCTTACTGCCCAATGGCGATACTATTGAGCGACGGGCTGATGACAATGAACCCCTAGCAGCTCTGGCATTCAAGATTATGGCTGACCCTTACGGTCGCCTGACATTTGTTCGCGTTTATTCTGGTGTCCTGAAAAAGGGCAGCTACGTTCTCAACGCTAGTAAGAATAAAAAAGAACGGATTTCCCGCTTAGTTCTCATGAAGGCAGACGATCGGCAAGATGTCGATGAATTGCGAGCTGGTGATTTGGGAGCAGCTCTGGGTTTAAAAGACACCTTAACAGGTGACACGCTCTGTGATGATGGATCACCAGTAATTCTGGAATCCCTATTCATTCCTGAGCCCGTGATCTCGGTGGCGGTTGAACCCAAAACCAAGAACGATATGGACAAATTGTCCAAAGCTCTGCAATCTCTCTCAGAAGAAGACCCCACCTTTCGTGTTCGCGTCGATCCCGAAACAAACCAGACCGTGATAGCGGGAATGGGAGAGCTACACCTAGAAATTCTAGTAGACCGGATGTTACGAGAATTCAAGGTGGAAGCGAATGTAGGTGCGCCACAAGTAGCTTACCGAGAAACAATTCGGAAAGCTGTGAACAAAGTTGAGGGCAAATTCATCCGCCAAAGTGGTGGTAAAGGTCAATACGGTCACGTTGTGATCAATTTGGAGCCTGGAGAACCCGGTACTGGCTTTGAATTCGTTTCCAAAATTGCTGGCGGTACAGTACCTAAAGAGTACGTTGGGCCCGCAGAACAAGGGATGAAAGAAAGTTGTGAATCCGGTGTTCTAGCTGGATATCCATTGATTGATGTTAAAGCGACGCTAATTGATGGGTCATACCACGATGTAGACTCTTCAGAAATGGCTTTTAAAATCGCTGGCTCAATGGCGATGAAAGAGGCTGTACTGAAAGCTTCACCTGTCATCTTAGAGCCTATGATGAAAGTTGAAGTTGAAGTTCCTGAAGACTATATGGGGAACGTCATTGGCGACCTCAACACCCGCCGAGGGCAGATTGAAAGCCAAAGCACCGAAAAGGGACTCGCTAAGGTAACATCCAAAGTTCCACTGGCGAGTATGTTTGGCTACGCCACTGATATCCGGTCAAAAACGCAAGGTCGGGGTACCTTCACGATGGAGTTCAGCCACTACGAAGAGGTGCCTCGCAGCGTAGCTGAAACTATCATTGCAAAAAGCAAAGGGAACGCTTAGTTAAAATAAGGAAATGAGCATTCATGGCACGTGCAAAGTTTGAAAGAAATAAGCCCCACATCAATATCGGTACAGTTGGCCACGTTGACCACGGTAAAACTACCTTGACAGCAGCCATTACCATGACCTTGGCAGCTATGGGTCAGGCTGTAGCTAAGGGCTACGACCAAATTGATAATGCCCCAGAAGAAAAGGCACGGGGTATTACCATTAATACCGCTCACGTAGAGTATGAGACTGCAAGTCGGCACTATGCTCACGTAGACTGTCCAGGACACGCTGACTATGTGAAAAACATGATCACCGGTGCTGCCCAGATGGACGGAGGTATCCTCGTAGTTGCTGCTACCGATGGTCCTATGCCCCAAACCCGCGAACACATCCTGTTGGCAAAACAGGTAGGCGTTCCCAGTCTGGTTGTCTTCTTGAACAAAGAAGATTTGATGGATGACCCAGAACTCTTAGAACTAGTAGAACTAGAACTGAGAGAACTGCTTTCCAGCTACGATTTCCCTGGTGACGACATCCCCATTATCAAAGGATCTGGTCTGCAAGCTCTAGAAGCAATGACCAAAAATCCTAAGACCCAACGCGGTGAAAATCCTTGGGTAGACAAAATCTACGAATTGATGGATGCTGTAGATTCTTACATCCCCACTCCTGAGCGGGATGTTGATAAACCCTTCCTGATGGCTGTAGAAGACGTGTTCTCAATTACAGGTCGTGGTACTGTCGCCACCGGTCGGATTGAGCGGGGTGTAGTCAAAGTTGGCGATAACGTTGAACTAGTGGGTATCAGAGATACTCGCGCCACTACCGTAACTGGGATTGAGATGTTCAAGAAGAGTCTCGACCAAGGTATGGCTGGGGATAACGCTGGCGTACTACTCCGGGGTATCCAGAAGGCTGATATTGAACGGGGTATGGTCATCGCCAAACCTGGTTCGATTAAACCTCACAATGAATTTGAAGGTGAGGTGTATGTCTTAACAGAAAAAGAAGGTGGTCGTAAGACTCCATTTTTCGCTGGCTACCGTCCCCAGTTCTACGTGCGGACAACTGATGTAACTGGTACCATCAAAGCCTACACCTCCGATGAAGGCAAAGAAGTAGAAATGGTGATGCCAGGCGATCGCATCAAGATGACAGTAGAATTGATCAACGCGATCGCGATTGAACAAGGAATGCGCTTCGCTATCCGCGAAGGTGGACGCACCATAGGTGCTGGTGTCGTCTCCAAAATTATCAAGTAGCACCTTTTTGCTCATAACAAAGGAGCAGAGATGGTATGATTCCTCTCTGCTCCTTTCTCTTCCCTCTATAAATAAGGTAATAGGTTACAGGGGACAGGTAATAGTTTTCTGTAACCTTTACCCTGTAACCTTTAACCTGTAAATAATCCCCTAATTACGCAGAACCTGGAAAATTAAAGATGGCAACTCTACAGCAGCAGAAAATTAGAATTCGCTTACAGGCTTTTGACCGACGCTTATTAGATACATCTTGCGAGAAGATTGTAGACACAGCTAACCGCACCAACGCTACAGCCATAGGCCCAATTCCTTTACCCACAAAACGCCGGATCTATTGTGTGCTGCGATCGCCTCACGTAGATAAAGATTCACGGGAACACTTTGAAACCCGTACCCATCGCCGGATTATTGACATTTACCAGCCCTCTTCTAAGACTATAGATGCTCTGATGAAATTGGATCTACCATCGGGTGTGGATATTGAAGTCAAACTTTAATTAGTCATTAGTCATTAGTACTCAGACAAAGGACAAAAGACAAATCAAATTAGTATGAATTTTTACATAGCCCTGAAGAAATATATCTCAGGGCTTTTATTTAGCTAGGAAACAAATGATAGAATATAGACAAAATACGGGAAAAGCAGAGAAAAAGAAATTTTAAAGATTAAGTTTATACCAAGGTAACAATGACATCATCTTCTAAAATTGCAGTTCGTGAACTACCTCTGTTCCCGTTACCCGAAGTAGTTCTGTTTCCTACTAGACCATTACCTTTACACATCTTTGAATTTCGCTACCGAATCATGATGAACACGATTTTGGAGAGCGATCGCAGGTTTGGTGTTTTGATGTTCGATCCAGTCAAAGGTACAATTGCAAACACTGGTTGCTGTGCAGAAATCGTTCATCACCAACGGCTGCCAGATGATCGAATCAAGATGTTGACATTAGGGCAGCAAAGATTTCGTGTATTAGAGTATGTTCGTGAAAAGCCATATCGCGTTGGCTTAGTTGAGTGGATTGAAGACCAACCACCAACAAAAGATTTGCATCCTTTGTCAACTGAAGTAGAACAACTACTGCGAGATGTTGTGCGTCTATCAGGTAAATTAACCGAACAAAATATCGAACTGCCAGAAGATTTGCCCGATCTACCAACAGAACTATCTTATTGGGTAGCCAGTAATCTTTATGGTGTCGCCGCAGAGCAACAGTTATTGCTAGAAATGCAAGATACTGCAACGCGTCTAGAGCGGGAAGCAGAAATTTTAACTTCTACTCGTAATCATTTGGCAGCTCGCGCTGTTCTCAAAGACACCTTTAACGAAAAGTGAGAAGTGAGGAGTTTAGGAGTTAGGAAAAATAACAAAAAATACAAGATCGACAACTTATAATTTATATTGCCTAACTGATAACTCCTAACTTCTCAAGTAAAAGCGCTGATCGGCAAAACATTGTAAGCGCCAAGAATTTTTAAAATCTCTGTGTGGATAGTTAATTCTGCTAAAGCATATTGCATTTGTGCTTCCTTGACATCTGCTTCTAAATCCATGAAAAACAAATATTCGCCTAGTGATCGCTTCGTCGGACGAGATTCAATCCGGCTGAGGTTAATTCCTAGTTGAGCAAAGATTTGCAAAGGTTTGACTAATGCTCCGGGTGTGTTAGCAGGCATACTAAAAGCTAGCGATGTGTGACTGGTAGGCACTTTTGATGTCTGGTATCCAGCATTTGCTTCACCCTGACTTACTACCCAAAAACGAGTACAGTTTTCTGGATAGTCGTTAATACCAGTGGCAAGTATCGGTAAGTTGTAGAGTTGAGCGGCTCTACTAGAAGCGATCGCTGCTGTTGTTGTTTCTTGCTCCAATCGCTGTAGTGCTTCGGTTGTAGAATTGCTGGGAATAATCTGTACAGTCGGGAGAAACCGCTCTAACCATCCCTGACATTGTGCCAAAGCTTGCGGGTGAGAGTAAACAGTTTTAATCTTATCTAAACCAGAGGCGCAGGAAATTAAGGTATGGACAATGGGTAATACCAAAGCCAACTGAATTCGCAACCTGTCTAACTGCCACAGTGTATCCAGTGTTGTGGTAACACTCCCTTCAATAGAATTTTCTACTGGCACAACAGCCAGGTGAGCTTGACCATCAGCAACGGCGTGCAGTGACTGTGAGATGGTGGGATAGGGAGATAACGTAGCTTCATCTCCCATACTTTTAGTCAACCAGTTGACATAAAGAACAGCTGCTTGTTCTGCGTAAGTGCCGGGAGGCCCTAAATGTGCGATCGATAGAGTCATGCCTTTAGCCTTGAGTTGTGACTTTAATGTGTAAACAGAGATTATGATATTTTGGCTTTGACAAATATATTCAATATTTATTATTAGTAAAAACTGTTATCTCTAAAATTTACCCACTAAATGAATAGTCCTGAATATGTATTTAGGAAAACAAATTATGAAAACTAGCCTTCTACCAGATAGATTTTCTGGCAGTTTTTTTGGCGAAATTGCTCTGAAACCTTCAGAGCAATTATGTTAGTTTTTCACCAAATAAATATTCACATTCTTTACTTTGTGTCAAGAGTTAAATCCTAATCTTAGCCCTTTCAAGGTAACTCGTAAAATCTCTTATTTTTTCTCATCGGTCTCTGTGCCTCTGCGGTTTAAAAGTATTTTTTTTAACCACATAGACGCAAATGGCACAGAGTATAGAGCTTAAAGAGGAATTTATTGACCAAAATTTTTACCCACCTTGAAAGGGCTAATCCTAATCTATATTTCTTAAACTAAAGATAGTAATGAGCGTACCAAATTTTTGCTAATGCTGTATAGCTGATAAGCAACTCTAATTTTGCTCTTTTCTAATAATCAGATTTAAGTTGTTAAAAAATATTAAAATTAAGAGACAGATATTTTTATCCGCTCATGGCTACCCGGTTTACTGCCTCCCAATCGGTTGAAATCGCTGTTCCAGAGCAGCCTATTCACATTCAGCACTACTTGCGTCAGCCTCAACGTCTGGTTAAGGCTTTGGCTGACAACACCCGAACTCAGCAGCTTTCTGAGGAAGTATTTCGCTTGAAAATGCGTCCGCTCACTTTTATGTCATTAAGCATTCAACCGACTGTAGACATGAGAGTTTGGGCAGAATCAAATGGAATAATTTATTTGCGATCGCTAGGCTGTGAAATATTGGGTTTCGAGTATATTAACCAGCGCTTTGCCCTTAATTTAAAAGGGCATTTGTCTCCCAAAGAGTTTAGTACTGGCACTCGTCTGCAAGGAAGGGCTGATTTAGAAGTGCTGGTGGATTTACCACCGCCATTTTCCTTTACTCCTAAGCCAATTTTAGAAGCTACTGGTAATGGTTTGCTCAAAAGCGTACTGTTGTCGGTTAGGCAAAGGTTATTAAATCAACTTTTGACTGATTATCGCTACTGGGTGATATCACAAACTAAAGATAGAAGATTTGACAGTGACAGCACCGAATTGCCAATCTTGAATGCTGAGTAATCATTTAATCACTCAGCGTTCAGTACTTTGATTTGGCAAGGACGAAAAGACTGACGATGTAGGGGCGATGGCCCGTATTGTTGCAGAGCCAGCACATGCCGTTGGCTACCATAGCCCTTGTTACGCTCTAGGTTGTACATAGGGTATTTCAATGCTAGACGCAGTACCAAATCATCACGCCAAACCTTGGCAACAATACTAGCAGAGGCAATAGCGAGCGATCGCTCATCTCCCTTAACTATTGTTTGTTGTGGCAATAGCAAGTCTTTGATTGACTGATTGCCATCAACCAAGCAGATTGCAGGCTGTACCTTTAACTTCAGTACAGCCCGCTTCATTGCTAATAGTGTCGCTTGCAAAATATTTATCTTGTCAATTTCGGCAGTAGAAGCAAACCCAATTTTCCAGTCTATAGCCAGCCCACAAATTTGCTGTGCTAGCTGAGTTCTCCGAGAACTAGACAACTTTTTACTGTCTTTAATTTTAGCTGCCATCAGTATTGGCAAAGCATGATCTGGTAGGATCACTGCTGCCGCTACCACCGGGCCAAATAGAGCGCCTCGCCCTACTTCATCCACACCTGCAACCAATCCTGGAATCCCTGACAAGGTAGAAAACTCCAGCCAATTGGATTGTTCCAAGGGCGTTGGTGATGTTTCTACCATAAAGCAAATTAATTATCCTCGATCGCTGAGGAACGACGGCGGCGACGGCGGCTAGCAGTGGCGGCGCTGTTCGCATCGCTTTCATCTGCGATCGCATTGGCGGCGCTGCTTGAATCACTTTCATCTGCGATCGCTTTGACGGAGGCTTTTGCAGACAAGCTTTCAGAAGGATTGGCAGTCAACTCAGATGGTTCAGCTGTCTCTTCTATTAAAGATTTTTGTTCTGGCTCAATAACTTTTGGTATTGGTGACTTGGTTGCAACTACTTCAGGTGGTACTTTTTGGGCAATAGGTGATTCTGAGAGAGATTCAGTGGGAGTTGTTCGCACTTGACCAGGCTGAATCACGTTAATAATCACAGATTTGGTATTCTTAACCTCTTGCTCTAACTTCACCAAGGGAGATATTCCCATCAAGGCAAACATATCCTGTTCCTGGAGGCTCATTTCTACAGTTCTAATCTCCGGTGGTTCTACCACTGGTTTAACTGGTTCTGGCTTGATAACTTTAGCACGCTCTACAGTGCGCTCTACTCTTTCATTCCAACCTGGTTTACCAAGGGTGGGTGAGGGAATTTCTGGTGTAACTCCTAATTCTGGTTCTATATCAAGGTCTAAATCTGGCTCGTTGACAAAAGCTAATGGATTGGCAATAACCCGAGATTCATCTTTCCCATTTAACCCATTAATGCCAATTCGACTACGGCGAGTACGGGTACGACGCTTATTATCATTCAGTTCTTGATAACTAGGATGATTAATCAGATTTAAGTTAGTCGATTCCGAGTCGCCGTCAAATGCTTCCCCAAACCCGTCGTATGTTTCTCGTGGTTCCGGGACGCGGGCGGATGGCTGACGTGGTTCTCGGTGAGGTAGGGATACAAAACGCTCACGTTCTGGTGTTTCTGCTGGTATTGGTAATCGGTTTTCAAGTTCTCCAGGCAGACGCACAGTATGCCCTAAACCGCCACAGGTGGGACAAGTTTCACCAAACAATTCGTAAATATTTTGACCCTGACGTTTGCGGGTCAGTTCTACTAAACCCAGTTCCGTAAGTTGAGCAATCTGGGGACGAGCTTTGTCTGCTTTGAGTCCTTTATTAAAGTGTTCGAGAACTTGCAGTTGGTCACGTCGGGATTCCATATCAATGAAATCAACGACAATCACTCCGGCAATATTCCGCAGACGCAACTGGCGAGCAATTTCTGTTGCAGCTTCACAGTTTGTCCACAAAACTGTTTCTCTGGCTGTCGCCGATCGCGTGAAGGAACCTGAGTTAACATCAATTACGGTTAAAGCCTCCGTTGGCTCAATGATGATGTAACCGCCAGAAGGTAGGTCTACTCTTGGTTTCAGAGCTTCTCGAATAGCAGCACTGATGCGGAAGTACTCTAAAATTGGGGAGCGATCGCGGTGATGGTCAATCAACAATCCTTGCGGTGTTTGACCGCCACTCCAATTCTGCAAGTACTGCTTCACGCGCTTCAAACCAGTACTGGAATCTACGACAATCCGATTGACATCCGCGCCGTACATATCCCGCAATACGCGCTGGATAAAGTCATCGTCTCGGTTGAGTAGTGCTGGGGCACGGGTAGAATGCGCTTCCTGCTGAATCGCCTCCCATTGCTTTTGCAGCAACTCCAAATCTTCCATAATCGCTTCTTCTGGTTTGCCTTCGGCTTCTGTACGCACGAGCAAACCCATTCCCGCCGGTTTTACCAAAATCGCTAGTGCCCGTAAGCGGTTGCGCTCACTTTCACTTTTAATTCGTCGGGATAAATTTACGCCCCTACCATAAGGCATTAGTACTACGTAGCGTCCAGGTAAGGTGATATTACCCGTGAGCCTGGGCCCTTTTGTTCCCGTTGGCTCTTTCATTACTTGCACCAAAACTTTCTGCTGTGGTGCTAATAGTTCTGTAATGGCTGCTGCGGTACGCTTTAGCTTCAATGGCCCCAAGTCGGTGACGTGAATAAAACCGTTGCGCTCTGGGTCGCCAATATTCACAAAAGCCGCATCTATCCCAGGCAATACGTTTTCTACTACTCCTAAGTAGATATCACCTATTTGATGATGACCGGTAGCAACAACGAGTTCCTGTATTTGATCTTCGGAAAAGACAGCAGCAATTTGGTGCTGCTCCGCGATGATAATTTGTTTTGGCATTCAATTTCCTCAAAAATTGGCAGCACCAATAGGTCTGGAGGTTTGTTATACCTTTGTTGCCCTTGCAACCCTCAAAAGGCGCTACTGATGATAAAAATCGCAAACCTGATGTTCTAAGTTAAATAGCTATTGGCGCTCTTAAGAGCGTTTTCGCGGCGGATTATTCCAGAACGGCTGCATGTTTAAGCAATTAAATCAACCATCTATGGTTGATTTGCAATGCAATACTCTCAATGAAGAGAGTTCTGAGTTGAAAGTTATAAATCCTGAGTGAGTTTTTAACTCAGGAAGCTTTTTTTGAGAGTAACCTACTGAAGTCGTTAAGAAAAAGAAACTATTTCTATTTTCCATTCCCTGGATTTATTCTTAGGGTTATACTCAGCAACGCCAGCTGCTACCCTACTTTTAAGCCGCGCTTTGCGCGTCTCGTGAACGTCTGCAAATCGGCTTAACCTACAGCAGTTGTTTACCCTACGGTAACACCAAGGGCGAACAACTCTAGAAGAGTAACGCACTAGCTCTTGGGCAATACTGTGGATTAGACATTCAGCAGTTGTTGGAAAAAAAGTATGGATTTAGAGAAGCTAACCGAGCCTGCTGTTAGTTACTGATTCACAAGTTAGCTATAAAGAGAGAGTGTGTTCTTTAATCTGCCTCAGTTTGTCTGGGATAAAATCCTAGAAGTTGCACTCTAATATCTTTGCTTTCGCCCCCTGAACACCAGGGTAGTGAACCAGCTAATTCAATGCAGCGCCAGAAAAATTCTCTTCACCCCATTCTAACGCAACCTTGCTAAAAATCAATTCCGACGATGTAACATGTTAGGACAACTACTAGCAAGCTGCCCTACAGGGATTATACCGCTAAAATTAGCCGATTGCGGTGGATGTGCAGGAGTTGAAATTCTCCACTACCCACTATCCCTAGCATAAACAGGATTTGTTCAGGACGCAATAGAAAACCATCTTGGCGATAGCTACCTACATAACGGATAACAGATATAGATTCTGCAATGCCTTTGTGGGTTTCTACTAATTCCAGTTCAAATAAGCGATCGCGCAGATTTATTAACTGGCTCTTGCCTGACTTTGTTGTATGCTCGTACCAAAGCTCATCTTTTGCTTTGATGGTATCGATCCAGTTTTGCCATTGTATAGGTGTTGTTTCTTCAAGTGCTGCTACGGTAATTAAATATTCTGCGGTTTCTAGCAGTTGAGTAGCTGCTGGAGTTTTTAAATCTATCTGCTCCACATTATATACAGGTATGTCTGTGGGCATTTCCCGAACCAATTCTTTTCGAAAAGTCTCGATATCCACTGGTACAGTTAACTCAAAATCCGCAATTTCACCGCTACTAGTAGCGCCTAGAGCCAAAGCAGTTGCTACAGAAATTCGCGGCATTGGATGAAACCCACCAGTGAAAGCAATAGGCAAGCCTGCTCGCCGCACAACTCGGTCAAACAGACGGATTAAATCTAGGTGGCTTACCAAAGCCATATTACCCTGTTTTCCAAACCAAACTCGGAGTCGTTGAGCCTTGGTTGTGTTGGGAACAAACTCGCCAGCGAATTGTGGGATAACAGGTGGTGCAATCACGATGTTATGGCCAAAGTCGGTTCCACATACGCCACAGTGAGAACAACCTTCAAAAGAGCAGTCCGGTACAATTGCGGCTGCTAAGGCACGTTGCAAGTCTTCTTTGAGCCAGTTTTTATCAATCCCGGTATCAATATGATCCCAAGGTAGGGGAGTATCTAGAGAGTGAGGACTGAGGAATTGGACATTTTCCGCATCTGGCGATTTGTTCTGCTCTTGTGCGTGAAACAAATTCCATTCGCCATTTTCTACTTGGCGGTATTTCCAATCTAGATCGGCCCCGGCGATCGCATCTCCCCAAGCGCTAAAAGCCTGATCTAAATTTTCATACCAGGAATCCATCCCTGCACCCAATTCCCAGGCGCGGCGGACTACTTTGCTCAAATTGCGATCGCCTCGTCCCACAAAATCTTCCATTGCCGAAATGCGGATATCGGTAAAATTTACCTTCATTCCCTTCATCCGGCGGAATTCTTGCCGCAACAGGTTTTGTTTGCGCTTAAATTCAGTGGTAGAAACTGAGTGCCACTGGAATGGTGTATGCGGCTTAGGCGTAAAGTTAGAAATTGTTAGGTTAAAGTTCAGGGGTTTTCTGCCTTTACCCCGACATTCTCGCTGTAGCCAGCTGACTGTTTCCGCAATGCCCAAAACATCAACATCCGTCTCACCCGGCAAGCCAATCATAAAATACAACTTGATTTTATCCCAGCCTTGCTCCCAAGCGGTTTTTACGCCCCGCAACAATTCTTCATTCGTCAAACCTTTATTTACGATGTCTCGCATCCGCTGAGTTCCAGCTTCTGGAGCAAAAGTTAGTCCGCCTTGCCGTGTACCTCCCAGGATATTGGCAATATTCTCATCAAATCTGTCTACCCGTTGGCTTGGTAGAGTCAGAGAAATATTTTCATTTTTTAAGCGATTTTTGATTTCCATCCCCACTGCTGGTAGGGATAAATAATCAGAACAGCTCAGAGATAATAGGGAAAACTCATTGTAACCAGTTGCCAGCATTCCCTGTTCAATTGCTTCTACAACCTTATCGGGTTCTACATCCCGTGCTGGCCGAGTCAGCATTCCTGGTTGACAGAAGCGACAGCCACGAGTGCAACCACGCCGAATTTCAATCGTCAAACGGTCATGCACCGTTTCTACATAAGGAACTAGCCCAATGGAATATGCTGGTATGGGGGTTGCCACCCGTCGCAGAATTCGTTTTGGTACGTCAGAGCGACGAGGGTGAACTGAGCCATCCTCTGCCATGTCGTAAAACTGAGGGACATATACGCCTGGTATCTGTGCCAAATCCAGTAATATATCTTCCCGACTCAATCCTGCTTGTTTGCCTTCTTCCAATACCAAACCAATTTCTGGCAGCAGTTCCTCTCCATCCCCAAGGGCGATAAAGTCGAAAAAGTCAGCGTAAGGCTCAGGATTCGATGTTGCTGTTTGCCCACCAGCAAAAATTAACGGAAACTGGGATTGGAGATTCGTTAGTTCTCCCCCTGCTTGTTGCCGTTCTCTCCACGTCAATGGAATTCCAGCCAGATCCAACATTTCTAGGATATTAGTTGCACCCAGTTCGTAACTGAGGCTAAAGCCTAAGATGTCGAATTCTGTAAGCGATCGCTTTGACTCTACCGCAAACAATGGCGTATTAGTTTCGCGTAGTTTGGCTGCCAGGTCTTTTCCTGGGAGGTAGGCGCGATCGCACAATTGACGCGGTTGGGCATTCAAGATGTTGTATAGGATAATGTGCCCTAAATTAGATGCACCGACTTCATATACTTCCGGGTAGGTTAAGACCCAGCGTATTGCTGTCTTATCCCAAGCTTTGTGTACTGCTAAACGCTCATTGCCAAGGTAACGCCCTGGTTTTAAAATATCCGATGTTATTAATTTCTCAACTGCAACAGCCACTGTGCTATCTTCTAGCTACCTTAATTACAGCTACCCAAACCAAACTTTAGCATTGAATTAGGTCTTCTAACATAATTTATCGTTGTAACTTATAACTCCTTTACATAAAGTTCGCGTTTTAACTGGTTTATATTGGGGCCAATTCAACTTCACCATCCAATATTTCAAATACTCTATCGAGTTGCGTTAGTTCAAAAATAATTCTAATTGACGGAGCAACAGCACAAAGTTGAAAACCCCTTCCTAAACTCAGAGCCAGCTTGTGTATAGATAACAATGCCATCAACCCCGCGCTGTCTAATGATTCTACTGCTGCGAGGTCTAGTACCAAGATGGAAATAACATTTTGTGTCAACGCTGTGGTCATATCTCGTTCAAATTCCAAGGCGTTTGTAGCATTCAAACACCCTTGGGGGCGAATAACTGCAATTTTGGGATAGTTAAGCACTGCTTGCATAGTTACATCCTATTGAGAATTATTGAAGCGTCACGCTAAGGATTATTTGAACATAAACTCTATTTTGTTGCATCGACCATACGTCTTAGCTCTCTTTGCTGAATCTTTATTTCTTTAGTATCTCTGTTTAAAGATTGTTATAATTCCAGGTTAAAATGTGTTTATATATACTTTTTTTTTATCTCAGTTCAAAAACAATCAACATAGACAGCCATAGAGCAAACAAATAATCAGTAACTATGCTGATAAAAGTTGCTTAGTCTATAACTCAAGCTAATTTAGCCAAGTCTTAACGGTAAGTTAAATCTCCCACTTTAGCGTTGCTGATGGCATACGCCAGAGTCATAGCGAATTATCTATCTAACTAATTAAATGTGATCTATATCACAAATAAATTAGTATTTAGATCGCTCTTTATACTAAGAGTTTTCTGGGATAATTAGTATCATATTACAGTTGGATGTATTACTTATGAGAACTAAGTACGCTATTCGTAAATTGGTAGAAAAAGCTCTTGACATTAAAAAGCTAACTCCGGAGATAGAAAATGAAATCAATTCAGAACTGACAGAACTGGGTTATATTTCTGACGTTGACTACGAAGCTCTGGAATTATTAATGTCGGAGATGGATGCTGGTAGAATTAAGTTGGTTCCCAGCTTCGGATATTCCTAACTGCTTATGCATAGAGGTATATTAAGTAAATTTGATGAATACTGAAGTAATCAAAATTCCAAGTTGAAAAACAAGTTTTAGTAAAGGCAGGTGGGATAATAAGAGCGATATTATTGTTTGTATTTTTCTCTGAGGTTGATTATTTAAATAACTAGAATGGCGTAAACCGTGCTAATAACCCTCCACATTATTGTGCATTCGGAGTAAATCGCTATGTAGTTCGCTAAACGCCGAGAAAAAATTCCTCCCTTTCTGTTTGCTGAAATTGTTTACAAGCAGAATGAACTCGTTGCGAAGGGAGTTGATATCATCAGTATGGTTGTTGGCACTCCAGATAAACTAACTTCTAGTCATATCCTTTGCCCCATGCCTATTGATATGCTGACCATAGTTGATGAATAAATTGATTAAGTTGCTGCTTGGCGGCTGAGTCAGGCTCAGTTTTCGGTTCTTTTGCTAAAACTTGACTCAAGAAGGTAATCACTTCTGTGTCTAATGCTGGTCGAAATAAATTTGCAGGCCAAAGTAAGTCAGACGCATCTCGCAAATCAGTAATTAGCGGCGATTCTTGAATCAAAGTAACCATTAGTAAAGGACGCACCCAGCACAACTGGCGGGAAACTACAAATTGAATGACTTCTGCATACAGATTTCTGTCGCCATGCTCTAAAGACACAATTTGTCCTGGTTGAAGAAAATCTAGGCTAATGTCCATGATTATGGAGTTGGGGCAGGGGCAAGGATTATTTTGCAATTTCCTTAATTTTAAAGATGAAAATGCGCTACGTTTAAGGAAGCTTCTGTAAGATTAGGGTAGCACTCTGACGGCAACTATGTCTGAGACATCTGCTTTACAAGTGGCTACGCAAAACTAAGTAGAGCGGTTTTTCTAGCATAGTATCTGAACAGAAATACTATAGAATAGGTAAATAACTGTTAAGCGATCGCTACACAGACACTTTGTAGTAGTGAATCAAAAAGAAAAGAGCAAAGAGCCGTGTCAGTTGAAACTATTGAAAAGCCTTCCACAATTCGTAAGCTAGCGCCTCGGTATCGCGTTTTGCTCCATAACGATGACTATAACTCTATGGAGCATGTTGTGCAGTCACTAATAGCCACTGTACCAAGCCTTACCCAACCCCAGGCGGTTAGCATCATGATGGAAGCCCATACTAACGGGCTAGCTTTAGTCATTACTTGCGCTCTGGAACACGCTGAGTTCTATTGCGAAACATTGATAAGTCACGGTTTAAGTAGCACGATTGAACCTGACGAATAGTCATTGGTCATTTGTCATTTGTCATTGGTCATTTGTCGAAAATTAAAGTATTGACTAGTGATTAGTGACTTAATCTAGTATGAAAAAAAACTTTGTCCGTCTAGCTGAACGCCCTGCCCCTATCAGGCTGGGTTGTTTTATTTTGACTTTATTGTTGCTATGGTTGCCATTGGCTACACCAATATACTTACTAGTGCATGATTCAAACTTAGAAAGTATATTGACATTGGTATTGTTATATGCAGTATTTATTTTTCTCCTGAGACTATGGGGTAAATATGTCTACCAACAGTCCCAAATTCTGCGGCATTATGGCTTAGAATTCACGCGACAAAACGGTGTGGATTTGCTGCGTGGTTTGGCTATGGGGATAATTAATCTTCTGATACTTTTTGGGGTAGAAAGTTTATTGGGTTGGTTGGTGTGGCAACAACCGAAAGTTTTTTTGCTGAAAGTTATTTTAGAGGGTTTACTTGTTGGTTTGGGCATCGGATTTGCTGAGGAATTGTTATTCCGAGGCTGGTTGCTAGATGAATTACAACGAGATTACAGTCCGCGTGTCGCACTGTGGACAGATGCAACTGCCTTTGCTACATTGCATTTTATTAAACCCTTGGAGGCAATTATTCATACACTGCCACAATTTCCAGCTTTAGTACTGCTGGGGTTAACGCAGGTATGGGGAAAGCGTTGGCGAAGGGGACGCTTGGGTTTACCAATTGGTTTGCATGGTGGTTTAGTTTGGGGCTACTACATTATTAATGTTGGGGAATTAGTGAAATATTCTGGTCAAGTTCCTGATTGGGTAACTGGTGTGAATAATAATCCCCTACAAGGAGTGATGGGGGTGTTGTTGATGAGTGTACTAGCTTTGTGGATACGAGGGCGAACTGAGCGATCGCCTCATATATGAAAATAAACGGTGTAGTAAAATGCCCCAATAAGACAACGAAAGTATATTAACGATTTAACTGCTCATAAATCGCAAGTAGGAATGTCACCAAATGGTATTAACACTAGATAGTTGAATTTTGCTATCTCGACTAATCACTGATACTCCCAGATATAAGGTTGTAGCAGCAATAATGCGATCGGGTAAATCTGGTACTTGTGAGCGATTCACTCAGCGCAAAGCTTCAGCTATATGCCTATTAAAAGGAACTTCAAGCAGTACAGCATCAGTTGTGTCAACAGATGCAAGCAGGCGTTCAAGTGTTAGTGGAGAAATACGCCCTTTCTCACTCAAGTAGACAATTTCGGCTAGGGTAATGTAGGAGAAAGCAACTTGATCTCCAGAAGATGCTATTTGGGCTATAGTATTTTGGGCAGTTGTTGATAATCGTGAATCGCCAAAAATGTACTAAATTACTGCATGGGTGTCAGCTACAGCACGCAGCATCAATTTCCTCTGTGGAAGGTGCGTTTCCTAAATCAGCACAGAGTCCCCATAAGGATTGTCGGGGAAAGTTAGAGAGTTTATCTGTTAACTCGCGTTCTATATCAGGAGCAACTTCCTGGATCAAACGTACTTTGTCCACAGTTGAAAGCTGCTTTGCTAGTTTGATAACTTCTTGTAGACTCACAAATTTTTACCTGCTTCATCTGCAAAAATTTTAACAATACCCAAGGATACTGGGCTTTTTGGTGCAATCTTTACGCAAGAGTCTCAACCACAGTACCCACCACACATGCTTTATTCAAATTAACGCCGCTCAAATTTGCACCTTCTAACTCTGCACAGAGTAAATTTGCTCCTGAAAAATTCGCCCCTGCCAAATTCGCCCCTCGCAAATCGGCTTCTTCCAGGTTTGCTTCACTCAATAAAGCCCCTTGTAAATCGGCGCGACTCAAATCTGCACCTTTGAGATTTGCCCCAGTCAGGTTTGCACCGCGCAAATCAGCACCGCGCAAATCAACGCCTTGTAAATTGACGTTCATCAAATTGGCACCACTCAAGAAAGCACCCACCAATGACACATCACTGAGTCTTGCTCCCATCAAGTTAGCGCCACGCAAATTACTACCCCGCAAGTCAGCACCTGTTAAATCTGCTTGCATCAGGTTGGCTCCCATCAAATTCGCCCGCAAGTCAGTTTCTTGGAGGTTGGCTCCCATCAAATTTGCCCCCTCCAAATGCCCACCTTCGAGTTTTGAAGCGGCGAAATTAGTGCCAACAAGGTTAGCACCAGCAAGATTAATACGGCTTAAATCCAGTCGAGAGAGTTCCTCGTCTTCTAAATTTGCCCCTGGAAGTTGTTTGAGTTTTCCTAATCTAATGGCTTCAATATTCATGTAAAGTAACTACCAATCTCCTCACTGATCTTGCTGTGGCTATCCCATTGGGAATCTAGTATCCAGATGCCGGCGCTGACTTTGGGTGTCATGATAGGTAAGTCGAGTCCCTGTTGTAAACCCATAACTAATAAAGTTAAGGTATCTACAAGTTTAGGGTCAAAGCGGTTAGATTGTTGCTGTTTGCACTCATCTAAAGCTTGAGAAAATATCTGTTCCCGGCTTTGATTTGACGATTTTCGCTCATTAACTCGCCACTGAAAGTCTGCCAATAGTGCCAAAATCCTCGACTCTAAGGGAATTTCATCTCCAGCTAAACCTGCTGGTTCCCCTGTACCATCCCACCACTCGCTTTGGTGAGTAATAATTTGGGCAACTGCTCGTAATCTTGGCATAGTTCGCAATACTTGTGCCCCTGGTACTAAGGGACAAGTTAAAGGACAACTGGGAGCATCTTCTTGGTAGCGTGTCGATATACCGCCAGTGAGAACGCTTTCTGCTTTTTGTAGTGGATCTATGCGATGCAACAAAGCCGCCAAGCGCAATCTTTTAATCTGCCAGGCGGGAAGATCCAAAAGCTGCCCGATCGCTTCAGCAAGAACTACTACTTCCGCAGCTGCCATTGGATTGTTGACATCTGCCATATCCATTAGTTGCGCCATTCGCAAAAAGGCTTGGATTTCGTTAGAAACCAAGTTGCGATCTAGGGTTTGTTGGTGAGATGCTGTTGGGATGGATAAATTATCTTGCCCAGTCTGGAGGTAATCTACTACACGAGAGACAACTGCACCTAAATTTTGGGATCTGTCCATTGAAGGGACAATTTGTTGTTTGTCGGCTGTGAGTTTTTGGGCCAGTTCTGGGTTGTATTTTTTGATGTGAGCGATCGCTATTTCTGCTGTCTCTTGGACTAACTCCGGCTCAAATGTCCACAAACCATAGAATTTCCGCTCTAAGTCTGATGTCGGTACTCCAGTGCTGCCATAATCAGCTTCTGATAATTCTTGACAAATTACCATTGCTGTGTATTTAGGCGATAAAATAATTAAGTGCCACTCCTGTTCAACTGGATCGCCTGTATCTAATCCTACTAAGTCTACATTAAGTAGCTGGCTGGTAGGATGTTCAGCAAAGCCAGATTCAGAGGCGGCCATAATGGCAATTTGGCGGCTGCGCTGGGCGATGTCTGCATATCGTTCTGCTTCTTGTAGATACCATTTCCCCTGTTGAAAGGCTGTGATCACTAGGGGTGTACCGTCGTCGGTTAAGATATGGTCTTCGAGAGCATGGCACAGGGCAACTAGGGTATTTTTGTAGTAAACACCGAATCGAATTGGCCTGGTGGTATGGCGATGGGCTGTTTCTAGCTGTTGTAGGATTGAACCTTCTAACATGGGATTTGGTAAAAATAACCGCAGAGGCGCTAAGGACACAGAGAAAGAGAGGGGGAGAAAATCAGAATTCGTGTTTTCTAGGATATACCCGCTAACTGTTTTTCTTTCGTTTCTATTGGTGCGGAAAGTGCTGCTTCTAGGTCGGCACAACCCAGTTTTTCTTCTAAGATTTTCATGACTTCGCGTCCGAAGTCGTTGGGGTTTTGTTGCCAAGCTTGCAAGCAGACTTCACCGAAGAATGAACCAAGGGGTTCGGGATTCCAGAGGAGTTTTTTGGCTGTCCACGGCATCAAACTCATTGGATCATACCCTGGTTTGAGGATGCCTTCTTTGAAGGCGTATTCTTCTAAATGGGTATGAGGTTGCAACCCAATAAAAAAGATAGCAGGTTCGACTTTATCAGCACCAAAAATTCGTTCTAGTTCGCGGTGGTAGGCGATGGTTTGGCGGATGGTTTCGGGACGTTCGTCAATAACGTTAAAGGAGTAGTTGACGGAAACTAAGTCGTTGAAACCAGCTGCTTTTAAGTCACGGCAGTTTTGCAAGACGGTTCGCAGGTTGTACCCCATCCGCATTTTCCGCACGAGTTCTTGAGAACCACTGGTAATCCCGATTTCAAAGTAATTCATCCCGGTTTTCGCCATCAAGTCGCACAATTCGGGTGTCAAATTGTCGGCTCTGATATATGCTGCCCAATGGATATCTGTCATACCAGAATCGACGATTTTTTGCAATAGCTCTATGGCATCGTCGATAAATTTTCGTGCGGGGATAAATTGGGCATCGGTAAACCAAAAGTTGCGAATGCCGCGATCGTATAATTGGCGCATCTCAGCAACTACTTCATCTGCTGGGTTGATGCGTACTTGTTTGCCTTCGACAACCGTATAGACACAATAACAACAGTTGTGGGGACAACCACGTTTAGTTTGCACACCTATATAAAAGTCTTCTTCTTGCAGGTAAAAGTTAAATTCCGGCCAGATGGTTTCGATATAGTCGTAGTTACAAGCTGTTTTTTCTAGTGGGGTGGGTTGTTCGTGAATCAGGCGTTTCCGTGGTTGGGTTTCTCCCGCAACGTAACAACGTTCATCTCGAAAATCTTTGCCACTTAAAAGTTTTTCTAGCAGGGTTTCCCCTTCACCTACAGAAATAATTGTTCCTTGAGGTAAACTTTTACCCAACTGTTCGTAAAATACGCTAACTGCACCACCACCTACAACGACACGGGCATTAGAATTATATTTTTGGGCACGCTTTAAACCGCGTTTGATTAAGCCCTGGTTTCGCCATAACTCTACATAGTAAGCGATGAAGATTCGTAAACCGCCCAATCCGCCACGTAGTTTTAATAGAGGATTCTTAGCGTAGTAAAATTCAAAGGCGTTTTGCAGTGGGTTGCCACCACGTCCGCCAACTGGGGCATAAATTTGAATATCCCGCCAAGAAAATACTAGCAGTGTCGGTTTAAATTCATCGATACAGCGATCCAGAGCAGAATTGTAATCTAAAGGTGGCACTGTTCCTAAATCAAAGATCCTCTGTTCAATATTAGGAAACTGTTTATGGACATGATCGCTCAAGTAGACAACCCCAATAGGAAAGATGGGGTTACAAGGAAGGCGAACGTAAAGAATTCGATTTTCCATCATTTGTGTTTTGACTTCCATCTTGCCAATCTTTGGAGAAAGCGAGAAAAACATCCAATTTTAAAGTATGTGCTTGTTTTATTGGGTTTTAATTATCACAATCGCCCTTGACATTTCACTTGATTGCTGGTAAGGAGAAAATTAATATTAGCAATTGCAGGAAACGCTAAAATTGCTATGCATAAAACATACATAGAATTTATAGATAGGCTTTATGAAGATATTTTTCATATAGCTTTACCATAACATTGAGTTTATTCATTAAGCGATGATCCCAGCCTATTAATCCTGAGATAGATGAAACGGCAAAACTCCCTTACTCGCTAGGCGAAAAGCAAGGGGATCGTCGTCTTATCTGCCCTAAGAGAATTAAAGCTTTGATACCAGGATAAAAATCTTAAAAACTTTTGTATATAGTGTATAATTCCGAAAAAGCAACAAAAAATTACAAAATTTTTATAACTACAAATATATCTTTAGGAAGAAATAATCTCCAAAGACACAGTTGGTATTCACAGTTACAGCAACTGGGGATCAGTGAGTGCTAGGCTTGCCCAGTGTAATGTAAAATTGTGGCGTAAAGCTCCTCAGCAGTTATGGCTCAAATATTAGATCCTCTACCACCAGAGCAATCGGGAAAAATTCTCTGCTGCTACATTAATGCCACGAGCAAAATACAGGTGGCTCGCATCTGCAATATTCCCAACTGGTACTTTGAAAGGGTTGTTTTCCCTGGACAACGTTTAGTTTTTGAAGCTCCACGAAAAGGCCAATTGGAGATTCATACAGGGATGATGGCAAGTGCAATTTTATCCGATAATATTCCGTGCGATCGCCTGATGCTCGAAGAAACCACTACTCATGAGTTTGATACAGACTCATTATCAGAAAAAGACCCTATTAGTACCAAATCATTGGTGCAGCAAATTAATACAAACACTGGAGATAGTATAAAACCCTTACAAGTCGCTCTTTAGGAGCTATTCATTAAAAAAACAATTTGACTCAATTTTGGGGTTGCTGAATTCGGTAGCCCTTTTTATATTGGGCATGGGACATAAATACTTTTCGGGTTTTGGGGACAAGGGAAAAGACTTGTTACACTTTCTCACCTTATCTGCTGATCTCCCCACTGCCCACTCTCATCTACAATCATTCTTATGAATCTGCCTTCATTTCTTTGGTTGTGGAAAATAGCGGCCTGGTCGATGGGTTTGTCCCTGCTGGCATATCTGATGTTAGCAATCACCGGCGTTTTAATGTTTCGAGTGAGAACTTCGCAGGAATTTCCTTTTATTACGCCATTTATGGGCGGAAATAAAGGGGTGCGATCGCTCCACTATACAATGGGCATCAGCATGGTAAGCTTAGTGCTACTATTGCTGGCGATCGGTATTGTTGGCACTTTAGGGCACTTTGGTTCTTTAGGTCACTCCTCACACTTGGTCGCTGGATTGATAGTCGTAGCATTAGTTTTACTGTCTGCTTTCAGTGCCACACAGATTAGCACCAGACGACCTTGGGCTAGACCCTTACATATCGGCATAAATATTATTCTGTTTATAGGATTTGCCTGGGTATCCCTTACTGGTTGGATTGTAGTACAAAAGTATTTACCTTAAAGAATTAGTAATTACGAATTACGTTAGCGTAGCGGGGCGTAGCCCATTACGAATTGTTAAAGTGGCATACCCTATTTCAACAGTCCAGCTAAGACATAGACCTACCCTACAATGAAGAAAAGCATTGTAATTAAGCCGTGACAGCAAACTCAGCCAATATCTCAGTTTCTATTTTTCGTCTGTCTCCTTTAATTCGGATAACGCTGCTGAGTCTATACATAGCACTCACAGTCCCATTACCCTTTTTATCCCAGGTAACAGCCGCACCCGTACCCCCAGAATTTTTGTGGATAGGGATTAGCATCAGTTTAGTTGCCTTGTACGCGATATTGACTGAACAAGTAATGGTAGATGACCAGGGAATTAAGGTTACTTACCCCGCCTGGGTGCCTCGATTTTTCCGTAAAGGCTGGTTTTTACCTTGGTCAGAGGTGAAAGAGTTAAAACCCCGCACCACTGGTCAAGGAGGACTAGTTTATTACTTCCTCAGCCAGGATGGGAAAGCTTATTTACTACCAATGCGTGTAGCTGGATTTGCCCGTTTTGTGCAAATTGTCCAAGCAAAGACGGGCATTGATACTACAGATGTTCGTCCTTTAGCACAGCCCTGGATGTACCTCATTTTACTAGGATTCACACTGCTGTTACTATTAGTCGATGGCTGGGCGATCGCTACAGCCTTAACTACTGCACAATTAACTTAAAATTGGGCATTGGTTATTTCTCCCCTATCTCCTCACTTCCCTTGAATAAGGTCATACTCAGGCTAGAGCAAGTTAATCTGTTTACAAAGCTGAAAACCCAACTTCCAGGCAATCAGAAAGGGTATCCCATATTGCGAGATATTGACTTGGAAGTATTTCAGGGCGAACGTATTGCCATTGTAGGGTCAGTAGGCGCTGGTAAAACTTCATTATTACGCCTCATCAACCGCCTAATTGAACCCACCAGTGGCAAAATCTATCTAGAAAATCAAGAATATCGCCAAATTCCTGTCATCCAGCTACGCCAGATGCTTGTACTGGTATTGCAAGAGTCAAAGCTGTTGGGGATGACAGCTGGGCAAGCTTTGGCTTATCCTTTAGTTTTGCGTAGTTTGCCCAAACAGACAATTCAGCAACAAGTCAGTTATTGGACAGAACAACTGCACATTCCCAATGAATGGTTAGGGCGAACTGAGGTACAACTTTCTGCTGGACAACGACAACTAGTAGCGATCGCTCGTGCCTTACTCATCCAGCCTAAAATATTATTATTAGACGAGCCAACCTCTGCCCTTGATGCTGGTACAGCTTCTCATCTAATGCAAGTCTTAAACCAGTTGAGTCAAACTCATCAAACCACGATTCTGATGGTAAATCACCAACTGGAACTTGCCCAAATGTTTTGTAATCGATTATTACACCTAGAACAAGGTCGTTTATCCGCAAATCAAACAGTCTCTGAGATAGACTGGCTTGAATTACGAGAAAGCTTAATTCAAGCAGAAGCTCAGGACGATTTTGGATTTTAGATTTTGGATTTTAGATTTTGAATTGGTTAGGAGACAGGAGTTAAGAGTCGTTATCTTACTTTCTCAATTCCCAATTCCCAATGCCCAATTCCCCATCACACTTGACTACTAGTAAGTGTTGAACGTTGATTATTAAATCTTTCTCTAGCTAACTTTGTTGTTTGTGATTGTGAAATATTGGTATTCAAAATTTCCATGTTAAAACGGTATCCTACATTGCGGATAGTTTGAATCAAGTTTGGTTGGCGAGGATCAAGTTCAACCTTTTTCCGCAGTGATAAAACGTGAGTATCAATGGTGCGAGGGTTATCGATAGCGTCGGGCCAAGCACGGCGCAGCAATTCCGACCTACTCAGAGGTACTCCTCCAGCTTGTGCCAAAACGTACAACAAACTGAATTCTTGGGGCGTTAAATCGATAAACTCCCCCTGGAAGCGGACACGGCGCTGAACTAAATCGATTTGCAAAGTCCCATAATCCAAATAAGCTGGCGCAGTAGGTGTGCGTTTCCGGCGAATCAGTGCCTCTACCCGTGCCAAAAACTCTTGCATCCCAAAAGGTTTGCTCAGATAATCATCTGCACCCGCTTTTAAACCTGCGACGATATCACCTTCACTGTTACGGGCAGATAGCATTAGGATTAGAGGCTGCTGCTGACGATGCAACCAACGACAAAACTCAATGCCATCACCATCAGGCAGGTCTGCATCCAATACTACCAGTGTTGGTTGATGGCTTAAAAATACTTCTCTTGCTTGATAAATACTGGCAGCTTGATGCACACGGTATTCCAGCTGTTGCAAGTGCCAACCCAACAACGACCTCAGATGGGGATTCCCCTCAATGATTTCTATACAAACCGAACCCACGGCGGCAAGACCCCTTAGCGTCTGATGACTTTCAAAGTAACAAGCCCATCTCTAAGGTTTTGTAGCCTTTGTTACTTCAACTGCTATTAGCTTTACATTTCCTCATAAAAAACGTGGCAATATCTTTAATTTATGCCTTGCAGATAGGGGATTAGAAATATTATTAAATTTTTATTAAATTTCTCAGCAGTGTTGTTAGACGTATCAAAAATTCTTGTAGCTTAACATTCTGCTTTTAATGGGTGTAATGTGGGAATATCTATAACCAATCAGCTAAACGTTAATACAACAGCTTTTCAACCTGATGGTAAAAGTAGATTTCTCCGCGAAATTACTGCCCTCATCCAGGAATATAACACCAATACAATTAGCCCATTGAATATGAAAATCAGACAAATAACTGAGCAGATAACTAGAATCGATGTTTTCTGGAATAGGATTAAAGTAGCTTGTAGCTGCTAGGGGTAGTACCCAAAGTAGATGTGTTGACTTTGAATTAATGCCAAAGTGAAATTACACTTCACATTTGAGCGTGAATCATTTACAATTCTCATTCCAAAGAGATTAATACAGCAGTTATGCTCCAAGACACACAAACCATCCGCTATTACCAAAGACTCACCGACGCCTTCGTCGAGTTATGGAATCGCGGTTATCGCACGGATGATATGCGGATGTATTTGGATGGATATCTAGCCGCACTGCGACATAGCAACGTTATTGAACCTTATCTGATTCATCGTCTAGAAGAGGAAGCCAGCCGCTACTTGTACGATGGGTCAAACTTTGCAGTGCCGCAACCACAGCCACAACCAGATTACTACTAAGTACCATTTACTTGGTCATTGATAGTAACCGTTAATTACCGCAGATGATTATAGCATATTATCTGTATTGGTCAACGGGTTGCCGTGGTGTGAGATTTTGGAGATATTGTATTGATTAAACGCATCCCCTCAGCCCTATATTGGTCTTGCCAATACGACTGAGGGGATTGTTGACTAAAACCTATTAAAAAGCCTTGAAAGGGGAGATAAATAGTGTCTCTCCTTTCAAGGGAATTAAAAATGGTACATTGTCTTGATAAAGAAGCGCAAATTGAGCGCATTCCCTCTAGTTTGCTTAGAGAGACATTAGGAAGCTAGTGCTACTTCTACCTTTTGCTGCAATTCACCTTTTTGGTAAAGTTCAATCAAGATATCAGAACCGCCAACAAATTCACCATTGATATACACTTGGGGAATTGTCGGCCAGTTAGAGTATTCTTTAATTCCTTGACGGATTTCAGAGTCTGAGAGAACATCAACTGTCTCGAAAGGAACTCCCAAGGTATTGAGAATCTGCACAACGTTGTTGGAGAAACCACATTGGGGCATTAACTTGTTTCCCTTCATAAAAACTAGAATTTTGTTCTGTTCTAACAAGTTATCAATTTTCTCTTTGAGTTCTGGTGTCATGGTATTTATGTTTCCTATGTTGCATTCAACGATGATGACTGAGGAGTTAAAAATTTTATAACTTCTAACTCCTATACTCCTAACTTTAGGAACTTGCTGTAGCTTGCCAAGCTTCGGGAGTGTATGTTTTTACCGCCAAGGCATGAATCGCTTCAGTTGACATAGCTTGACCCAACGCACCATAAACTAACTGGTGCTGTTGCACTAGTCCTTTACCTGCAAAGTGCGATGAAACTACTGTCACTTGATAGTGGTCGCCGCCACCAGTCAAGTCTTGCACCTGAACCTGTGCGTCTGGCAGTTCCGCCTTGATCATTGCCTCAACCTGCTGCGGACTAATCATCGCAATTCCTGAAAAAACTTACTTTTCTATTATTAACAGATATGGAGTAAATGCCCGTGCCAACTTCAGGTTTTGGCAAGGCTGTAGATAAACCCACCTCTGAGGTGTATTTTTGAGAACGCTCAGGTTTTGGCTACGGCAGATAGCTCTATCCTAGCACTGCGGCGTTCCCAAGCTACTGGTTAGGGAGATAAGGGAGATGGGAAAAAGAGGCAACAAAAATTTAATTTATTTTTTTGGGGATGAGGAAGATGAAGTACCACCTTCTCTGGGATAGGGAGAATCAACAAAACCCAACTCAAACAACTGTTTATAGGCTTTCTTGCCTAAATCTCGTGTCGGGTTTTGACTCTTAATTATTTGAACCAACAACGGCACAGCTAATTCTGGCTGATTTTGGGCGCGATGTACCAATGCTAGCTGAAAGGTGGCTTCATCCCGCTTTTGGGCTGTTAATAGAGCTTTTTGACGTTGAGAATCAGAAACTCTGTTGTCAATTCCCGAAAAGCTAGAATTTAACTCTTGATAAAAATTAGATAGCTGATTATAAACCTGACGTGCTTCTTGTAGCTTTTTAGCAGCTAAGGTGTAGTTTTGAGCAGAAACAGCTTGTTCTGCATCTTTTACTAAGCGATCGCCACCTTCAATGCTCAAAAGGCTGTTACTTTGGGTTATGGGGCGCAGATTATTAGGATCGTTGGGGTCAATGGGTTGTGGGCTATTAGTGCCTGGTGACTGTGATACCTGAGCATTCACAGGTGATAGCAGGCTGAGGACTGCTATGACTGATAAAAGGGTACGGTGCATCAAGGTAACAGCGGCAGCAGTGTTCATGGGATCAATTAGTGCGACAACTATATAAAAAGTTATGGAAACTTCGGGTATCTTAACTCTGTTTTGGTTTTGGGCAAAGCAAAGTTACATCCTAAGTATCTCTGATTTAGGACTGAAAATCGCTTTAATAGAGTTCCCATTGCCCTTGTATAGTAACTAACTTAAATCTTCGTGATGAGCGATACTACGGTGGGCTGGGTTAACACGTTAATTACTCTGATTTTCCAATCATCGGTTTACTCGCAACCACCTTGTAACTATCTAACTCAAGTAGCAAAAATGTTTCTTCTAAAGCAATTCAATAGTTTGCAGACAATTATTAGCTATTTACTCAAAAAAATGCCAATTTGGCTAAATATCCTGTCAATAGGGAGTAATCTATATATGTATACATCCTCTAAGCTTGCAAAATAGTACTAAATTTGTAGTGACTTAATTCAGGATGGATATAGCTAGTTAGCAATTAGTGTGAAATATTGAAAACGTGCAGTTTCTTAATCATGCACGGTCAATGGTTAAGAGGCAGTATTGGAACTTTTGCCTTTTGACAAAATCAAGAATTAGTAATTTCTGCAAATGCGTGATTAGTAATTTTTGTTTCTTGATGACTTAATTGTTGCAGTGCCTTTCCTAAATCAGTTGTGATGCTTTTGGCATCGTGTTTTATACAACCACTCATGTAATCCGCTACTCTGATTGGGGAGCCAATGTCAATACTGACATCTGTACCCCAATTTGGATAAGGTTGGCTGTAATTAATACCTATGGGTATAATTTTCACTCCCAGCCCAGAATGACTAGATTCAGCACTCAAAGCAAGACGAGCAATTCCCGGCTTCAACTGGTGAACTTGGCCATCACGAAAAATATTACCTTCTGGAAAAATTACCAGGGTTTTTTTCTGTTGAAGTAGCTCAACTCCATGTCGCAGTGTGCGGATTGACGGATGCTTAGAATTTACAGGAAACCCCCCCAAACGTTTGACAAACCAGCCTTGTAAACCTTGGCATTCGTCAATTGTCACCATAAACCGCAGGTCTTGTTCTCTGCGACAATCAGCAGTCGCGTAGGGTACAAGTAATGCATCCCAACGTGCCCGATGAGTAGGCGCGAGGATAATAGGCCCAGTTGTAGGGATATTTTTTTGTCCGGTTATTCTAATTTGTCCAAAGAATAATGGTAATAGGCAGTGACGACCTAATAAATATGCCAGAGGACTTAACCAAGGAGAAACCCTTGAGGTAGTACCAGCTACCTGATGATTTGCTGGTGGGCGCTGGCAGGGATCGGATGAAGAGTAAAATTCCATCATGACGGATGCAGCTGATTGACGGGTAAAAATTTAACGAAAAGCCTGATTAGTTACACCGTAGATTCTCTTGCGTGACTTGTGTCGTACTAGATGGACAGTTTTACCTCTGTCCGTTAGTTTACCTTACGCCGCCTAGTAGCAAACCAAGCCTGTAATTGTTGACGACAAGCTGACTCTAGAATGCCTCCAATGACTTGGAGACGGTGATTAGAAGCAGCACTATCGGGTATGTTAATAACTGTACGTATTGCGCCAGTTTTTGTATCGTCTACTCCATATACAAGTTGTCCGACACGCGCTTGCAAAATAGCACCTGCACACATCGGACACGGTTCAAGAGTTACGTAGAGGGTACATTCATTAAGATGCCAATTCTGTAAAGTTGTTGCAGCTGTCTTGAGAGCAAGAATTTCCGCATGGGCGGTAGGGTCTTTGTCGCGTTCTTTTCTGTTTTCTCCTTGTGCCAGCAATTTGCCTGTTGAATCAATGATAACAGCACCTACGGGAACCTCACCTGCATCACCTGCTGCTTTTGCTAATTCTAAGGCACAATTCATCCATTGTTGATGTATAAGATATTCTGTGTATTTAGTTAGCATATTCTTAATCAATATAAAAATTTTAAAATTATGCTCGCCTTTGGACTGGCAAGATAATGTAACAAGAAATGGGCGGTTAGAAACCGCGTCTACACAAACAAAACCCACCTCCGTGGGTTAGTTAAAAAGCCTTAATTTCCCGTTAGTCCGAGGAGGCGGTCTACCCTGTGGATTCGCCAATGCAGGGTGGTTTCATACGAAAAAAGAAAAATATATAAGTTTTTATTTCTTGTTTTGTGGCATGGCTTTTTACCCCTCTCGAAACCTCTCCCCAAAACGGAGAGAGGCTTTGAAACCCGGTTTTAGTTTTTCTCTGGTTGTATGAAACTACCCTACCCTGTGGATTCCCAATGGGTACGTTTGTATAGCCGCGTTCGCGTAGCGTGCCGGAGGCTCTATTCCATTCGCTTTGGCTTAAGTTAATACCAATGAACAGCTGCTGTGTGGCCCTAGGTTAGGACTAATTTGATTTCTAAATAGCGACTTGGGCTAAAAGGGGATCGAGTTGGCTTTGTGTGTCTAGCTGATAGAGGTCATCGCAGCCACCAATGTGCTGGTTATTAATAAAAATTTGCGGTACGGTACGTCGACCGTTAGCGCGTTCTGCCATTTTAGCTCTGGCTGCTTCATCACCGTCGATTTTATATTCAGTAAAATTTACACCTTTCCACCACAGCAGTATCTTGGCACGAATGCAGTAAGGGCAAGTTTGCCAGGTGTAAAGCTCGACGTTGGCTTTGACTCGCTCTGGATGGCGATTTAATAAGGGATTAAGAAAGTCCAACATATTGTCTTAAGCAAGATTTTAACTATGTCTCTAGCCTAGATCATTGCTTACCGCATCGGCGCTGGAACCCACTTTTGAAAACCCTCTAAATGATTCCAGTAAGCCAAATATCCAGTTAATGCCCAAATTAGAGCGGCTACTATTAGCACTGCTACGCCAATTAGCCGCCAAGTTCGATTGGTTTTCCAGTAGAGGGTTGGCGCTGCAAGAATACCACCTAAGCCAGTTAAAATAAAGCCGATTCCCGATAAAAGCGGTTGCTTAGTCAAATTCATGTTGATGATGCGGAAACCCACTACGATCGCAACTAGACCAGCAAAGAAGCCGTAAATTGCTATTGTCGATAAATCCCAACCTTGAGCAAGAGAAACCGCAGCCGCAACAAACAAGATTCCAAATAAGACACTTGTTTCACCGAAAGCAATATTAAAGCTACCAATAACTGGCCAAGTGAAACTCATGTGTAAACCAGTTGTGAGTGCGATCGCGCCTGTAATCCCGAAACCGGGAATCCACTGCCTTTGATTAGAGCTATCTATACCACGATATACGTAGTCAGCCAGTAGAAATAACCCAGCTACCATATTGATTAACATTAGAGTGATGTAGTCGATAAACACGATTAACCTCTTAATTTGACAAGATATTTACTCTGTGCATCGTTTTTCAGTTTTTAGTGAATCGACTAGCTTTCTTCTTTGTTATTTTATACCTCAAGATAGACCTGAATAAAAGCAACATTATGGATCTACACTGCTAAATATTTGTACCAGTTCTTAAGTTAGTAACTTTTAAACAGGTTTTATACTGGAGTTGTAGGAGTGAAAAATTAGGATGTCTTAACTGGCACTTTTCTAACGAGTTAGCAGTAAAACTTAACTTTCTTCCACGTGTATCCGCCCTTTGGTAGACTTGAAAACTGAAATAGGCAGATAAAACGACGCAAATTCAAGCAGCTGAGAGGGCAAACTCTGTGGAAAATACACTTGGTTTAGAGATTATTGAAGTAGTAGAGCAAGCCGCGATCGCATCTGCAAAGTGGATGGGCAAAGGCGAAAAAAACATCGCTGACCAGGTAGCTGTGGAAGCTATGCGGGAGCGGATGAATAAAATCCACATGCGCGGTCGCATTGTGATTGGGGAAGGCGAACGTGACGACGCGCCTATGCTATACATCGGGGAAGAAGTTGGTATCTGTACCCAACCAAATGCCGAAAGTGTCTGTAACCCTGATGAATTAATTGAAATTGATATCGCTGTTGACCCCTGTGAAGGTACCAACTTGGTAGCTTATGGACAACCTGGTTCGATGGCTGTCTTGGCAATTTCTGAAAAGGGTGGATTATTTGCTGCTCCTGACTTTTACATGAAGAAGTTAGCAGCACCCCCCGCAGCTAAGGGCAAGGTAGACATCAACAAGTCAGCAACAGAAAACCTCAAGATTCTTTCTGAGTGTCTAGATCGGAGTATTGAAGAACTTGTGATCGTAGTCATGAAGCGCGAACGCCACAACGATTTAATTAAGGAAATCCGTGAGGCTGGAGCGAGAGTCGCCCTAATTTCAGACGGTGATGTGGGTGCAGCGATTAGCTGCGGTTTTGCTGGAACCAATATCCACGCTCTGATGGGTATTGGTGCGGCTCCTGAAGGCGTAATCTCAGCAGCAGCAATGCGTGCTTTGGGTGGACACTTCCAAGGTCAACTGATCTACGATCCAGCTGTAGTCAAAACAGGTCTGATTGGAGAAAGCAGAGAAGCCAACATCGAGCGCTTAAAGTCTATGAATATTAATGACCCCGATAAGGTCTATGATGCTCATGAACTGGCATCTGGTAAAACTATTCTGTTCGCAGCTAGCGGCATTACCAGTGGTAATCTCATGCAAGGTGTACGTTTCTTCAAAGACGGTGCAAGAACTCAAAGCTTGGTAATTTCTAACCAATCCAAAACTGCTCGATTTGTTGATACAATTCACTTGTTTGGTGAACCAAAAGTTCTCCAATTGAACTAATTTTTAGGGAATGGGGAATGGTAAAAGTAGAGTTAAAGTATTTGGAAAGAAATGTTTCTATAAAACGGAAAAATCATCACCAAAATGCTTTACCTTTACAGTAGTTAGTAGTTAGTAGTTAGTGATTAATGGTTGGTTGGAAAACTATCAACCAATAAACAAAAGTTCCCCATTCCCTATTCTTACTTAATACCAGATTGCCAACTACCAACTAGTAACTACAATTTAGCAAATGAATATAGCAGTGGTGGGGTTAAGCCATAAAACAGCCCCAGTAGAAGTCCGGGAAAAACTGAGCATTCCAGAACCACAAATTGAAAGTGCGATCGCTCAACTGGCCAGCTATCCCCATATTGACGAAGTTGCAATTCTTAGCACTTGTAATCGCCTGGAAATCTACATTGTTACCAGTGAAGCAGACCAAGGTATCCGAGAGATAACTCAGTTTCTTGCAGAATATAGTAAGTTACCCGTGCTTTCTCTGCGACAGCACCTATTTATGCTGCTACATGATGATGCAGTGATGCATGTTATGCGGGTAGCAGGTGGTTTAGATAGTCTGGTACTCGGAGAAGGTCAAATTCTGGCTCAGGTGAAAACTACTCACAAACTGGGGCAGCAATATAACGGTATAAAAACCATTTTGAATCGATTATTTAAACAAGCGCTGACAGCTGGGAAGCGGGTTCGCACTGAAACTAGTATTGGTACTGGCGCTGTCTCTATCAGTTCGGCAGCTGTAGAGTTAGCGCAGATAAAAGTGGCAAATTTAGCAGCTTGCCGAGTGGTAATTTTAGGCGCTGGTAAAATGTCGCGGCTGCTGGTGCAACACCTAATTTCTAAAGGTGCTGTAGAAATTAGTATTGTAAATCGCTCTCGCGATCGCGCCCTAGAATTAACAAAGCAGTTCCCTCAACAACCGATCAATATTCATCCACTATCGGAAATGATGGCAGTAATTGCCGATAGTGATTTGGTGTTTACAAGTACTTCTGCTACAGAGCCAATACTTGACCGTGCCAAATTGGAAATGGTTTTAGAAGTTCAGCGCTCTCTAATGTTATTTGATATTTCTGTGCCGCGTAATGTTCATGCGGATGTCAATGAACTAGAAAATGTGCAGGCCTTTAATGTGGATGATTTGAAGGCTGTAGTGGCGCAAAACTACGAAAGCCGTCGGAAGATTGCACAGGAAGCCGAGCGACTTTTAGAGGAAGAAGTGGAAGCTTTTGATATTTGGTGGCGCAGTTTAGAAACTGTTACCACTATTAGCTGTCTGCGAAATAAAGTTGAAACCATCCGCGAACAAGAGTTAGAAAAAGCTTTATCAAGATTGGGTTCGGAATTCGCTGAAAAACATCAAGAGGTGATTGAGGCATTAACACGGGGAATTGTCAATAAAATTTTACATGACCCGATGGTACAGTTGCGATCGCAGCAAGATGTTGAAGCTAGACGGCGCTGTATGCAAACCCTGCAAATGCTGTTCAACCTGGATGCAGGGGAGCAGTTTAGTTAAATTTAACAACAAAATCCCCAAGTTCTTTGAGAAGTTGGGGATTTGAACTTTTCAATTAGATATAGGACTTACGCAAGAACTCTCTAAAACTCTTATTTCTCAGCGTTCTCTGTGCCTCTGCGGTTTAAAAAATTAATTTATTTAACCACAGAGGCGAAAAGAACATATAACAAATCCGTAAAGAGGAATTTATTGTCCAAAACATTTGATAAATTATTTTCCCAAATAAGCTTCTAGAACTTTGGGATTGCTTTGAATTTCTGCGGGTGTACCGTCAGCTAAATTCTGTCCTTCGGCAAGCACCCAAACACGATCGCACAAGGACATAATCACATCCATATTGTGTTCAATAATCAGAAAGGTCATCCCGTCTTGGCGATTCCAAGTGATAATGCGATCGCAAATATCATCAATCAGTTTTGGATTCACCCCAGCAGCCGGTTCATCCAACAAAATTAACTTGGGATTAGTCATTAACGCCCGTCCCATTTCCAGCAGCTTACGTTGTCCACCAGACAAGCAACCAGCATAATCGTGTGCTTTTTTTGCCAAGCCCACCGATTCTAACAAGAACATTGCTCGCTCTTGTAGTTGCTTTTCTTCCTTAGCGACAACGTGCGGTTGCAACTGCACCTGCCAAAAATTCTCACCCGTTTGTTTTTGCGCCGCCAGCAGCATATTTTCTAACACCGACAACCGCGAGAGAGTCCGTGCAACCTGAAAGGTGCGGATTACTCCCTGTTGGGCGATTTGATATGGTTGCAAATTGTGAATGGGTTCGCCGTCAAAAATTACTCGTCCTTTATCGGGGCGAATGAAGTTTGAGAGTAAGTTAAATAAAGTGGTTTTACCAGCACCATTGGGGCCAATCAAGCCCGTAATGCTGCCTTTAGCAACTTCGATTTTCGCCTCATTAACTGCTTTGACACCACCAAAGCTTTTAGAAAGTCCAGTGGCTACCAAAAGAGGAAGTGGCGATGACTGGTTATTTACCAAGGGTAAGTTCCTCCTTTTTCCCTAAGATACCTTGAGGTCGCCAAATCATCAGTATCATCAAAATTAGTCCGATTACCATAATCCGAAATGCGCCCAAACGGGCTTCATCAAGGGGGACAATTCTGGGTAAGACTTCCCGCGTTAGCGCATCGTAAGCAAAGAAAATTACCGCACCTAAGATTGTGCCAACATTATTCCCAGAACCGCCTAAAATCACCATAATCCAAGTGTCAAAGGTAATCTGTGGTTGAAAATTATCAGGGTAAATGGCGCTGAGTTGCCAAGCGAAGAAAGCACCAGCGATACCCGCGATCGCACCCCCTAACATGAGAGATTGTAATTTATACCAAAAGACATTTTTTCCCAGCGCCTTGGGAATTTCTTCATCTTCACGGATGGCTTTGAGAATTCTACCCCAAGGCGATCGCACCAAAATTTCTAAGCGCCAGTATACAAGTGCTAAAACCAACAGCAACACCAGCATCAAACCCGCTTTTGGGTTGTAATTATACAGTCCAATTACCCCAGAAATATAAATTGCTGTTGCCAAAACTGCTAATATAATTCCCACAACCAAGCGCGACAAAAATTCTTGCTTGCTAGTTGTCCTTTTACCTAAATCAGTAGTCCGAGATATTTGGGTGGTACGAATCCATTGCCATAACGTAAAAAAAGTTACGGCAGCTAGTAGCGTTAACAACCCAATCATCACTAATCTGACAAACAAATTCGGCTCTGTGGATAGGGGTATGGAATAACTTTGCACACCAAACGCCCCAGAAACCCAGGTATCACCCACAGGTAAATCCTGATTATTTACCACCAAACGAATTAATTCACCCGTACCAATGGTGACAATTCCTAAATAATCTTCCCGTAAGCGTAGAGTTGCAAAACCAATTATCAAACCCAACAAGGCGGCGACAATTGCCCCAGCTACTGCCGATATAAATAGGGGCACGCCCTTTAAACTTAACAATACCGTTGTATACGCTCCAAGGGTCATGAAAGCAATATGACCAAAGTTAATTAACCCTGTAAAGCCCCACTGTAAATTGAGTCCCAGTCCGAATAAAGCAAAAAGTGCTGTAGAAATTGCTAAGAAAATAAGATAGTCAACCATATTAAATAGTTATTTTGGCATTGGGAATTGGGAATTGGGAATTGGGAATTGGGAATTGGGAATTGGGAATTGGGAATTGGGAATTGGGAATTGAGAATTGGGAATTGAGAATTGAGAATTGGGAATTGTTATTTTCATTTTCCTTGTCCCCTTTGTCTCCCCCTGCTTCCCCTGCCTCCCCTGCCCCTCTGCCCCTCTGCCCCCCTGCCTCTTCACTGGGCGAATAAATTTTAGCGTAGCTTGAGCATAGTGCTACATTGCCGTTAACCTTTGCTAATTTTGTGGGAATAATATTTACTGTTGGTGTTGGGTTGTAGGTAAAAATTGGCCTATGAATTTGCTGAGGCTGAGAATGCATCACTTAATCGAGCAGTTAGGTGATGACGATTTGCAAGACATTTGGAACGTTCTGGAAGGTTTATATTATGACTTTTATATGCTCAAAGCGATACAACAAGTTAAGCGAGCGCAGCAACCGTGGGATATCTTAACCCATGAAGAAGCGGTACGACTGTTGATGTTTTTCTGATTCAGCAGCGCTTTCTTTTCTTGTGCCAGTGGCCCCTCAAGTTTTGGTTAAGGTAAAGCCTAGTGAGTCTAGAAATGCGCTATGCAAGGTCTTTTTTGCTAGACCTGAAAAATTTAGAACCTGCTGCTTACGAGCGGGTGCATGATTTTGTCTTTGTTGAGTTAGCCCAAAAGTGGCAACTGAGCGATCTAAAAGAACTACGACAGCTTGATGGTGAAGGCATTTTTCACCGTTTCACACTGGATAATTACCTGATTGGTATAGAAATCAGGGGTGAAATTGTGAAATTTCTGCGTGTCATTCCTATGCCAGATGTTTAAAGTGAAGAGTTAAGGGAACACTTAAAACTGTAAACTGTATAAGGCTAGGCAGGGATCGCTATAACCTTACACTAAACTGGTTTTTGAAAAACACTTTATTTGAGATTTCCCTATGGATGCTAGGGCACTTTGGCAACGATACCAAAACTGGTTATATTTCCACGAGGGATTGGGACTGTACTTAGACATAAGTCGAATGCGGTTCGATGATGCCTTCGTGGAATCGTTGCAGCCGAAGTTTGACAAGGCGTTTGCGGATATGGCTGAACTGGAGAAGGGTGCGATCGCAAATCCCGACGAGAACCGCATGGTTGGACACTACTGGCTGCGAAATCCTGATTTAGCGCCAACTCCAGAACTTACACAAGAAATTGTCCAAACCCTAGAACAAATCGAAGCTTTTGCGGAAAAAGTCCAAACAGGTGCTATTCATCCTCCCAGAGCAAGCCGCTTCACGGATATTATCTCCATTGGCATTGGTGGTTCCGCCCTCGGCCCCCAATTCGTCGCAGAAGCTCTCGCTCCTGATTTCCCACCTCTGAAACTTCACTTTATCGATAACAACGATCCGGCAGGTATCGATCGCGTCATCAATCATCTCCGAAATAGCCTCGCCAGCACTTTGGTATTGGTGATTTCCAAATCTGGGGGAACACCGGAACCCCGCAACGGTATGATTGAGGTTAAAAAAGCTTACGCCGGACATAATTTGGAATTTGCTCAATATGCGGTAGCAATTACCAGCGTTGACAGCAACCTCGATAAACTAGCCAAAGATGAAGGTTGGTTGGCCAGATTTCCCATGTATGACTGGGTAGGAGGACGTACATCAGAAATGTCTGCTGTGGGGCTAGTACCAGCCGCATTACAGGGCATTGATGTTCGCGCCATCCTAGATGGTGCAAAAGAAATGGATGACGCTACCCGCGTCCCAGATGTGAAAAATAACCCAGCAGCCTTGCTAGCTTTATCTTGGTACTTTGCTGGCAATGGAAAGGGCGAAAAAGATATGGTTGTCTTACCTTACAAAGACAGCTTATTTTTATTCAGTCGCTATTTGCAACAGCTGGTGATGGAATCTTTGGGCAAAGAAAAGGACTTAGACGGTAACGTTGTCCATCAAGGCATCGCCGTTTATGGCAATAAAGGCTCAACAGATCAACACGCTTACGTTCAGCAGTTGCGTGAGGGTGTAGCGAATTTCTTTGCTACCTTCGTTGAAGTGTTGGAAGATCGTCAGGGCCCATCCACTGAAATAGATCCGGGAGTTACATCAGGCGATTATCTTTCTGGTTTTCTCCAAGGAACCCGACAAGCGCTTTATGAAAATCACCGCGATTCAATTACAGTTACCATTCCCCAAGTTAACCCCCGAACTGTAGGGGCATTAATAGCTTTGTATGAACGTGCTGTTGGTTTATACGCTAGCCTGGTTAACGTCAACGCCTACCATCAGCCAGGGGTAGAAGCTGGCAAAAAAGCTGCTGCCTCCATTCTCGATTTGCAAACACGAGTGGTAGCAGTGCTGCAAAAAGAAAAAACTCCCATTTCTCTTGACGAACTCGCCGAGAAAGCTGGCGCATCAGACCAAGTTGAGGCAATTTACAAGATTTTGCGTCATATCCATGCCAATCAGCGAGGTGTGGTTTTGCAAGGTGATCTTCAGAAACCCGGCAGTTTAACCGTTTCTGCTAGCTGATAGCTCTAGTTTAAATATCACATTTTGTCCCTAATTGTTGTATCAGCAACAATTTTTGATTGTGAAGCATCCTAGATAAAAGTTTTATCTAGGATGCTTTGCTGTATAGTTTGTAACTTACAATTCCTAGTTAAGTTTTATAAGTTTAATTTAAATTTTTGAATTTTGACGCAGCTATGTTGAGAGACTCAGAGGTTGTTTGAAAAGTATTTCATTGTGACTTTAGGCACTTTATATCCCCGTCCCCTTTTTTAAGGGGGATTTAGAGGGATCTAAAACTTTCGATACCGACAAAAAGACTTTTCAAACATCCTCTCAAGATGCCCAGCTTTTTATAAAAATCGAGCATCTTTTTGTTCGTAACTCCTGCACGGATTACTATATACATCATTACGAATTAATACTTACCAAAAGGCGTTGATTAAGATAGCTTTTGGGTAGAAAACAGCGATCGAGTAAAAAAGGATTATTGGCATCTCCAAATAATATATTACCCGGCTTCTCTCGATGACAGAATGGTGGCACAATTCCCCAGTCTTCTGCTAGCCAAATCCAGTACCCTATGTCAATTCTGCCGTAGTTTGAACCTGTGAGAATCTCCCCAACACTGTTGTTGATAGATACTATTTCTGGCGATGATTTGATTTCAATTAATAGCCAAGCTAACTCTTCTACAGAAAAGGAATAGCCATTATCAGCAGCTATGTTGACGAACTGCTGCGGATTTTTCGCTATGAGCAATTCTTCTTTGAGAGATGGCGTTTTTTGTGCAAAATCAAAAAGATCCCAAATCTGTCTTCTTGTAACTAGAAACCACGCAAGTTCTTCTGCCGTCAAATTATGACCATTGTCTTTTGCTAACTTAAGAAATGGCTCAAGGCTATCGGTTTCTGCTAGTTGACTTTTCAATTGGAAAGTTTGCTCTACTAAAGACAAAAAATCAATAATCTTTTGCCATACAACTTTGTTACAAGTTTTGTTAACTTTTATTTGTTCTTTCCAATAAATGTATTTATCTTCTTTAAGAAAGAAATTCCAAATTTGATAATACATGGGTCATCTCACCTAAGTCTTAAACTTGCTACAGGTTGGTTATTAATGAACACCAGTGTAGTAAGTATAATGTATTTCTTCGACAGTACTAAATCCGTTATCTCATGTAAATGAAATTACACAGTATCTAAGTGTGAAATTTATGTAAAGTTTGTCACCATAAATAAAATATACTGAGAGAAAGATGACAATATCTGCGGCGGGTTGTGCGATCGCTCTTTATTGAGATTTATAAAAATAAAGTTAAGTCAATAGGTAGTATTAATTATTCATAAATGAATTAACCGCAAAACAACTTGCACTTCAGTTACTTTGAAACGAACCGCAGAGACGCAGAAAGAAGAAAAGAAATATATTTTGCTGTTTTTAGTTAATAGCTAAATCACGGAGGAAGTAAAAGTGATTGCCATTCCAATCACTACCTTTAATTCGCCCTAAATAGCCTGTTAAGGGTGAGGAAAGTTCAATCAGTAAATCGTGAACTACTTCATCATTTAGCCGGGGATTATGAGTAGCATTGTAATGAACACGAATTTCTGTAACGGTGAAACTCGGATGTGTAGCTTTTGCAGTTTCGTTGTCTTGTTCAGAGAGTTGTTTAACTGCTGTGATTATCTGCGATCGCAGACTCATCTCTTTATAAACTTGGTCAATGTATTTTTCTACTTCCTCATCAGATTGACCTGCTTTTAAATATTCTTTTAGCTTAAATAAGTCTACTGAGTTGCGATGGTTGCTTTGCAATTTAACTAACTTCTCAAGCGTTTCTGGATTAATGATAGCCATACCTTGTATTTTTGCAGCGTCTTGTAGTTGAGTTGTTGGTTCACCAGGGCCAATAATTAATTTAGCAGCCTGATTAAAAAGGTCTGGTCGGCGTAGCATTCCCAAATTCAATAGTTGCACTGCGGTATCATTGGGAATCTTTCTACCTGCTTTGCATTCACCAAATAATGGGTATGGTTTGGAACAAAATAAATCTAAACCACCCGCACCGCCTTTGTGAGCATAGTCAATCGTAAATCCCAGTAGTTCTAAGCTATCACGCACTACATTTTCAAAATCTGTACCAGCTTGATAGTTGCTTTTTTTCTCCTCTAACTCGATACTGCGATCGCCCAATTTTGCAATATCATTTATCCAAGCTAAATCTGGATTGGGTTGTTTAATGAGTTTGCCACTACTCCAACCTAAAAATACTTTGATATCGTCGTCTAATAGTTTGGCTGCTGGTTGGCTAATGCTTAGGGATGCGATCGCACTCTGCAATTCTTCCAATTCATGATGTAGCGGGGGTTCTAGCTTTTCTAATTGGCGTTTGCGTTGGGCGAAGGTGCGATCGTTTATTACTGGGTTGGCTTCAGAAACCGTTAGAGAATTAAGTAAACTAACAAATTTCCCTAGCTTTTCCTGAATGTTGGGATTGACTGATATTTCTTGTAACTGAGGTAACTGATAGACGCGTAAGTAAGCCAGGAAAAGATACTGTTGTTTTTGTAGTATCTCCTTTAATACTTTTGGTGTCCATATTGTTAATTTAGACAAAATATCTAATGGCTTAGTCTCGTCTAAAATTTGGCAAAGTTCACATTTAGCCCAAGCTTTTATTGAACCTGAAGAGTCAGCAGGATAAAGTGCAAATCTCTGCCCAGGACGAATAAACATCTTGGGTAGAGCTGCAATTGTCCGCCCATGTATTAAGGCTTCAATATCAGGGACGGGTAAACACAGTGCTGTTGGAATGGAAAACTGCTGATTCATTTCTAGTTAGCTACAGATTTAGGTCAATGTTATCAGTAGTAGCAATAGGCTTAGGAATTGAAATAGGAAATTCATTATCAACCCAATTATCATAAGAAGGAGGGCTGATGATTTCTCGAATAAGAGGATTATTCATTGCTATTTTTCGCTGCTTAATAAAATCTAAAACCTGTTCTTGAAAATCTAAAATCTCTTTCTCCTCTTTAATTCCATAATTTTCACTGCCCCAGTAAACCCATAAAATGGCTAAAAGGGGTTGAATATCTTCACTTTCTAGAGCTACCCACTTTCCGCCTTTTCTTTTGTCTAATAGTATTCGCAAGCGATCTCTGGCAACTGTTGCCGCTTGACGAATAACGTTTGTACGAACTAAGCAACCACGAGTTAAATTAAATGTTTCGTAGTCAATTAGTCGTTTCAATGCAGCACCTACATTTGCACCATCCTGCTGAACTACATCTACTCCAATCCTTAATTTGTTCCTTTTGCCAATCATTTTGCCAATAATTTTGAAATCCATAAACCCATTATTTACTGCGGTAGGCTCTACTTCTTCAAGTGATTCAATTGTTACTCCTTCTATAGTTTCTCCAATTAAGCTATAGATGGAAAGTCGAAGGGCGTTGGAAATTGCTACTTCATCCTCTAATAGTTCATCAATAACCTGATTAACCTCTACTAATTCTTTCTGGAAATATGTTTCAACAAGAGAGACATTAACTGATTCTTTTTCATTAAAGTCAATATTGCTTTTTATTTGATTTTTCTCACTAAAGCCTTGATTTATATCAGTTGTGCAATCAATAGATTCCATTAGTAAAAAATTGTCTGCGCACCATTTTAAAATTGACCTAACAGTAGGTCTTTCTTTGCCTTGTTGCCTAAGTTTATTTTCATCAAACGGGTATAAAAAATGAGGAGGTATTTGTTGATTTTCTTGATAAAAATCTTGTAGCCATCCTTTAACAAGAGAAATAATATCATCAGAATTGAGATATTTTAATTCAATTGGTTGTCTATCAGCTTCTTCACTTACTAATCTATCAATGACTGCCTCAGCTTGTGGCAAAAGCCTGATTTGCTCATTCCAAGTTTCAGGATACATAGCCGACAGAAAAACACCTCTTTTGAGATTGTTATATAGATCCTTAACTAAGCTTGCAATAACTTGTGCTGTTGTCAAGCCATTTTCTGCAACGTCTGCATTATCTAATTCATCAAAGCAAATTACTGGAATTCTATAATAGCTAGTGATATCTAGAATTTGCCGAATATTACGTAATGATTCAGTCTCTCTATCTTCTTTGTTTAGATTTGGCAAACCCATTTCTTCAGCTTCTTCTTGTGTTATTTCTAAACCAGATAGCCAGCGATTTGCATAGTTAATATGGACTGGAGAAAGCGTCCATAAAATTGCTTTAACTATGTAAGGGTTGCTAATTTCAGGCTTTATTGACAGAACTAGTTTTGTAAATTGTTCAACTAACTTCGTTGAATGTTTATTTAACCAAGTTGGATATTGACTAATATACTGTTGTGGTGTGTAGTTCCATTGCTTCGCTTCGTTAATTAAAGCAGCCGCAATTTCTTGCCACTGCATCACTTTTTGACTACCAAATGCTCTGAGGCTAGAGGCAACGCTTTGTAAAAATTCATATTTGATTTGATTTAAGTTATCATATTTACTCATGTAAATAAATAAGCTATTAGTTTCTGCCTGTAAATGATGGCGAATTCGACTAATAATATGGCTTTTACCTAGCCCTCTTTCGGCTACAATAGTTATACCTACAGTTGAACGCTGCCCTTTTTGTATTTTGTCAATTGCATCAAATACTGCATTAGAGGCATGAACATTAATTGAAGGTACATCAGGAAAACTTTTTCCCCATATTTGCTGCGGTTTAACAACAAGATGCCCTGCAAATGGGTTTTGTTTCTGAATTAGTTCGTCAATGGTAGATGTGCTATTAATCATAGTAGTGTGAGGTTTATGAGTAAAGAGTCTAAGAAAGTTTAAGGTTTCAGACGTTTTGAGTAGCAGCGTAATCCATTGAGTTCTGTAGTAATAGAATCTTCTATTTTGTCGCTTGCATTATCTTCTACAGTTCCGCCTTGTAGTTGCAAAATGTCGTTGGCTTGCATTTCCAGCAGCCAATCATTAAACTCTGTACGACTAACGCGATCGCCAATTCCTCTTCTAATGCGATAAATTGGCACTAGATTATTAAAGTTGTATTCATAGTTCAGCTTGTCGTAGGCTTCCAACGCCACAGATTTAAACTCGTCGTAAGATGCGATTCGTTCGGAAAGCTTCGCTAACGCACCTTTCCCGTTAACTGGTACATCTGCACTAACTACTGCAACATCAATCTGACTAATCCACTGCAACAACGCATTTGCCGCCCAAGTACCGACAATCGTCCCTTCAAATTTAAAATCGCCACTTCTCAAACCCTCACTCAATACCTCTAACCCCTTGGGGGATGTTAGAGAATATCCCTTTTTGGAAATTGCGATCGCACCCTGATTCTGCAATTCTTCAAATGAACCCTGATAATCTGCTACCTTCTGGCTTTTAGATACAATGCGCTTGCTAAGTTGACCCTTTTTAACTTCCTGCTGCGTTCCTCCCAAATCCCACAAAGCCAAAAGGAGACGAGTGCTAGTTTGGGGTGTATTTTTTGATGTCATATTTAATCTATTTTTTGACAAAGATCATCATAGTAGCTGTATCTTTGTAATTGATTTACCCAGAAAAAATAACCGAGGAATTGCTGAACATTTCGGCGTTTCAGCTCAATAGATTAATTAAAAATCAATAATATATTTCTTTGGGATGAATGCAATTTCTCTCAAAGGCAGGATGGAAGACTTGAGGAAACCGATCATCATAAAAGTGAAACGCTGTAGCTGTGCAAGTTACAAATTAAGTGAAATATGTTTTTTCAATCCCAGGTGAAATAACAGGATTTCCAACTTGGTTTTTGCAACAGCAAGGCTTTTAGCAAATACAGGTGATGAAGAAATCCAATGAACACAATATTTAAAGAACGTAAAATAGTTTCGCGTCTATTTGCAGTGCTACTTTCGGCATTGCTAATGGTACCCTTGCTGAGTAGCTGCGGAGGCGGTTCCCAAAAAGCTTCAGTACCACCACCTGTTGATGATACCGTTGGTAGAACAGTCAGCGATCGCACAAACCAAACCGAAGTTAAGAAAGGATTGGGTACGGGTCAAAAAGTGGCACTTTTGGCGGGGGCTGCGGCACTTTACTACATGTACAACCAGCATAAGAATGCTCCCCAAGAAGGAGCGCAAGGTAAGTACTATCTTTCCAAGAACGGGCGCGTATACTACCGCGATGCTGAACATCGCGCTCACTGGGTAACGCCACCACCAGAAGGAATCCGAGTACCCGAATCTGAAGCACAAAAGTATCGGGAATTCCAGGGCTATAACCGGAGTGCCACAGGTCGCGATCTAACTGGTATAACTTCATCCGCAGCACCAGCACTCTAGATCAGCGAAGCGTGTGTAAATATAAAGCGGGTTTCCCGGAGGATAACGCCATCGCGCACGTCGGAAACACGAACTTAAATCAGGAGACAGATTATGGTAAATGAATTTTTCCGAAAAGCGAAAGATTTACTCTTGGGATCGAACAGCGATCAAGACGCTGAATTCCGCGATCGCAATGTACGTCCAGCTAGCGAAGACCCCTACGGCGATCCCGCAGACCCAGCGTCTTACGGCAACGTTATTCCAGCCAGTCAAGACCCCTACGGCGACCCCGCAGATATATCGTCTTACGGCAACGTTCGCCCAGCTAGTGAAGACCCTTATGGCGACCCCGCAGACACAGGGGAGTTTGGTGATGTCCGCCCAGCCAGCGAAGACCCCTACGGCGACCCCGCAGATGAGGATTACCGTCGTTAATGGCACAAATATTCTGGTGAGTTTGACAAACCTCTCCCTGCCTTGAACTTTAGTTCAAGTCTGTCCCTTTCCGACTCGGAGAGGGACTGTTTTATGTAGTAAGGGAATTGCAAAAAATAAATTACCCTAAATTATTTGTAGATTTGTAGGGGCGCAAGGCCTTCATTGGTGTCAACTTAAGCTCAAACACTCAATTTACCGTAGTTTTAGATCCCCCAACCCCCTTAAAAAGGGGGCAAAAAACTCTAGTTCCCCCCTTAAAAAGGGGGGTTAGGGGGGATCTAAAATCTAGGTGGTACATCGAAAATTTTTGAAATGCTTATCAGACTCGGCTTTCACGTTAAGTTGACACCTATGAAGGCCTTACGCCCCTACGTAGCTTACGCGAACGCGGAGCTTCCTGTAGGGATAGGATATTTTTTAACTGGAAGTCCCTCAAATCAGGGAGAGGTTTCTTTATAGGCCAATACAGTTCAGTTAAGCATTTCTTCCTTCTCTTTGCGCTCTTTGCGTCCTTGGCGGTTCGTTAAAAAATTGACTTTGACAAACAGTTTTAGCTTTAACTGAAGCGTATTGCTTTATAGTCCATCGAACTCATATTGAATTAGGAATTATTTTTGTTACCTAAAATTTCCTGCGATCGCTCAATATTTTGACGCACAGATTGAGCCGAAGTATGCAAACCCTCTCTTTCTTCATCGCTGAGTGTCAATTCCAATACACTCTCAATTCCACCGCATCCCAACCGACAGGGAACACCAATCACAACATCTTCTAAACCGTATTCACCTTGCAGATATGCCGCTACAGGCAACAACCGCGACTGATTTAATAAAATCGATTCTACCATCACGCTAGTAGCTGATGCCGGAGCAAAAAAAGCACCACCCGTCTGCATCAATTCCACAATTTCTGCGCCACCGTTGCGAGTTCTTTCTACCAAGCGTTCAATTGTGGCTGCATCCAGCAATTCTGTGATGGGAATGCCGTTGACGGTAGCATAACGAGACAGGGGAACCATTAAATCGCCGTGGCTACCCAATACCATCGCTTTGACATCGGCGGGCAAAACGCCCAATTCTAGGGCAATGAAGGCTTCAAAACGGGCGGAATCTAAGACACCAGCCATACCCATAATGCGATCGCGTGGTAAACCTGTAGCTTGCCAAGCTAAATAAGTCATCACATCCAATGGATTGGTGACGACAATAAAAATAGCATTGGGAGAATGAGCGATCGCATTTTTTGCCGCTTCCACCACAATCTTGGCATTAGTTTTCAGCAAATCATCCCGACTCATCCCTGGTTTGCGGGGAAGTCCTGCGGTAATCACCACAATTTGAGAACCAGATGTATCAGCATAATTATTTGTGCCGATAATCTGGCGATTATGTATTTCAATTCCCCTGGCTTCCATCAAATCCAGCGCCAAGCCTTGGGGCATTCCCGCGATAATATCTAATAAAACTACATCTGCAAGGTTTTTCTCTGCAATGCGTTGAGCTAAAGTGCTACCAACTCTACCCGCACCCACGATGGTGACACGGGGTAAATTACACACAATTGGAGAGTTAGGAGAAAAAGACATAATTATTAAAGTGCGATTTTTATCAACAAGAATTCAAGAGTCAGAATTCATCCTGACTCTTGGATTCTGACTTCTGAATTCTTTTTGCTTATTTAAACTCTTCTAGTTGATCGACGCGTAACCAAACGTTTGGCGTTGGCACTTTGCCGAACTTAATCAGGGCGTAATCACCTTTAACATCTACTATTTCACCCTTGGTTTCAAACAAATAAGAAGGAAAGCGAGTATCACTGGCTTTTGCTTCCAGACTGTTTTCCAGTTTCTCGCGGATAGCGCGAACCATATCTCCCTTTTTAACCGCCATGAATTCCCCTCTCAAATTTCTAGATTGTTTTATCTGCATTTTAGGAGACTTCCGAATTAGAAGTAACAATTTCTGTAAAGACGCGATTAATCGCGTCTCTCCTAACTCCTAATTCCCCCTGGCGTTTGACATTCGGAACAAAAATGACTAGATCGCCCAGCTAGCCTAATCCGTTGAATTGGCGTATCACAAACTCGACAGGGTTCTCCAGCGCGATTATAAACCCAGGCAACACCACCATAGTTGCCGTTAGTACCTTTAACATTTAGGAAATTACTAAATGTCGTACCACCAGCTTCGATGCTGGTTTCTAATACTTGAATTATGGCTGTTCGCAAAAGCTCAATTTGCTTTAGCTGCAAATCTATACACAAAGTTTCAGGTAAAATTCCACTCTTAAACAGGGCTTCATCGGCATAAATGTTGCCTAATCCCGCCACCACAGACTGATCGAGTAGCGCAGTTTTAATTGGACGGCGGCGGTTTTTGAGTTTGCTTGCTAGATATTCGACAGTGAATTCTGGCGAAAATGGATCTGCTGCCAGTTTTGCCAAACCAGTGATAATACTCTCTACAGCAACACCAGGCGGAACCCACCAAATTTTACCGAAGGTGCGCTGATCGACAAAACGTAATTCCTGCTGATCCCCAAAGAATAATCTAACCCGCGTGTGCTTATGTAATGGTTCATCTCGATGCAGCCATAGTAATTGACCGGTCATTCGCAGATGAACTCCTAGCCAACTGGTTGAAGAAGGGGAAGAGAGTTCGGCCAGGAGATATTTACCGCGACGATGCCAAGTAGCGATCGCATTTTTTTCAATTCCATCAACAAACTCACCAACAGAAAACGGGTAGGCGATGGTGCGATTGAGCAACACATCTCCACCCGTAATTTCTTGCTTAAGGGTCAATTGATTTAGACCCTTTCGGACTGTTTCAACTTCAGGCAGTTCAGGCATTTAAGCTGATTAAGCAGACAATTTTGATGTACTTGGGGGTTCAAATAAATAAGAGATGGGATACTAACTTACACATCCGTAGATGGCTCGTATTATTACCCAAAAGAAACCGTGAATACCCGCAGGGCGGCTCTCATAGATTAGGGTAGGCTAGGGTGAAGAATGAATGAACTGAAATTTTCAGATTTCATACTTCAGACTTAAGACTACCCTTCATCATCGCATCAAACAACCCCCTTGTAGCTTTGCTGCTATTTTTTAGCTGGTTTAGCCTTTGGTGCTTCAACCTCGACTAATTCATCTTGGGCAAAGTTGTTGGTATTGATACCAGAGTAATTGACCTTTTCAAAGCGGACAATTACAGGGTATTTGATGCCGCTTTGGTCAATGGAAGCCACAGTTCCTAGATCCTGAAACCAGTAGGATTCAGGGCGGAGAATACGTACTTTAGAACCACGTTGAACCATGATTATTTTCCCTTTTAGTTATCAATCGCCAATCTAGAGGGCTAATTGATTTCACTCTACAACCTCAAGGTCGCAGCAAGAGTCTTTGTTAAGTTATTTGTCTGAATTGGGCATTGGGCATTGGGAATTGGGCACAAGAGGCAGAGGGGCAGGGAGAAGGGAGCAGAGGGGATAAGAGGTAATTTATTATTCTCCCCCCTGCCCCCTGCTCCCCAGCTTCCTACCCCACTACCCACCTAAAATTTAAAAAGGTATCATACCCTACTTGACAAGGTTGACATTATAGCTTACCTTCATTCGCAATTAGTATTTTTGTACAAACTTTATGTTTTACTCAATATGAACACGCTCCCCTCGTTGCCTCTGCCAATCCGCAGATCGTTATCTATATAAGTGATATCTAACCAGCCTTGCTGTTTATCACTGTTTATGGCAACATCAATCGCCGGAAATTTTCTACCTTCTTCAATTTGTTGGATAAAAGTTCCCGGAGAATTGTATTCTATTAAACGTTGTAAGCCGATAATAGACCGCTCAAATTTCACTTGGACACGCCGACCAGAAACTGGCTCAAATTTAGCAGCAATGCTGACTAATCCTTCTAAATAAGGTAAGCCATAAATCTCAGCTATGTTGTAAACACTGGTAGTCTCTACCCGGATACACTGATAGATTTGACCCAGTTTACAAAAAGGTAGACGATCTAAATTTAAAAGAGCCTTGCTAGTGGTGTATAGTAATCGCCAATTACCATCTAGCAAATTACCAGCTTCCACCGGGCGGGGTGTAGGATTAAAGTCTTCTAAATTGGCGATCGCTGCTAAGATAGCTTGTTTCTGTGCTTCAGTCGCCAGTAGACCGCGATTTGTACCAGCGATCGCATCCATGAGAGCCGCTTTTCCCATCATCGCCTGTCACCTCTAAAATCAGTCACTTTCCATCAGCATAAACAAGATATTCATAACCTATGTGTAGAGCCATAAAACTTACTAAGAATTGCTTGACTTAAGCCTTATGCCTATTAAATAAAAAATTTCTATCTGAATGCGGATTTATTCACTAAAGGGTTGAAAAGATAACTAAATAAATCCGTGTCAAGTGATAGACTCTAAATGTCAACTTACGTAAACCTTTTCTTGTCTTCTTTGATATGTTGAACTCTCCATTACGTGAAGAACCCCGTAACCAGCGAGCCCATGTCATCCCCCTCAAGCCAGAGTCCTCTTTGTTGGATTGGTTGGAAAATAAAGGTCGGATCATAACACGTGACGTTCACGACCCGGATTTTCAAGATGGGGAAGAAGAAATAGACTCCCTAATGGGTGTAGAAGATGGGATTGGCTACGACCTTGATGATGATGACGATATAGGAATTGCCGAGGATTAGCCTTTTCAGGCTAGGGACTTGGTAGTATCCCTAGCTACTGATATTCAATTTTAATAAGTGTGGAGTGAAGGGAAACTTCTGTGGACGCTAAATTATCTCCTGAGCAAGGATTAAATATTTCTGGAATTGCACTAGCCTCTTTATTAGCCGTCGGGCTAGGTACAACAGCATTTTTCTTGGATTCGATGGCCAACAGGCTACCCTGGCAAAGTATGTCGCTAACCCTGCCACTGCTGTTGTGTGCTATGGGTTCAGGTGTGGTTGGCTTTTGGGTAATACCTTTACTCCAAGCACTCAAAACTGGACAAATAATCCGCGAAGATGGCCCCCAAGCCCATCTAAAAAAAGCAGGCACTCCCACAATGGGAGGTATATTCTTTATCCCTGTAGGTGTAATTATTGCCTGCATATTGTCCAATTTTGCTACAGATGTCCTTGCAGTTTCGGCATTGACAACCAGCTACGGATTGATTGGCTGGCTGGACGATTGGCAAATTCTGCGCCGGAAATCAAATAAAGGTATATCTCCCCGAACAAAACTTGCTTTGCAAGTTGGTTTTGCGGCAGTATTTTGTCTCTGGCTAATGTTTAATCAACCTTCTAATATTACAAATATTGCTTTACCTTGGGTCAGCTTCACACTACCATTAGGATTTCTATTTTGGCCAATAGCCGGTTTTGTGCTAGTTGCAGAAAGTAACGCGACTAATTTAACAGATGGTATTGATGGCTTGGCAGCCGGAACAGTAGCGATCGCACTTTTGGCATTAGGAGCCTTAATTGCACCTACAGCACCAGGGTTAATGGTTTTCTGTGCGGCTTTAAGTGGTGGTTGCTTAGGTTTCTTAGCCCATAATCGTAACCCAGCCCGCGTTTTCATGGGAGATACCGGTTCCCTCGCACTGGGAGGAGCATTAGCTGCTGTAGCGCTATTGACAAACACCTTAGTAGCACTGTTCATTCTCAGTGGTATCTTCTTCGTAGAAACTCTCTCGGTGATGGCACAGGTAAGTTATTACAAAGCCACCAAGGGCCCTGATGGCAAAGGCAAGCGCCTCTTTAAAATGGCACCCTTACACCATCATTTAGAACTCACTGGCTGGTCAGAATTGCAAGTGGTTGGAGTATTTTATGTTATCGCGGCTATTTTGGCTGCCATCTGCTTGGCGTAGGCGCATCTCGCCGCAGGCATCGCTCCATTCTGAATCATGTTTTGAGAAAATAGTAAAAGATAAAAAACAACTCCCACATCTTCAGGGAGTTGTTTTTTTATACGGGAAAATGCTTTATCTAAAACCCTCGTAGAAACGCGAAATTGCACTAAGCTTCTTTCCACTCATATTCCACCGCTTACAGAATTACGAATTACGAATTATTTTAATCGTACCTATTTACATACTCCATAACCCGATTCTTCCCTGTGCGCTTTGCCTCAAGCATCGCTTGATTTGCCCGATTCAAAAAATCCTTAACTGTAATCCCTGCTTCTGATACAGCTATTCCAAAAGAGGCGGTGATCCCTTGAAGGATCTGATCGCCATCCTTCAATTGCATTTGTTCAACATCTAGCCTTAGTTGTTCTACTCGCTTCCTGAGATTTTCCAGCGTCATATTAGGCATGACAATCACAAATTCTTCACCACCCCATCTACAAGGAATATCAAAAGAGCGAATAGATTTTAATAGCAGTTTTGCTAATTCCTGAATAACAATATTGGCAGTCACATGCCCATAGCGCGAGTTATAAGATTTGAAGTTATCGATATCTAGAAAAATAACACTAAGAGGTTGTCCCGACCTTTCAGCCTCCGCTAGCCTTTGTTCCAGTATAGTTTCCATATAGCTTTGATTAAATAGTTGGGTCATCCCATCCCGTAAATTATCATGGGTAAGACGTTGTTTGATCGATAGATTATTTAGTGCAAAGCCTAAAGTTCTGGCAATAATCTCACTAATTTGTTGCTCTTCTGGACTGATTTCTTCAAGGGCATAAATGTGTAAAATCCCGACTACTTCGCCTTGCCCAAACAATGGAACACACAGATGTGTACCGCTAACAGGCTGGATTAAATGGTTGCATACCAGTCCTGATTTACCAGAAGATAAAAGGTTGACTTTACCTCTCCGTAATGCCCAACAATCAGATTGTGAAAATATTTCTTTACTGGTTCTGATTCTTTCATCTCCCCAAATACTAGTCATCTGAACATAATTTTTAGAATTAGAAATTATACAGATACAACCACTCATATCAGGAAACAGCTTGGAACAGGTTAAAGCGACTGCTTGATACATCTCATCTTTAGACTCGCAGCAATAAAGCATATCTGCCATATCTGAGAGATATATAATTTCCCGTTTTTTGGCTTCTAATCTCAGTGTTTTTTCTTCTAATTGCCGATTTAGATCGGTGAGCGATCGCTGTGCTTCTATAGATTCTGTAATATCGATACTGATCCCACCGATGCGGCGATCGCCTGTTGCGCCATCGCTAAACGGAAACTTAAACGATAGCCAGTAACATGGCTGATTCTTGCCAGGTACCTTTACCTCTTCAATTAGCTTTAAGGGGCGTAGAGTCTTCAAAACGACTCGATCGTTTTCCATTACCCGCCGCCCCTCTTCTGGATCTGGTAAGAATTCACTATCCGTTTTCCCCAACCATTCTTGTGAATCTACCGAAAATCTAGACTGTAACTCCTGGTTATAGTAAAGCGCTCTAGATTGCTCATCTTTGATATAGGCTAGAAACGGGCCCTGATCTAGAAATAGCCGTTGCATCTGCTGGCTGCGTTGAAGTTCGCGGGTATCTTCTTGATATTTGGCGATCGCCTCTACAATTTGATAAGCGGTTGGCATTAAGTAGAGTAAGGCAGACAAAGAAACAAACGCCATTACATCAAGCACAACTAAGTGCAACAGCGACACTGCCAAATGTTTCTCAAAAATCGCCAAAAGGTGATGAAATCCGCAAAGTAGTACGAATCCACCTGATAATAAAAAGGCTAGCCAAAACTTAGAAGGGATAGTTGCTTTAGTTTTGGCGAAGAAAATCCCTATTAATGCGGGGATGCCAAAGTATGAAAATGCAGTGATGCTGTGAGCAATTATGCAATTCCAGTAAATAGACTGCATTGCTTATTTGATATGAATATTTCATCCGTTTCACTATAATTCTGGGTAGTCTCAAGATGTAAGGATAGAAAGGATGATTTCAGTGCCTCATAGCTTAGTTTTATGGCACCTCCCTCAAAGGCTGCTCATTTCACTCCCTTACAAAGCTGACTTACCAAGTGAGTGAGTTCAGGCACAATCAGTTTTTCCATCGCCAGCCGCACAGCATTACTAGAACCAGGAAGCGAGAAGATTAATTTATCTTGATACACACCAGCAACAGCGCGAGAAGCGATCGCTCGCGAACCAATTTCTTGATAACTTAAAAAACGGAATAACTCACCAAATCCCGGCAAAGTTTTCTCCAATAACTTCTCAATGGCATCATAAGTAGTATCTCTTGGCGCAATACCTGTGCCACCATTAAAAATTACAGCATCCAAATTTGAGCTTTTACCCAAATTTTCTATCTGCTCTTGAATCTGTGTTGGTTCATCTTTGATAATCGTGTAGGCTCCAACAGCATAGTTAGCACCAAAGAGTAAATGCTGAATTAGCTGACCACTTTTGTCTGTTTCGGGTGTGCGTGTATCGCTGACAGTAACCACAGCGCAAGTTACCGTAATCCCAAGCGAATCTGGATGTGGTTGTTGTGTCATGGATTAAGGGTTTTAACTTTTAATAATGGGCAATTGGGCACGGAGAATGGCGCATTGGACATGAAAAAATAACATAAGCCATTCGCCATTCACCCTACACACTATTTATTTTTCAGCTTTGCTGAGTCCAAGATCGTTTTCTTCAGCATACCGTTCCATGAAGCGCATAAAGCGTTCCCATTCTTGGGCAGATTTCATCACGTAAAGTGCTTCTAATGCTTCCGGTTTCCCGTTGATAAATTTAGCCTTCACTTCACGGGTAATTATTTCGCCTTCTTCGTCACTCAAGTACATCCCGGTAATATCTTCGGTGCTACCTTGATCTAAAATTTTCGGATTCGTAAAAATAAACGTGGCTGTACCACTGTCACCAGTGCGCGATCGCGTCAGCCGCACTTCTGGAATTACTACTTCGTCAAGACCTTTAGAAAACTGGATTTTCGCCATGATGAATGAATTTAAACTTTTGTGATGGTTAATTTAATATTCTCTCATCAATTAGAACTCCACTGTCTATAGGCTTCTGTTATTCTTTTTTGGTGTATATACTTAAATTGCTTCTTTGTCTAGTATTAAAGTCACGGATCATCATTTTCAAATGTGTCTGATTTAGTCGCTTGGCTTGAGGAAAATACCAGCAGTTGAAATAAATCTATACATCACTTTCTGAGTTTTACCTTATGAAGTAATTCATCTTTAATCCGGTTGAGAATTGAGGTTTCATCCAGATTTGCCAGAATCCGATTAATTACTGCTTTTGGCCCATCAGGCCCCCAAGTCGCGCCGTTGGCTAAATAAACTTTGGTAACTTGCCCAATACCGTAAGAAGAAACACCAGCTACTCCCCCTTGCGTAAGTGCCACTGATATATAAGGGCCAAGGGCAATACCTGCTGTAGCTGTTGCAGAGATACCAAGTAAAGTTTTCAATCCACTCAAACCCAAGTTTGCCAACAATTCACTAGCACCAATTCCGCCCATACTCAGGGCGATTTTTTGTAGCAGTTGTACAGCACCAGATTCAGTCATAGAGAAGCCATAAAGCTTAGATAAACCCAAAATCAGGGCAATATCAATGACCACACTACTCAGAATATCTACCACAGTTACGGGATTAAGTGCGATCGCTAATGCTTTAGTCATCACAGCCTTCCAAATCAACTGATTGGCATTCTGTTCCCGAATCATCAGTTTTCGCTCGATTAACTGCTCATTTACAACGTCGGCATAAAGCATGGTATTGAGAGCAACCAAGGCTTTACCCTCACGGTGCAGAATCTCCAAGATTTTCAGCTTCAGTTCTTCAACTTGGGCATTCCCTGTACGCAACTGTATGCCCCTAGTACCATCAGGGCGACGAATCGCCGTCTTCACCAATGGCGATGCCGCAGCCATAACAATTTCTAAAGGCGTGAGTAATTCCCGCACCCTTTCATCGCGGATTTTGTGATAAATTGCCATCCGGTCTGCTTCTGGATACTGATCTACTTTGTTAAACACCAGAATGATCGGTTTACCTGCTTCCCGCAACTGAGAAAGGGCAGCGTATTCTAGCTTTGTCATATCGCCAGAGATTACAAACAGAATCAAATCTGCTTGTTTGGCAATCTGTTCAGCTAACACAGCACGGGTTGCACCATCTACTTCGTCTAACCCAGGAGTATCAATCAATTCCACCTGAGATTGACCTACACCAGGGAGAGTAACCCGTAAAGCCCGTTCAGTTTCTCCAATCGCTTCTTCACTAATACTCCAATTAACTGTTTGTGCAGTCCGAGTGACACCATGCAGCGGCCCTGTTTCAAATACTGTTTGTCCCACCAAAGAATTGAGTAGCGAAGACTTACCACGCCCTACCATGCCAAAAGCTGCAATCTGCACCACCATGCGGTCTAACTTCCCCAGCATAGTTTCCAAATCAGCAATTTCCGTTTCCAATCCGGTTTTTTCTTGGGGGGTGAGGTCGAGATTGGCTACTAAGTTTCGCAGCGCGGTTTGTGCTTGTTTATAGTTCAGTTCTGTCTGAATGTCTTCAAAACTGAAAATAGCGCTATCCAGTTCTTCCTCCCAACTGAGAGAATTTGCGTCAGTGTTAGCGGAATCGCTTTGATCAGGTTCAGGCACAGGTAATGTCGAAGTCATATCAATATGAGGTTTGAAATTTTGGGATTTTTAAATTACCCCTGTCTCTTATCCTAGTTATTTTTAACAAGGGTTTGGGGAGTAGGGGGGCAGTGGTGCATAAAAGAATAACTCTTGACTAATGACTAATGACCAATGACCAATGACCAATGACTAATGGATAACAAAAAGTCATAAACTGAAAAATGCATCTAAATAGCACGTTAGAATCTTGACTAAATTACCTGTGCGGAAAATCGTTATTGCCGGCAACTGGAAAATGTTCAAAACCCAGGCAGAAACCCAGGAGTTTTTACAAGGATTTCTGCCCCACTTAGAGGAAACCCCCCAAGGGCGAGAAGTTATATTGTGCCCTCCGTTCACTAATTTGAGTGTTTTGTCCAAAACTTTGCACGGTAGCCTCATCCAACTGGGGGCACAAAATATCCATTGGGAAGAATTTGGAGCCTATACAGGTGAGATTTCTGGCCCAATGCTGACAGAAAGTGGTGTACGCTTTGTGATTGTCGGTCATAGCGAACGACGGCAATACTTTGGTGAAACGGACGCAACTGTTAATCTGCGCCTCCGAACTGCTCAAAGGTTTGGTTTGACTCCAATTCTCTGTGTTGGTGAAACTAAACAACAACGAGATGCAGGAGAAACTGAAGCACTGATTGCTCTCCAACTCGACAAAGGTTTGGTAGATATCGATCAGAATAATTTGGTGATTGCCTACGAGCCAATTTGGGCAATTGGGACTGGTGAAACTTGTGAAGCAGTGGAAGCTAATCGAATAATTGGCTTAATTCGGAGCCAGTTGAGTAATCCAAATGTATCAATTCAATATGGTGGCTCAGTGAAGCCAAATAATATTGATGAAATCATGGCTCAACCAGAAATCGATGGCGTTTTAGTGGGAGGAGCAAGTTTAGAACCTGAGAGTTTCGCTCGGATTGTGAATTTTCACTTAGTGTAATGTGCCTTCTTTTCGTTCCCATGCTCTGCATGGGAATGCCTAATGTAGATTTATGCCAAGTAACTTAATAATTCGAGAACGCTGTTTCGATTGGGGACAGCGAACTTATTTGATGGGCATTTTGAATGTAACGCCTGATAGCTTTAGTGATGGGGGTGAGTTTAACACAACCTCTGCGGCTTTAGTGCAGGCGCAAGCACTGGTAGCGGCTGGTGCTGACATTATCGATGTGGGCGGTCAATCAACTCGGCCAGGGGCAAAGCAAATCACTCTGGCGGAGGAACTTGACCGGGTGTTATCGGTGTTACAGGTGCTAAGACCAGAAATTTCAGTCCCGATTTCTGTAGATACAACCCGTGCGGCTGTAGCCAAGGCATCTGTACAAGCTGGAGCGGATATTATTAATGATATTTCTGGCGGCACTTTTGACTCAGAAATGTTACCGACAGTTGCAGAGTTAAGTGTGCCGATTATTTTAATGCACATCCGTGGGACACCACAGACGATGCAACAACAGACTGATTATCAAGATTTGCTCGGTGAAATTTCTAGTTTTTTGGCTCGGCAAATTGAGGCAGCAACTACTGCGGGCATCGATCTGGATAAAATTATTATTGATCCTGGTATTGGTTTTGCTAAGAACTATGAGCAAAATTTAGAAATTTTTCGCGGCTTGCGATCGCTAACAAAACTCAACTGTCCTATCTTGGTAGGAGCATCCCGTAAAAGTTTCATTGGTCGCATTTTAAATCAACCAGATCCCAAAGCACGAGTTTGGGGAACGGCAGCAGCTTGTTGTGCTGCTATTTTTAATGGCGCTGATATCCTCCGAGTTCACGATGTTCAAGAAATGCACGATGTTTCACTAGTAGCCGATGCCCTATTGAGACAACCTATACAGCATGATTGCTAGGTATTACCGTTCTTCGGTTTTTTTGCCGTTACCTTCTTGTGTTACTGACTCAGCTATCAACTCCTGAAACATTTCACTTGAGTTAGCTGGGTCGACAAAGACAATTTTGGCGTTATTGCTCTCACCAAGTTTTTGGCTAGCATCTACGTAATCTTGAGCCACGAGATACCGCAAAATGTCTCTACTATCTGGATTGGAACGGAGAGCTTGAGAAATGATTTGCACTGAAGCCATAGTTCCTTCTGCTTTCTTAATAGCAGCTTCCTTTTCCCCTTCTGCTTCGGTAATTAGCGCCCGTTTTTTGATGACGGCGGCTTGCTCCTCTTCTCTAGACTTTCGCACACTTTCAGGTAGGGTAATTCTCTGAATATCTAACCGGAGAATCTCAACTCCCCAATCTGCCGTTACATTATTCAACTGATCTAATATAGCTGAGTCCATCTCTGCTCTAGAGACGTTGGTCTGCTCTAGGGTATTTTGGGCAATGATTTCTCGGAGCGTAGTTGTAGTTATCTGTGTTAATGCCCCTTGCAGATCCTCTATCGCGTAAAAGCTTCTCTCAATATCTCGAATGCGCCAGTATACAATAGCATCCACTTCTACGTAAATATTATCTTGGGTGATCACATTCTGAGGTTTGATGTCTGTATACTGCTCTCGTGTAGTATCTTCCATCACAATCTGATCTACCAAGGGAACAATAAAGTTCAGCCCCGGTTTAAGTTTCCGATGATACCGCCCCAAACGTTCGACTAGGGCCTCATTTCCTTGATTAATCAGTTTTGCAGAACCTAATGCATAACCTATAAGGGCTAAAACTATAGCAATAATTGGCTCCATGTATGCTCCTATTCGGCTTTTGGGAGAATTTAGTGTCAAAGATATGCTACTAGCTTGTCATATCTTTAGAGTTTAATGTTTTGAGTCTGTAATTTTATGAACACCAGCAGCGATGTCGAGTCGCTGCGCGTCTTGTACATAATTTTCTAAGTAAAACTATTTTGCGGAATGCGTAGAAGCTTTACTTCTTGTCGTCAGACATCGCTATTAAAGCACCTCGATCGCACCCTGGCAAGGACTACTTCATGTAATCAACATTACTCGTACTGACATCTTTAGCCAGTCGAGACTGACATCCAGTATATTCACTTAAATTTAATCAATTTTACGTAAAATTTAGTAGTAATTAAAAAACTATCCTACAAATCGGATTGAAATTGGCTTCAGACATTAAAAATATTATGGGCAGAGTGCAAACCTGCTGTTTAACGGCGAGTCAGGGAACCAAGAATCCCCGTCTCTTTAGAGCGGGAAGTGTTAAGGAATCTATTTGTTCCTTTCGGCGCATTAGCAACTGGATATAAATTATTCAATGAGGGCAGAATCAACTTTTAAAGTTTTGAAATATAATCAAATTTTATCATATTTGCGATAGCAATCTTATTTGATTAATGAGAATTGAAAGACAAAGTTCCTCAACTTATCAAAAAAGTTGGGGAACTTTGTCTCACTAATAACTTAGGATTGCGATGGTAGCCAAAACTAACTTGTCGCTAGTTCATATTAAAGTTAGGAAAATTTGACATTATATATTTCTCTATCTGCTCTACTATTACTGAGAGTGCATTAGAGCGCTTAAATTAACTTTTAGTTAAGTGCCAATTTGACGTTCGACAGGCACATATAATCTGTGTCAACTGGATGGATAGCCTCTTAATGATGACTTTAGAACGGGGGGTTTTACTAAGGTTGAGGCTACTATTACAATGGAAAATGTTGATTATGAGGAACAAGCAAGAATGACCCAAGTGATTCTTGGAGAGAATGAAGCAATAGACTCAGCTTTGCGTCGGTTTAAACGTCAGGTTTCCAAAGCTGGGATATTAGCTGATGTGAAATATCATCGGCACTTTGAAACACCCATTGAAAAACGCAAACGTAAGGCAGTGGCAGCTAGACGCAAAAGAACTTTTAAATAAACCTATTTGGTGTAATATGGCGTTGCTTGAGGTTATGACCTAAAACAGGCAATAGTGCTTAGGCGTAGCCCTTCCTAGACATCGCCATTATTTTTACAAAAATTAAGCAAACTATGCCGCACTTCAATTAGGGTGTAGAGCGCGTTAAAGGCTTTATTTCGGTTTGGTAGAGCAAGCTAAAATCGCTGCCCATCAACCAAAATAAACGCCTTTAGCAAACAACCTGGCCCCTAAGACTCAGAATTATTAATGGTGCGGCTATTACAAACATTCATCGCCTTTTCTACTCCCTGCTTGAGACTTAGTTCAATACACTCAACTACGAACTGAAGTACAAGAGACATCTGCTGATTTTCGGCAGAGGAGAATCGTCCCAGCACATGGGAGACAGTATTAGAATCATCGTTATTAGCTGCACCTTTGGGTTTACCAATACCGATTCGCAAACGGGGAAAGTTTTGGGTACTCAGATGTGCGATCGCACTTTTCATCCCGTTATGTCCCCCGGCCGAACCAGATAAGCGCAGCCGAGTTTTTCCCAAAGGCAAATCCATATCGTCGTAAATTATCAGCACTGACTCAGGTGGTAATTTATACCAACTTGTCACCGCTTGAATTGACTGTCCTGAGCGATTCATATAAGTTAACGGCTTTAGCAAGCGAATCTTACCTCCACCTGGGGCCATACCTTCGCCATACTCACCTTGAAACTTGCGGTTTTCTGCCAAGGAAATGCGCCAAGAACGGCAGAGAGCTTCTACAGCAGCAAAGCCGATATTATGGCGTGTTTGGTCGTACTTGCTTTCTGGATTCCCCAAACCAACAATTAGTTGTGGAATCACCAAAGCTGGTTGCGTAACAGCTTCTGTCATTTTGCCTATGGTCAATTGATATGCGTCACTCAACTAGTACAATGTCTAAGCTAGTTTTGAGGGTTTGTAGTAAGCACTTCAGTGCTTAAAATCCAGGACTAAAGTCCTTACTACGAACTTGTTCATCCTTGGTAACTAATTAGACAAACTACTAGCTAGGTTGAGAAGAACTAGCGGTAGTATCCTGCTCCGATTTAGCAGGGTAGATTTGCTTAGGTTCCAATTCAGCAGTAGTCTTGACAGCTTCTTCTAACTGTTCTGCTTCTTTTTGAAACTCACTTTGAAACTCCTTAGAAGCTTCTTGGAAACTACGGATTGTTTTACCTACACTCCGACCAATTTCTGGTAGCTTCTTTGGCCCAAAGATTAACAACGCCACTACCATAATTACACCCATTTCCGGCAGACCGATACCAAATATATTCATTTTTGTCTCCTGTCAACTATAGAACCACTACAGAAACTCATATATTATGTAGTCTACTCAATAGTTAGTATGCACTGACCATTCACAAAAAAACCCGGAAGAACCGGGTGTAACTTAACTTGTTATCCAAACTTGATAGCGGTGTATCCGTTAGCGTCCTAAACTCCGCCAATCGACATTTACATCCTGAACTAAGAGTGATCTATTGTAAAGTTGCAGAATAATCAGCAAAAACACAAAAAATAGCGCCATAAAAACAGCCATCACAGGGGTAGTACCCCAACCTGGAGCCACTTTTCCATACTCAGAGTTAAGTGGTTTCAGGATATCTCCCAACCTAGTCCTTTGTGCCATAGTTCACCTAATATTACTTGCCAAAGCTTTTTTTAATCTTCTGTAATATTCTATAAGAATAGCACTCATCATCTATCCCTCAATTATGGAACCCGCAATAGTTCTTAGCATTTCTATGGCCGCCGTGGTGGTTGCCATCACCGGAATTTCAATTTATACCTCTTTTGGCCCTCCTAGTAAGGAATTGAACGATCCGTTTGACGATCACGAAGATTAAAAGAGTCATTTGTCATTGGTCATTTGTCAGTGGTTGGTGGTCTGTGGAAAACCACAAGTGCCCACTGACACAGCAATAGTGGCTCACTCCAGCCTGGAATTGATCGCTGGGATTACCTTGAAACTGGCGATTTTCCAAGGCTGTATTGTTAAAATTTGTTGCCCAGATGAGAATTTAGTAGTAGAGGAACGCTCTAACAAATCTACTGTATCTCCTAGATTTAACCCTAAATTACTTTGCAAAGATAACTCGGCTGTTTCTCCGTGACATTCATAACATCGCAGAATTAACTGCTGTGGGTTATCTTCAGATGGCTTCAAGGCCATCAAGATTAAATTTTCAGCTGATAAATCTAGGAAACTCACCCCCAACCCATCTTTACCAGTAGAAAAGGGAGGATTTTCAGGTGCGTTTGCATTAGCAGGATTCAATATGACTTGTAACGGTATATTCAATTCATAGCCACGCCGTACCGTATGGGCTGATTCCCAGCTACCAGCATGAGGATACAAAGTATATGTAAACTCATGAAAACCTTTATCAGCTTCTGAGTCTGGCCAATTAGGGCTACGTAGCAGTGTTAGGCGGAGTTGATTTGGTTTGCTGTCGTAACCGTATTTACAATCATTTAGCAAACTAACTCCGTGAATACCCTTCTGTGTTTCTCCTGTCAAATCCGCCCAACGCAAAGCGGGGACTTCCCATTTTGCCTCTTCTGCGGGGGTTTGCGGTTTAGTTGTCCTGCGAATCGCGCCACAGGGAATTTCATAAGTAGCAAAGTCTGCTTCGATATTCAGAGGAAAAGCAGCTTTCACCAATACATGATTTTCTTGCCAATTGACGGTGGTAGCTATCTTCAGTAAAGGTGAACCAGCTTGCAAAATATAGTCTTGGCAAAATTCCGATTCACCCAATTGACGCACCACGCGCACACGAATTTGCACTGGCCCTTGTTCTAGCCACTGAATAGATTGAAGATTTGTTGAGGGTAAGGGATGTTGGGCATAATTGGGGTCTATATTCCAAGCATCCCAATATTGACCGCTATCTTTAAAAGCTTGTAGTTGATTTCCCGCACCACTCAAAAGTTCTCGTTGATAAGTTTTATCAAAAATACTTGATAAATCTCCAGTATCAGGATCGATAACAACTCGCAAGAATTCATTTTCTAAAATCCAGTCTGGGAGAAGTGAGGGAGATGTAGCTTTAGCTTCCCGCAGAGTTGGAGATGAGGGGGAAAGCCAAAATAGGCGGTAGCCAACGGGTGGAATTTCGGTAGCGAGAAATAATAGGGTTGATGGTTCAGATAATTGGGAGACAAGCTGCTTTCCTGAAGTATCGTAAATCTGCCATTCCTGTGGTGTGGGTAAGGCTACAGAGACTACCTCAGAACGCTGCCAATTGAGAGAATTGAAAACGAAAATAGGTAAACTATTGGGTTTTGGTGGTTCTGATAGGGTAATGTGAGATGCGATCGCTAAAAGTGAGTCTTGTAATATCTTCGTTCCGACTTGTTCCACTTGCTGCCACTGGGGTAAGGCATCTGTGTAAACTTGAGTAATTGAAGAACCAGGTAAAATATCGTGAAACTGTTGAAATAAAACCTGCTTCCAAGCTGCTTCAATTTCTGCTTTCGGATATGTCGCACCACAGCTTATGGTTGCTAAGGTAGCAAATAGTTCAGCTTCATACAATAAATTTTCACAACGACGATTCCAGCGTTTTTGGTCTGCGTGGGTAGTGTAGCAACCGCGATGGAATTCTAAGTATAGTTCGTCATTCCAAGTAGGAAATGACGAAGAATCATCACTACTATCTCCTGCCTCCTGCCTCCTGCCTCCTTCACTGATTTGCTTTAAATATTTTTCAGCCGTCGTGAATTCAATATCTGGAAAGAAAGGTGACTTTTGCCAGCGTTGGGCGATTTCTAACATATCACGAGTGGGGCCGCCGCCGTGGTCGCCGACACCGGGAAGCCAGAGGGATTCTGATAAACCAGTTTGGGATTGCCATTCCAGAGCGTAGGATGCCATTTTAACTGGGTCAATGTTTTCACCGATAGGTGCAGACATCAAACTAAAGACTTCGCTACCATCAGGCGATCGCCACCAAAAAGCCCCATAATCAAATTTAGTAGTATCATTCCACCGCAACTTCTGGGTGACAAAATACTCAATTCCGGCATTAGCGAAAAACTGGGGTAAAGTTGCACAGAAACCAAAAGAATCTGGAACCCACTCCATAGTTGAAAGCTTGCCAAATTTCTCCTGAATGTATCGTTGACCATACAATAGCTGACGGACTATTGATTCACCAGAAATTAGATTGAGTTCCGGTTCCACCCACATCCCGCCGACAACTTCCCAACGTCCAGCGGCCACCTGTGCTTGAATCGCCTGAAACAAATCCGGGCGATGTTCCTCAATCCAAGCGTAAAGTGCGGGAGTCGAATGACAGAAAATTAACTCAGGGAAATCTGCTTGCAACTTCAGAACCGACTCAAAAGTATTTTGCGCCGCATTCCAAGTTTCACTCACAGGCCATAACCATGCTAAATCTAAGTGAGCATGACCCAATAAGAAAATTTTAGATTTTTGATCCCCCCAACCCCCCTTCAAAAGGGGGGCTAAGATATCGGATTGAATTAGGTTTTGACGTAGGGACAAAAACGCTGTTGCTAACTCTTCCTTCGCGTCCTTTGCGCCTTCTCTACGAGACGCTGCGCGAACGCGGTTCGTAACCTCCTCCACCATCTCCACCAAAACATCCAACCTCTCCGGCGCAAACCTTTCCAAATAAAGTTGCACCACAGCTAATTCATCAGCCACAAAACCCGGATCGGGATTATTATCAACAGTAGACTCATAAACTAGGAGCGATCGCACTAAAGCACCATCACAATGTCCCGGACTCACTAACCGCAAAGCCACAACAAACTCTTCCCCTGGCGTTACCCCTCGACTGAGAAGCACTCTCGGCGAACAATCAAATAAATCACCCTCCAGCACTAACTCCCCATTCACATAAATCTCAGCAGAATCCGCCCACCAAACCAGCGCTAGCCGTAAAGATAACCCAGTTAAAGGATAACCCTGTAAATCTTGGGGCACTACCAACCTTTGGACTAGCCATAGTACTTTTTTCCCTCCAGTCCAAGCGATATGTTCTTTAGCATTCAACTTAACAGGTTGCCAATGAGACAAATCAGCAGCGACAACATCAGTAATAATCAGGTCAGATTCCTGGTATAGCCAGCTAGACTGAAGATTAACTTGGCAAAAAGAGCGTAGTTGCTCAATTGCTTGTGAGATGATTTTGGTATGAGATTGAGAGACAGTGGGAGTCATATATTCGCTAATATGAGGTGTTGGTTGTTTTTATTGTTTGGCGCGAGTCTCACAACTTAACAAGACTTGAACTAAAAAATTACTACTATGTCTTCTGGTTCCTCTGGTCGTTATCAAAGCAGACTATTTAACTTTGTCCACCAGCAATCCCGGCGGGTGACACAACAGTGGGAACACACCTTTCGGCATTTGCAAGTTGCCACTAAGTGGGGTGTGGAGGCACTACTTTACCCAGTGTATCTACTGTTTCAGTCATCTGAATCATCTGGGAAAACGCTACAGACCAAAGAGCCACAAACTAGACTAAAGTTACAACCAAATGATACCGATTTCCAGTCCGAAATTCCAAATGCTGATAGTCCTATTCAACAAGTACTAGAAGCAGTCAATTACGTGTTGTCAGATGAAGCCGCCTCCACGCCTACAAAAACATCTGAAACTTTCAATCCCTTGGCTTTATTGGGAATTTTTCGGCTGAAATTTGTTGATAAAAACTCGACAAATAACGTAATTTATATAGAATCTTCAAGTATTACAGAGAATAAAGCGGAAATTATCAATTTACAGTTAGATAACGCTCTAAAACAGCAATTCCCAGCAGTGCAGGGAATTGCCACAAATTTGATGAATCGGAGTTTAGTACTTGTTACTACCGAAAATGAAATTCTAGATATTTTGACACCCCAGCAGCAGGCAAAGTTAGAAGATCGAATTATTAACGAAGTTGCTAATTACTGGCAGTCTTGGCGGTTGATTATAGCCAAAAAAGAAACGGAGCTATTACCACAAATTGACCGTTTATTAGCAAAACTCACTGACGGAAATACAACCAAAATTCCAGTTTTAGCTGAGGGTATATCAAAAGATTTACTTAATACTGAAAGATTACTAGCATTTCTAGATATAGCTGTTGCTAAGTTGGAGTCAAATGCTTTAGTACCTGTGCAAGAACGTAGCCAGGAAATTGTTCAAGTTGCCCAAACTCAGTTAAACATATTTCTTTATGGCAAAGAGCAATTAGCTGCTAGGGGAGAAATTGCAACCACTACTGATGGTTTGGAAACTCATGCACTGAATATTCAGGCTTTGATTGAGGCGGCGCTGAATTACTTTTTTGGTGTTGGTAATAGAAAAACACTTGATTCAACAACTAGCGATGAGCAATTGCCAGGTAAAGTATTCTCATCACGCTTTAGAAAAGCCTTGTCTAAAAGCCCTCTATTGGAAAACCAGGATTTAGATGTTGATCCTTGGCTAACATGGAATGATTTATTTGGTGACACTGAAACCGTTGCTGAAAAATCAGTGAGAGGTTCTCAAGTTCAAAATCCTGCTCTAGCTGCAAGTTTATCAGTAGGACATTTTCCCCAAAAGAATTTAACTGTAAAACAACCTAAAATTGGATCTGGTTTGGTGCAAAGGAAACAAGCAACTGGTAATCTTGCCTCAAGCCAAAAAATATCTGGAAAAGTTTCTTCTGCAAAACAAACTCAAGCCCATACTTCCCTAACTAAACGCGACATTCGGAAAGGGGAAATTTTGCAACAGCAGTTTCATCAAAGTAGTCAAATTGAGGCACAGCCGGACTGGATAGAAACCAAAGCAACTTCAACAGGCTATGAGAAACATCCCTTAGAGCAACTTCTGGAATGGGTTGATTATGCTATGCTCTGGCTAGAAGAGAAATTTGTAAAGATTTTTCAGTCATTACGGCAGATGTGGCAGGGAAAATAAGACTAATTCGTAATTCGTAATTCGTAATTCGTAATTCGTAATGGGCTACGCCCCGCTACGCTAACGTAATTCGTAATGACGCTCAAGGTATTGTTAACATAGTTCTTAATTAGAACAAACTTTTTAGACCAATAAACTGATCACCACAATATATGATTGAGGAAATAACGTAACAGTTTGGTTCCGGTTGGTTCTTGATAATTAGTTGGCAACATAGCCAGCATCGCATTCTGTAACGTCTCCAAAGCTACTTCTACTTCCTGGCGCTTTGGTCTGGTTGTTTGGGCAAAGTGTAACGGTTCACCGACCCGAATTGTTAACTCCTTTCCCAAATACAGGTCATGAGTCCCAATCAGTGCAACTGGAATAATCGGTACACCAGCCCGCAAAGCATAAATCACAGTCCCACGTTTTAAAGGGAGATGCAACTTACCCTCAGCAGTTCCGAGTCGTCCTTCGGGAAAAAGAATCATCCCATCTCCACGATTCAAAATTGCCAGGATAATCCGGTCTATCTGTCGGAGTGTGTGTATATCTTCTCCTGTCGGTACTGTCTGTTTAATTGCTGTAGCCAGCTCAACTAAATCTTGCCTTCCTGCTTTAGCCGCTTCCATCACAGCAACTTCTTCTTTCCACACCCGTTCCAAAGGAATCACACCCCCTGCAAAACCGAGGATGAAGCGCTTCCACCACTTGTTATAAAGAGTACGAGCATCGCCCAGGATGTAATAGTGGGGTTGGGTAGGGAGTTCGGCTAACAGGAGTAAGGGATCTATATGGTGGAGATGGTTGACAGCTAGAATTGCAGGTTTCTGAGGTATTCTTTCGAGATGTTCGACCCGTACCTTGAAAAAGGAATGGATGAGTGATCGCATCACAAAACGACGCAGCCCAGAGTTGGCTCTAGGTTCTGAATGCCCCTGATTAGCATTTTCCAAGCGATTGAGGGTTTTTTCGATAATCTGGCGAACAGCGCGATCGCCAGCCGCAGATACACCCTCTTTTACCCGCTTTATACTTGCAGCAGTTAAAGTTTCTAATTGTCTACTATCTTCCTGCTGATGGCTAGATTTCGAATCGGTATGAACTTCGGAAATTACCCCATCAGCTTGGTCTTCCTGAACAGATACCTTAGAAGAATTTTTGATAAAAATCTCCTTGAATTCATAAATAAATCATAATTCTTGAGGTTATATTATTAACCAACCCACGGTTAGAAATTGTGGAATGCTCTTATCAAGATTTTAAATAAATTAGCTGTAATTATCCCCATAGCCAGAAGCTATTTTTATACAATCAGTGTTGACATGTTAGTAACTTGCTGAGAGAATACCTAAAAAATTAACCAGATGATTGACCATAGCGATCGCATCGCGTCTCGTAAAGAAGGCACATTCCAAGGTGTTGGAGGGCTTGACCTCTATTACCAAAGCTGGCATCCAGAGGGTAAAGTAAGAGCAATATTAGCCATTGTGCATGGACTCGGAGCCCACAGCGATCGCTACAGTAATGTAATTCAGCATTTGATACCCAAACAATACGCCATCTATGCTTTAGACTTACGTGGTCATGGACGCTCACCAGGTCAGCGAGGCTATATCAACGCTTGGAGTGAGTTTCGAGAAGATTTGGTAGCCTTTTTACAGTTAATCCAAACTCAGAATCCTGGCTGCCCAATTTTTCTTTTGGGTCATAGCTTAGGTGGGGTGATTGTCTTAGATTATATTCTGCGCTATCCGCAACAAGCATCAGTTTTGCAAGGTGCGATCGCTCTCGCGCCAACCTTGGGGAAAGTTGGGATTTCACCGATTCGGGTGCTTTTAGGAAAACTGCTCTCACGGGTGTGGCCGCGTTTCACACTGAATACAGGCATTGACATCAGTGCTGGTTCAAGAGATCCGCAGGTTTTAGCTGCGATCGCTCAAGATACACTGCGACATACCCTTGGTACTGCCCGTCTAGCTACAGAATTCTTTGCAACAGTTGATTGGATTAATGCTCACGCAGCTGATTGGCAATTACCATTATTGATTCTCCACGGTGGCGCAGACCGAGTGGCTTTACCTGAAGGAAGTGACATCTTTTATCAACGGGTAAACTGCACAGATAAGCTGAGAATTGAGTACCCAGAAGCCTATCACGAAATTCAGCGTGACCTCAATTATCAAGAGGTAATGGCAGATTTAGAGAGTTGGTTGGAGCAACACCTATCATCTGAGGTGGTGCAGTTAGGACGGGGAAGCACTGAATTATAGGGACTTCTAAATAAAAAAACATTCCAAATTTTATTGTGGGATGGCTGTCCGCACCCGTCCCATATTCAAGGCGGGCAGGATGCCCACCCCACAAGATGGATAATTTATTTCTTGTCAGTCCCTAATTATTTTTAATTAATAATTTTTAATTTTTAATTGGAGCGAAGCGACTTATGGCTGTTGCAAATTAAGCTCTTGGAATGGTTCAGAAGACTCTTCCAATTTCAAGCTACCAGCAGATTTACCGTTGATTTGCAGAGTGTATTTACCCTGTGACAAGCCTTCTAAATAATAGACTCCAGCCCCGTTGGTGACAGAAAAACGCCGAGTTGCTTGATCTGGTTGTATTGCTTCTACCCGTGCGCCTGCGATCGCTTGACCTTGAGTATTTGTGACTACCCCCGATCGCGCGTAAGAACGAATTAACGGAATCATCACAGGGGTGTAACTCCCAGCAACTACATCAACAGCTACAGACTCAACCATAGGCTGCCAATCAGGGGGTAAACCTGCTGGATCGAGGTCGAGGCGATAAATACCAGGAGGCATTCTTACTAAAGTGCGATTGCCCTGAATTTGTGGCGAAAATAACTTAAGGGGTTTATTGTTCAAAGTCAATAACAAATCAGCATTATCTGTATAAACTTCTTCGCCTCTATCCTGTTTACCATTATTGTTCCGGTCAAAAAATGGCTTAATCAACACTCCGCCTTGTGTACGAAAGTAATTAGAACGGCGATCGCCTGGACTAATACCCCCTTGTAAATTCAGACTAGAAGCTAAATCTATGCTGAAAGTTGCTTCATCAGAACTCGGCGATACACCTTGATAACGCGCCCGTAATAGCAAACCGGGTAAAACTGTTGTTGATAATGTGGCTAGTATTCCATTACCCTGAGAACCAACGCCATAACCTAACTGTGCTTCCCACTGATAGCTACCATCAATCGCCTGTTGTTGTGAACGATAGCGCCAACTCACACTTAGCAAGCTGTCGCTACGATTTTGATTCTGTGTTTCATAATTTAACAGCAGTGAGTTGCCACTACTAGAAAAACGGTTTTTAGATAAGTTGTAATTCAGTTCCGACAAAGTACTGATTTCGTTACCGCGTTGCGTTAATTCTAGTTTCCCAAGACGTTGCAGCAAATTCCAGCGCAGACGGTTTTTAGTATCTAAGCTGACACGGGCAAAGGTAAAGGCATCTTTGCCACTCAAGTTAAATTGCATTCCGCTAGATGTCGCATCACCCGTGTCAGTACTGGCGAATAAAGTGAATTGAGGCAAAACTCGCCAATCTAGATTAAAACGGCTAGATAAGCGATCGCTGGTAAATATAGCACTCAAGTTAGACGCTGGATCGTAGCGAATATCTGTATTCACATCCCACTTATTACCCGTCAGTGCTGAAACTGCTACCTGCAAAGGTAAGTTTCTAGCACGCCAAAATAATTCTGCTAAGGCTTTAGGCGATTCGTCATATACTCCACCTAAGCCTACTGTCAGATTTTCCGATAAACCCCAACGTCCAGCAATTCCTCCCCGAAAGTCAGAAAAGTTGCCCAACAGACTTTGATTTCCCAAAGAATCCCGTCGCAACCCGCCAGAAACGATTAATCCTGAAGCACCTGCTGGTAATTGTCCTGGAACTGTAGAAAAATTAGCCTGTTGAATTTCTGGTTGGGCGGTGAGTCGCCCTTGGGGATACAGCAAGACGCGATAATTATTTGCCAAAAATTGATTTTGACTTTTAATATTTTCAAAGCGGTAAATGCCAGAAGAATCAATTAAAATTTCGGCAATGATGCGATCGCTAAAACCTTGTACTAAGCGCACTAATGTACCTGGTTCAGCCTTACCAGCAATTGTGCGTCCAATAGCATCTGCTTGTAAACGTTGGCGAGGATCAGAAGAACCACCACCAAAAGGTTGAGGTGGTACAAACCCCTGTCGTTGAATGGATGTAAAACCCCAATAGTCTCCTGTTCCTTGAGTTTGCCAAAAAGTTGGCTGGGAACCCACAAAATAATCAGCTGAATTAGTTTGTCGCAGAAATTGCGCTTCAGCAATATTCCAAGTTTGTGAATTTTGTAAATTTGGTTGATCGGTGCGGATGAACCACGAACCACCGAAAGCACTACCAACAGCCAGTAAATCACCTCGATAACTTGTTGATCTTGTAGCACCACCGCTAGCATTTACCTTCTGTTCAATTGCCGCAACACTAAACTTTTTAGGTGTAATGTGTGGTAATCCTTCTAGTTGAATTGGAGTTTCTGTTTCTGCTATGCCGCTAGATTTATCTACGCCTGTAACATCTAAAATAATGGCGTATTCATTGATGTCAAATTTTGCCCCTATACCAAAGAAAGTATGTAAATCTTGAATTGTAAAAACTAATCCTAATTCTGGATCGGTGCGAAGTTTTGTTGGGTTGATGCGAGTCACAACACTAAGCGATCGCACTTCTAATTGACCGTCTGGTAAAGTGGTAACATTTAATTTCAACCCTTGAACGACGGCATCATAGGGTAATAGCCAATTTTGAAAATCAATTGCTTGGGAACCATCTTCTTGACCACGTACCAAAACGCTAGAATTGACATTGCGGTTGCCGACATTCAATCCTACGGGAAAAACTTTAAATTCGGAATCCTTAGCTAATTGGGTACTTGTAGGTGTTTGTGGATTTGATGCAGGCGTATCTGCCTTAGCTGGGATGATAATAATTTGATAGATAAGAGCGATCGCAGCTAGCAGACATCTGCCTCTAATTAATAACCGAAGTTGCACAAATTTTTAACTTCTCAGTAAAATTTCCTACAGAAATAGAGACATTACATTGCAACATCTCTACCAACATATAATTCCCAAGCATCAAATAAAATTATCGATATTAATGCTGTATTTTACAGTAATACCAATTCTCCAAAATCAGATTAAATCTGGCATCTTTAATCTGATTTTTTAATTAAGAATTACGAATTATTACACAAGCTATTTTTTCTGTGATGCAGCTGTTTGTCTAGGAATAGTAATATTTACATTGAAGGGCAACTTACTTTTATTATTGTCTTCACCCCAGAATAACTCACCACTTAGCTGATATTGACCAGGATTCAAGGCTGGTTGGTCTTTATTGGGGTAATTTAATAAAAAATTGCGATCGCTATTTGCCACTACAGCATTAGTATCTATCTGCCCAGTTTTGACAACAGTTTGCCCTTGGCGTAACGTCCAATTTAAACTGGGGAGAACAGTTGCTTGACCACTATTGCGAACTAAAAGTTGAATTTGTTTTTGCTCTGGGTTAAAACTGGCACTATCAATTGCTAGTTGGGGAGAAAGATTGCCTTTTCTGACATAGAATGTTACGCCAATTCGTGCTAGTAAAGTAATATTATTACCAGCAGCATCTTTCGATTCAGTAAGAGTTTCATTAAATACGACCGCTCGATATTCGCCATCTGGTAAATTAGGAGCCAAGCGACTGATGAGGCGTACCCGGCGAACTTCTCCTGGTTTGACAGTCAACTCACGCGGTGAGAATTGCAGATATTTCGTCAAGTCACTGGGACTAGAGGATAAGGTTTGAAACCCTGTATCGCGGCTATAAGTAAAAGGTTCAGCATAGATGCGAATGCGAGAAGGGGTTTTGCTAGTATTGGAAATTGTAATCATTCCTTGGGCTTGTCCGCGTTCCGCTTTGGCTTCAATCACTAGCGGAGAAACGCTCATTTGTGCTTTAGCAGCAGCAGGAAACAAAACTAGGGCGAATAAGCCAGCACTAACAGCAGCTAGAGAGCGCCAATTACTCTTGAGCATATTTATAACTATGGCAGGATTGTAAAGTTAATTTCTGATTTATAGTTCCCAAAAGGAGATTTATTTTATCTATTGGTCATGAGAAAAATATCTTGCCGCTTGAAGATTTACTCTTTAACGACAAGATATTCAATAACTATTTTTCTCAACCAAATTGAAGGAAAACTGGAAAAATTTTAGACTATGGCACGATAGTCAATGTTGTTACATAGCTGTAGTTTCCAGGAACAAGGGGACTGCCCTTATCTACTATCATGTCTATATCCAAAGGCAAACCGCTACCAGAGGGCAGCAACACAGGACTACCACCCTGAGAACTAGTACTGCCAAAAGGTGAATTGATATAGCCATTAGAGTTAATGGGTGTAAAACTAGGGCCTCCGGTCTGCTGTGGCTTAGATATACTCACTCTGGCACCTTGGTTACAGCTAACAAAAACCTTACCAAATTGTCCTCCAGGATATCCTCCCGCTAGTGAAGTTGGGTTAGTCTGCTGGTTGAGTCCTAATTTACCAGGGATAATTTGATCGAAGTTGCAGACACCACCGACATTTACTGTAAAGGGCACATCAGCCGTTTGTGCAATTGTTTTGGGTGCAAGAGCAGCAGAACCAACAATTATCAAAGCAACGGTTAATAAAGAACGACGAATCATTTTTAAATCCTTCTCAAATAAATAAGGGTTGCAGAAAACAGCTATGGTGCGATCGTTAAGGTAACAACGTAAGTATAAATGCCTGGTGTAAATGCTACAGGTCGCTCTATGAGCAAACCCACCTCTAAATTGGTATTACCTGCTGGTAAAGTTGCACTCCCACCGCCGACATCACTGCGAAGGTTAGTCGAACCAAATTTTAAAAATCCGATGTGCGTTGTTCCAGAAGGATCGGCACTAGGGCCAGATACAAATCTGGGGGGTGAAACAGAGATGGTGGCAGGCGTGCTAGTTTGCACACCCATAGTCGCAGGAGTTTGTGATTCAAACTTTGTCGGAATTCCACCAGAACTGCTAGAAATAGTTGGTTCAGCAGTGCCAGGCGCAGGAGCATTAAAGGTAGCTTCAGCTGGAACTGTTCCACTGAAAGGAACATCTGCACTTTGAGCGATCGCAGCTTGATTTAGAGTGAATGCACTTGCCAGCACCAGGCTAGAGATTAACGCTAGACGGTAAAACATAAAGAAGTTACCTGATGACTCAGCTTTATCCTGTATCAGTGCATATTTTCATAATATCTATCAAAAAATACAATATCGACAGCATAAATACGTATCTTAAACACTGAGTTCAAATTGCGTTAAGATACTTACTTGTATAAAATTTTAATAAAATCTAGAACTAGCACTTTCAAGGTGGATAAAAATTTTGCTTAAGAAATTCCTCTTTAACCTCTTGACTGTAAAGAAAAATGAACTAGCTAAAATCCTTATACCTATTGCCTATTGCCTATTACCTTATCCCAACGACAATTATTTACGCCCACTTACTACTATTTCTAAGATACAAGGTTGGGTGCAGCGATCGTGTAACCCAACATAAAATTTGGTGGTAATGTTGGGTTGCGTTTCACTCCACCCAACCTACATAAATATATCTTTTAAAAAACTACGCCAATACTGATACGCTTTCTGCTCTATGTAATATGCAAAGTCAGTTATGTACATTATCTGAAAAATATGTTGCTGAGGATACAGAGTTTTTGCCAACCAAGATAGGTTCTCCCTTTACTCCTCCACGGGTAAGAGTACAAATTTTATAAAGGTTTTCGCACTCAAAGATTGCCATAACTAGCTCTTTCCCAGTTTGATAAGAGGATGGTAAGGGTTTACCTACCTCGCATTCCATATCAATTTCGCGATCGCGCCACTGTAACTTCCAAATACGCTTTTCGGTTATTGGTGCTTTGACAGACCGAGCAAAAGCACTATACACTTGCTCTGCTTTGATATCATCCTTGGCTGCTGGCACAAAAAACTTCATAGGCTTTGGTTACAAGTAATGTGAGTTTCACTAGCACCAGCGTAACGCAGTTACCAAGGCAATCTGCTTCCATCCCACGATAAAAACTGCCCACTATCGCCTTCTTGAAGTTGTTCGATGACAGTCAATAATTGGGTAACGGTGCGTTCCACTGTGAATAATTTTTCCGCAGGTACATTTCCTTGGAAAGGACGGGAAAGGCGTGTATCAGTTGTACCAGGATGTAATGTCACTATTAATGCTTTAGGACAACTTCTTTTATACTCAATTGCCGCAGTTCGCATCAACATATTGAGTGCTGTTTTAGAAGCGCGATAGCCATACCATCCACCGAGTTGGTTATCACCAATACTGCCCAATTTAGCAGAAATACTAGCAAACACACTGCGTTCTCCATGACGCAACAGAGGCAATAGATGTTTAGCTAGCAAGACAGCACCAATACTATTTATCTGAAAGTAGCGCAGCAAGTTTTCTGAATTTATCTGTCTTAAGCTTTTTTCAGGTTGCAAAGTATCTTCATGCAACAGTCCTACACAGTTGACTACCAAATGCAGTTTGTCAACTTGGGTATGTATTTTTTGAATAGTTTCAACAATCTGTAACTCGTCAGTAATATCCATCTCTAAACAAATTAATCGCTCAGAATGTTCATCTGCAAAAGATATTAAATCGGGGGCTAATTCTAGCTGACGAGAAGTTGCAAAAACTTTAGCTATTTTCTCATCCTGTAGCAATCTTTTTACAAAACCAAAACCAATACCTTGGCTGGCTCCCACAATCAATGCGTTTACAGAATTGATTTCATCGTTTAAAGACATAAAATTTTATGGTTTAATAATATTAAAACTTAATAATTAGGATAGATATTGGGGTTTTATTCGCTTCACCCAAACTACTAAGATTAGTAAAAACAGGATAGTTGGGGTTTATTTACCAATGCAAAACTTGCTAAAAATCCTATCCAAAACTGATTCTGTTACCTCTTCCCCAGTAATCTCTCCCAGTGCTTGAATTGCACCGCGTAAGTCAATTGTCCAAAAATCTAGAGGGAGCTGCTGGACAATTGTTGTTTGTACTTGTTCCAAAGATATTTTAGCTTGAGTTAAAGCTGCTGCTTGCCTTTGATTAATGGCTAAATCCATGTCAGCAGCTTGGACTCTTTCTGCTTTGACTAGCTCTAAAATTGCTACTTCTAAAGCATCAATACCTTGATTTTGGGCTGCTGCTGTGAGAATTTTAGATTTTAGATTGGGTATTTGAGATTGAAGAGTTTTTCTTTCGCTTTCTTCTACTAAGTCGATTTTGTTAATGACTAGAATTACTGGACGGTGTTGTACTTGTTCGTAAATTTCTTGATCGCCTTCTGTCCAACCTGCTGAAGCATCGATGGTAAGCAAGACTAAATCAGCTGCATTGGCGGCACGACGCGATCGCTCTACGCCAATTTTTTCCACTTGATCTGTTGTTTCCCGAATCCCGGCTGTATCTAGCACTTGTACGGGAATTCCCCCGACAACTAGCTGGGATTCCACCACATCGCGGGTTGTACCAGGTAAGTCTGTGACGATCGCGCGATCGCTCCGGCTCCAAGCGTTCAATAAGCTCGACTTACCCACATTTGGCCGCCCAACAATTGCCACTTTTAAACCTGTGCGTAGCAACTCACCTTTGTCTTTAGTTGCCAATAATCTTGTTATTTCGGCGGCAATTTTCTCGATTTCTGATATTATTGCTTTATCATCCAACGGCGGTAAGTCTTCCTCAAAATCGATTCGAGCTTCGATTTCTGCCAAAATATCTAGACAGTTAGCGCGTAACTGCCGGATTGGATGAGCTAATTTTCCCTGTAAACCAGCTAAGGCAGTTTGGGCAGCTTGAGGTGATTTAGCTCCCACTAAATCAGCAATACCTTCGGCTTGAGTTAAATCCAATCGCCCATTCAAAAAGGCGCGGAGAGTAAATTCTCCTGGTTGAGCTAGTCTTGCACCGTTTTCCAAACACAGTTGTAATACCTGCTGTACTGCCATTATTCCCCCGTGGCAATGGAATTCCACCACATCTTCACGGGTGTAAGAACGAGGTGCTTTCATAATCAGCAATAGGGCTTCATCTACCAATTGTTGGGTTTGGGGATGACGAATATAACCGTAGAGAATCTGGTGAGTTTCCCAAACTTGTCGCCCTGGTGCATGAAAGAGAGTTTGGGCTAGAGCCATTGCTTCAGAACCTGACACCCGCACAATACCAACACTACCCTGTTGGGGGACAACAGCAGTTGCGATCGCAGCGATAGTTCCAGTAGTAGCAAAAACTTCTGACATGAGTGCCCTTCATAAGAGTGAGAAATTAGGAGTCAAAATCATAACTCATAACTGATAACTTTCTAAATGGTAGGTGTTTAGACTAATAGGATAGCAACTGGCAAGGTAAAATTTACCTAGAGGTTAATGCCTGATAGTAAAGAGTTAGGGGTGAATATTAGAACTCACAACTTTATAACTTATAAGTTTTAGAGAGAGGAATTTACTGTGGAGCAAAAGATTAACTGTGCTGTAGCCTGTGTTAACGGATGTGTTTTAGGGGATAAATGCCCCAACATCGAGTTTAGAGAGGCCGCTGCAAAATTTATTGAAGAGACTCCCTTAGACAAAATGTTGGAGTTGGCACAAGAACGCCTGCGTAAAAAAATGACTGAACCGCCAAAATGGGTTTTTCCTGAAGATCCATAGCATTTGCACCAACAGGCACAAGCAAGACAGCGAGGAGCTTAAATAGTATCTGGATCTATATTTAATTCTCGCAGTTTTGCTGCCAAGCGATCGCTGCTTTATTTCTCTTGGTTAGCGCGTTGCTTTTCTTGTTCAGCCTGTTATGCAACTTCTTCGAGTGTTGAAACTAGTTCTCCTTCAGGCGTAAAAAAGCATAACTTTTCTTGATAAGCACCTAAATATAAACCTAGCTGTTGACTTCACAACCACCCTTATGGATTGGGTTCCACTGGTTAATATTCACCATCAAACAAATGAAACCCTGTACATAAAAAAACTACAAGTAATCTGGTATACGAAAGATATCTTGAGTAAATACTAAAAACAGGGCTACTCCAAGAATTAACTGGAGTACCCATGTAAGTGATCAAATCATTTAGATGTAATTAACTTTATGCTCGGTTTCTGCTCCAAGGGCCCCAAATCGCACAGGTAATTCCAGGGGATTGGAGATTGACAAACATTGTGCGGCCATCAGGTGAAAAGCAGGCTCCTGCATATTCACTGTCATTGATATTGTTTTTTGCAAACTGATACAGCTCGCCGCTTTGATTAACGCCGACAATATAACTGTCTCCGCCTCCATCTTCACAAAGAATAAGATCCCCAAAAGGAGCAACTGTAATGTTATCAGGGAAGTCTAGTACACTTTCTCCAGGAGACTCAACGACTAAAGTCAATGTGCCGTTGCTGGGATTGTAAGCAAAAACTTGACCAAAACCAGCGTCACCACCACTGGTACAGGTAAAGTAGATCGCGCCATTGCTATACCAAGCACCTTCACCCCGCGCAAAGATTGCAGCACCCCTTGCCTGGGCTTGCCCCCGCACTGAAGCAGAACCATTATCGGTGTTGGGATCAACGTTGTTAATCGGAACCCAGGTCGTTGACAACGCTATATTCTTATAGCGGAGGTAGTCTTTGCGCGTATCCGCAGGTGCGCCTACAATGACAAGCGCCTCAAGCACGCCACCGCTTTGCAAGTTACCTTGCTGGTTAGGGCGGAATCTATAGAAACAGCTATCGCCCCTGTCTTCGGTTTGATAGACCCATCCAGTTGCCGGATCAACAGCAACAGCTTCATGGTTAAAACGTCCCATAGCAACCAGAGGCACTGGGTCAGTAACCTGAATTTCGTCTGTCGCTGGCACTTCAAAATTATAGCCATGCCTTTTGGTTGCTCCACCAGATGAAGGAAGCGTTACGTCCTCTTCACAGGTAATCCAGGTACCCCAAGGAGTTGTACCACCTGCACAGTTACGAATTGTGCCGCCCAGAGAAGCAAAATGCTTGATTACCCGGCGGTCGGGTCCAACCAAGATGTTTGTCGTGCCACCACCCAGGCGATCGTATAGTTTTGCTGTAGGTACACGAACTGGGTTAGAACCCAAAGCACTTATTTCATGATTCCGCACCAGAATTGTAGTGTTCTTAGGACCCTGGAATGCAGCCATGCCATCATGAGCCGCAGGCACAGTACCACCATCATTCATTGCCTGACCTCTTACTGAGATCGCTGTGTAATTAAAGCCAGGAGGAAGCTGCAAAATGGGAGTATTGCCTAAGTCAATACCACTCAGAATGACACCTTGGAGTTCATCTGCATTTTCGGCTAGCTTAGGCGCTAGAGGACCAAAACCAATGCCGTTGGCAACTTGACCATTAGCACGTCTTGCATATAAGGCTTCCAGAGGAGAAAGCATTGTAACACCGACAGCACTCGCACCAGCCAATGTAAAGAAGTTACGTCTTGATAATTTCATTAGTATACTGTCAGCAAAACTTCAGAAACCTAATAAATAGTAAAAGTTTGCCTTTAAGGAATTATTAAGATAACGTTAATACGAACTTTTATACATAAAATAACTGTGCTGTTAAAAACTAGCAATTAATAGAAACAGAGGTTCCAATTCTTTAATTACAAGAAACCTTTGGCAAAAGAAATGTAGTATTTTGTCGTATTCACTTTTTCAAACTCAAATTATTACACTTGCAACTTGCTGTAATTATAAGAAGAAGCAAGGCTTTTGAGGATTTATTATCCTGAACTCAGGTTACTATAATGTTTGTCTAATGTTTGTCTAAGGTTCACGTGAATTCTAAATATCTAACCCAACAACCATTAACTCAGGCGGATGTTCAACATTGAACTGGTAATATATATCTCTTTTTTCCTGTGCTGGAAGCGTTAACTGCCATTCCAAAATGCCCATTTCACCTAGTTGAATTTGTGGGTTACTACGGCTGAGGCGCACTTTAATTTGCTCGTTGCGGCTAACTGGCAATTGTTCAGTTACTTTCAGATTTACTTCTTTGTCGAGTAAGTTAGTAATTATCAACCGATAACTATAAGTAACCCGGCGCTGGTTGCTAATCAATCTTTTGTCTACCAGGCGTTCAACTAAATCGCGCTCAATTTTCAAACCTTCATCCATCCCTAAATTCAGTTTGAATTCTTGTCCTGGTGCAATATTCTCTAACTGAGTTGTCCCGATAAAAACATTGTTGCGGAAAATATTCGCTTTTCCTGGTAACAAAGTCGCACCATTGGGATTATTTTTTACATTTGCTTGCAGATAAGCAAAACTTACCAAACGCGGCATTGCCACATAATCAAAGTTACAAGGATAATCGTCATTAAAAATTGTCGTTTTATGGGGTGCGCCATCACTGGGAATGTTACCGCCACCATTCAATTTAAAGGTAACTACACTCCCTTCTTTGGATACTTCTGCTGTAACGGTTTCTGCTGGGATAAGAACATCATCTGCACCTTGGTCTTCTTCTTGCCAATCTGCTCTGGCAGCAGAAGCAGGCGGTTCTGCTATGCTAGGCAGCAGTGGTGGTTGAGCAGCAAATCGTCGTTGTCGTAACATTTGTGGACGTGGCGCATCAATATACCAGGGTTCAAGTTTAGGTGGGAGAGTACCTAATCCCGGTTTAGCGGTAGAAAGGGTGAGATTTGCACCAATCCAATCTTCGCCACTACTTTGAGTGATTTCTGCAAGGTAGCCCAGATGCACAATATCGCTGGTAGTGTTAAAGCGCAAGTCATAAAGCGGAGTCCAACTGGCGCGATTTACTATGTAAGACACCTCTAATTCAAATTCGCCTTCACCTGCGACTTCAACTCCTACAACTATGCTCAAACTCTCTTTGGGATGGGGTGTTTGAATTTTTTGCAACGAGGCGCGGAGTGCTTGCAGTTCTTTATCTAATTCCTGCTGTTGGGTTTTGCATTCTCCAGATGCGATCGCATATTCACTATACTGGCTTCCTAGAAAGTTCAAAAAATCCAAAGTTTCGCTCAGACTAAGATTTTTCCGAGACAAACTTTGGGCAAAAGGTTCCTCTGTTTTTTCACGTAACCCGGCGATGAAACTAGATTGTAATACTAAAGCATCGACTTGGGCTTGGAGGTGGCGTTTTTCTGCTTCTAACTGCTCAATTTGCCTTGTTAAATGTGCAACTCGCTCTGCCACTGGTTCAGTGGTGTAAATGCGATCGCTACTCACTCCCATCAAACGCACTCCCACTGTCCCTGTACCGCTAACCCTGATAGACTCAGTTTCTAGAGTCTCTGGCACTGAGGTAATTACTAATTCCTGTTCAGTTCCTGTTAAATCAACTACACCCCGCCGTGTAACCAATGCTCTGTCAGCATAAACTGTAACAGCTACAATCTCGCTTTGTACTGTTTTGCGCCAAGATGGTATTTCCGGGTTAACCATTGCCAGTTTTCCCCCATTTTTAATTGATTCTGCTGGTTAATTGTCAATGGTTGCCGGTCTAAGAGTCAACCCCTTTGGGTAATTCGTAATTCGTAATTCGTAATTATGAATTACCCGTGAGTTGGTTCAAATGTACTAGAAGTGGTTTCAGTGTTTTGATCTACAAAATTCCTTGCCGCAGCCAGGAGATAGTCATAATAGGCACGAGCGACGATAGATAGCTGCTTGCCTGCGGGGTAAACCATGTACCAATGTCGCTGAATGGGGAAGTGTTGGACATCTAAAATGCTAAAATCTGAAGCGTCTAATAGTAAAGTATGACGAGATAAAACCGAAATTCCTAAACCACCTGCGATCGCTTGTTTGATTGCTTCGTTACTTCCCAATTCCAGCTTGACTTTTACTGTCACCCCTTGTTCTTCAAATAGGCTTTGGACGGCACGACGAGTTCCTGAACCTGGTTCTCGCATAATAAAAGGTTGGTTAGACAGGCGTTGGATCGGAATATTTTTTTCCTTGGATAATGGATGATTAAGTGGTGCAAATACTATCAAAGGATTTTCTAAAAATGGTTCACAAGTCACATCCATATTGTCTGGAACTTGACTCATAATATATAAGTCGTCCAGATTTTGACTCATCCGTTCCAAAATTTGCTCGTGATTGGTTACTTGCAGAGAGATATCAATCCCTGGATAAAGTTCGCAAAACGGCCCTAACAAACGTGGGATAAAATATTTTGCTGTTGTAATCACTGCCAAGCGTAATTGGCCCTGTTTTAGCCCTTTTAAATCTGCCACCTTCATTTCATACTGGGCTATATTTTCAAAAATCTGCCGACAAGTGGCAAATAATTCTCGTCCTGCCTCGGTGAGATACAACCGCTTTCCTACTTGCTCAAATAATGGCAACCCTACCGATTTTGTGAGTTGCTTAATCTGCATAGAAACGGTAGGTTGGGTGAGAAACAATTCCTCAGCAGCCCGCGTAAAGCTACTGTGCCGTGCCGCAGCCTCGAATACCTTTAACTGGTGCAGCGTCGCTTGTTTCAAAGGTGGTTCTCCTCTATATAGTTATTCATCGATATAAAACTAGTATTAACTGAACAGTTGCAAATGGTATAGCAATACCAATAGAAATTTACGAGTTTTATTATAGATAAAACTCTATTATCTCTATTAAAATAAAGGTATTTTATTTATAGATTGAAGAAGTTATTATCAAAACAACAAGAAAAGCGTAAGATCCCTTCCACTTCCCGATGAATGATGATTTTCCCAAATTCATCTATCATCATTCATCATTCCATAATTCTTCTACAACTTCTGCAATTTTTGTAGGTAGCTTAGTTAAATCTGGTAATCTTAGCACTTCTATTTCGGCAACTTGTTCTTTAATATTTACTGGCAAGTTTAAAGGCTGCTGTGTTTCTATCCAGCAGCTTGCTAATGGTAAAGTTTGCTCCATTTCGTCTAGTGGTCGCGGAATTACCATCACTGCATTTAATTCTCCAATGCGTTCTGCTTCAAACATTCCCGCTTCCACTGCTACCGCCACATTTGCTACGGAACCACGAATAATGGCTGTACACAAACCCCCACCAATTTTTTCGTAGGCTGCTAAATGAACATCAGCAGCTTTGAGCATGGCATCACACGCACCTACCATCGCTGGAAATCCTCGCGTTTCTACCAAACCAATTGCTTGATTACTCAGACGGCTAGAATTACCCTCTTCCATCAATTTAGTAAAACGGGTTGTGATGGGAAGTACTATATCTAAATTAGGATAAGGCCGAGGAATCACTAAGCTAGAAACTAACTGACCAAACTGTTCAGCTGTTTGCACACCAGATTCTACAGCTAGACGCACGTCAGCAATTCCACCCCGGACGATCGCAGTACAATATCCGCCACCTATTTTTTCATACCCAACTAGGTGAACTCCTGCTGATTTCAGCATCATATCCGCCGTCCCAACTATTGCTGGAAAGCTGCGGGTAGAAACTAAACCTAAAGCAGTATCCTGGAAGGTGTCTCGATGACTCGTTCCTTCGATGGCTTTCATAGACCGTTGATTAGATGTTTCCATTTGAACTTTCCCAGATAATCACAAAGCCTACAACTTACAATTAACACTTACTCGGACTAATCGTCAGAGTTTGGGTTGCTTAAGGATTGTCTATGAGGAAACAATGTAGTCAACAGTCTGCTTATGCTCCCTTGTCCATAAATCTGAGTCCCGAAACCGTTAGGGGATTCTGTAGTTAGCTGATTGGGGTCTGAGTCAGGTTTTGTAGGCTCTTGGGTGGGTTCTTGCAAGGGGGGTTCAGCATCCTTGGCTGGTTCCTCCACGGTAGAAGGCTGACTTTCAGGAGTGGCGGGAGATTTAAAGTAAGAAATCGACTTATTTTGTTTGAAATCCACAAAAGCCGCAGCTGAGAAGTTAGTTGAGGAAGTTACCTTTTCCTTAACTTCTCCTGAGCCATTTTCTTCTTCCTTCTGCGGTGGCGCACTTGTAGCCGTAGGGTTATTCGTGGATGGTTCCGGCTGCTTTGTTTGAGCAATTTGCCGACTGGTGTCTCCTAAAATCGATCCAGGTGGAACTACTTGTCCAGGTTCAACTGAATAGTTAAAAACTGTTGTTGCTGAACCAATGCAAGCATTTGCTCCAATTTTGCCCTTGCCAACCATCAAAAAACCGGCTCCCAGGTTTGCCCCCGCTTCTACCTCTAGGGTTCCTTCATGGACTTGGAGAATGGCTCCCATGCCAATACAGACCCCTGGCCCAATGATGATCTTGCTGTTTTCAGCCGCTTGAAGGATCACCCCAGGTGCAAGTACTGCGCTTGGATGAATAGTCACCTCACCACTAATGTAAGAATCAAAATTATTGCTGAGGCGCAGTGACAGCACAGACATGAAAATTTTAACCTCGGAAGCCGGAGTGGGGATGAGGAGCAGGGGAGGTAGGGGGAGCAGGGGAGGGAGAGCAGGGGGAGCAGAGGAGGCAGGGGGAGCAGGGGAGGCAAGGGAGGCAGAATTATTGATTAATGCCCAATGCCCCATTCCCTATTCCCCACTCCCTATTTCCCATTCCCTATTCCCCATTCCTCAGTACCTGCTATGGTCTTTGGATAATCGTTTCTAATACCCGACGCTTGGCTTTGGGGTCAATACCAATTAAGCGCACATATTCACCTTGGTATTCGCCAAGGTGTGCTTCTACGGCGGCGATCGCTTCTCTTTCTGAGGAGGCTTGGATCTGACCGGTACTCGTCCAGGAACCTGTACGGAACCGCCGTTGGTCTACGTGTTCAAGGCTAATTTTAGAGCCGCCAGCCAATAATTGTCGGAGTTGGCCTACAACTTCAGCACTCAAGCGGGTACTGGTAGCTGTTGCTGTAGCTGTAGCAGAAGGCGCACTGCTAGTAAATGATTTCTGACTGCCAGAGGAGGCTACTTGGTCATTTGGACGTTGGATAATCGTTTCTAATACCCGACGCTTGGCTTTGGGGTCAATACCAATTAAGCGCACATATTTCCCTTGGTATTCACCAAGGTGCCCTTCTACGGCTGCGATCGCTTCTCTTTCTGAGGAGGCTTGAATTTGACCGGTACTAGTCCAGGAACCTGTACGGAACCGTCGTTCGTCTACGTGTTCAAGGCTAATCTTATACCCACCAGCCAATAATTGCCGGAGTTGGTCTACTACTTCAGTACTCAAACGGTTACTGGTAGCTGTTGCCGTAGCACTTCCAGAGCCTCCACTGCTGCTAGTAAATGATGATTTCTGACTACCAGAGGAGGCTACTTGACCATTTGGACGTTGGATAATCGTTTCTAATACCCGCCGTTTAGCTTTGGTATCAATGCCGATTAAACGCACATACTCGCCTTGATGGCTTTGTATACATTCTTCCAAGCCGGAAATTACTTGATTTATGGAAGTTGCTTCAATTGGCTTGCAGCTAGTCCAGGAACCAGTACGGAAACGGCGCTCGTCTACGTGTTCCATGCCAATTTTGTAACCACCTGCCAAAAGTTGGCGGATTTGCTCTACAGTTTCGCCATTGACTTTGCCACTGCTAGAGCCGTTACCGTTACCATTACCATTACTGCTGTAGCTGCCATTGCTATGACTACTAGCCGGAGCCTTAAAATTGGTAGCTGGTTTAAAATCACCATCCGGGCGTTGGATGATGCTTTCTAACACACGTCGTCTATCTTTGTCAATACCAAACAGGCGGACATATTCGCCGCTATGGTCACTTACACAGCTTTCTAATGCTGCGATCGCTTCACCGATGGATCTCGGTTCAATTGGTTGGCAACTAGTCCAAGAACCCGTGCGGAACCGTCTCTGGTCTACGTGTTCTGTACCAATTTTATACCCTTGTTCCAATAGATAGCGCAACTGCTCTATTGTTTCTGCACCCAAGCTATTGCTCGCCACTTCACTACTCCTTTCCAACTCTAAAACAGTAATACCATTACCTGTATAAGATTTAGCGTTCTCATCCCGAATGGGTGCTATACATTTGCTATCCGCAGCACAAAGATAACCAGCTCGTAGCGCCTGATTAATCCCAACCACATGATGAGCAAATTCCTTATCTTGATCTTGCACATCTGGCAAGCGGTCAGCTTGCTGCTGGCTAGTAATTACCGCTCCCGAAGGTACATATTTACCTGGGGGAATTTCTACGTCTTGAATCAAAGCGTGCATCATCACGATGCAACCTGCACCTACCCTGGCATTAAACACTGTAGAGCGAAAGCCAATGAAGGAATTATCGCCTACATAAGCTGGCCCGTGAATTAGAGCCATGTGGGTAATGCAAGCATTTTTACCTACCCATACCGAGTATTTCTCTTGGTCATCACCAATTACTCGACCTTGCTCTAACCCATGAATGACCACACCATCTTGAATATTAGTGTTTTCACCAAGATAAAAAGGTGTGCCTTCATCCGCTCTAATCGTAGTCCCCGGAGCAACGATTACATTTGCACCTATTCGTACATCCCCAATCAGATTGGAGAATGAATGTACAAAAGCAGTTTGATGGATTTTGGGTTCAGCTAAATTCCTTGACCACGGAGTTGGGGGTGCTGCCGTGCTGCGGACTGCCATTGCGAGATTCCTCCTATATTGTCATAAGTCATTTGTCCGTTGTCATTTGTCCTTTGTTGTTCACTAATGACCAATGACCAATGACCAATGACTAAATGACTATCGATATTGATCTTTTTTGCTGTAAATCATGCGATCTTCAACATAAATTGTATCTATGATCGCCACTACCACTGCATCTAGTGGTCGCTGTTCGTTGCCAATAACTTGACGAGCAACACTGCCACGACTGACAAGTACCCACTCATCTACACCTGCTCCCACACTATCTGCTGCTACCTCATATTGTGGGAGGATGTTTCCGTCTTCATCTACAAATTGTAACAACAGTAGTTTCACACCTCTGAGACTTGGATCTTTTTGGGTGCTAACTACTGTGCCGCGAACTTTAGCGACTTGCATTAAAAATTACGGTCTTCTACCGAAAGGACGAATTGCGTTCACATTTTCCCGGAATTGCTCTACGTCTTCTGTATAACGAATTGGTAGGACGTATTCCAAGTTTTCGTGAGGACGAGCAATGATGTGAGTAGACAGCACTTGTCCACCATTGACTCGCTTCACTGATTCAACACCTGCGGCTACGGAAGCTTGCACTTCCGAAACGTCACCCCGGACAATTACTGTAACTCGACCACTGCCGATTTTTTCATACCCGACTAGAGTCACACGAGCAGCTTTCACCATCGCATCAGCAGCTTCCACTACTGCTGGAAAGCCCAGCGTTTCAACCATTCCTACTGCAATTGACATTAGTTTTAATCCCTATTTAAAGTTTTTAGCCTTGGACAAAAGTGATGCTCAAAAAAGCAAAGAGCGTTAATTACTTTGTTTAAACAGCTTTTAGGTACGGAACTGTTCCACAGCTTCGGTGTAACGAATCGGCAAGACGTATTCCAGGTTCTCGTGAGGACGAGCAATGATGTGAGTGGACAACACTTCACCACCAAATACTCTTTTTGCCGCTTCAACCCCAGCAGCTACAGAAGCTTGCACTTCCGATACATCTCCCCGAACTATCACGGTGACGCGAGCGCTACCAATTTTTTCATACCCTACTAAGGTGACACGGGCGGCTTTCACCATCGCATCAGCAGCTTCCACAACTGCTGGAAAGCCTTTCGTTTCAATCATTCCAACTGCAATTGGCATCGCAGAACTCCTACAAAATTAATGCAATCTGTACTGTCGTTTGAATTTTTTGACGGGGAGAGCCTGATCTTATAGCTAAGAAAACACTTCCAAATTAAGCATAGGAAAGCTTGGCGTTCCTGGCAATATAAATTACTATAATAGTTTATGATAAGAAAGTTTTAAAAAACTTAACAAATATTTATCTAGGCTTTTGAGCAATTAAAGTTTACTGAATTACTTGAGCAGCCACTTATGCTTTATAATTTCTTTATCACATTTACAAAACGACATTCATAACCAAGACTAATTCTATCTGGTGAGGGAAGAGCGGCGGCTGTATCTTTTACTGTATCTATCTTTCCTCGAATTTTGCTGGATGTACAACGACTAGGTGAAAAGTATATAATCTTTTCAAATATATCGTATAAATTACTCTGCTCAAAGTAGAAATACAAATGTAAAAACAGAGGTTAGGTTAAGGCAAGTAAATGCTTTTGCGTATGTAAAGTTATATTTTATCAAAGTTTAGTAGGGGAAAGTAAAGTAAAAATACTTTGGATAGTTTAGTTTAAACAATAGTAAAAAAATGTTGATATTTTACTAAATTTATTTTTTAAATAAATAATTGTTTGAAAGATTTTTTAAAATAAAGGCTGAGTCATAAAGGTAAATTTAAATGGATCAATTTCTATTTTCAACAAGTTGGTTTGTGCCTTTATATAGCTTATTAGGTGCAATTTTGACGTTGCCCTGGGGAATAGGAATAATTCAGCGAACAGGGCCAAGACCTGCGGCATACATAAACTTGTTGACAACTGTTGTGGCCTTTGTCCATAGTCTATTTGTATTTAAAAATATCTGGGATAGAGAACCAGAAAATCTACTGGTGTCGTGGTTTAAAGCTGCTGATTTAGACTTATCTTTTAGCTTGGAACTCTCACCAGTCAGTATTGGGGCAACAGTTTTAATTACAGGTTTAAGCTTACTGGCACAAGTTTACGCTCTGGGTTACATGGAAAAGGACTGGTCGCTGGCGCGTTTTTTTGCGTTGCTAGGATTTTTTGAAGCAGCGTTGACTGGTCTAGCAATCAGCGATTCTTTGTTTCTCAGCTATGCCCTTTTAGAAGTTCTGACACTTTCGACTTACTTGCTAGTGGGATTCTGGTATGCTCAACCGCTAGTAGTGACGGCGGCGCGAGATGCGTTTTGGACTAAACGGGTAGGAGACTTGTTGCTGCTGATGGCTGTGGTGACACTTTCCACCTTGTCCGGTAGTTTGAACTTTTCGGATTTATATGAATGGGCGCAAACAGCTAATTTAAGCCCAGTCACATCAACATTGCTGGGGTTGGCGTTAATTGCTGGGCCGGCTGGAAAATGTGCCCAATTCCCACTGCACCTGTGGTTAGATGAGGCGATGGAAGGGCCCAATCCTGCTTCGGTAATGCGAAACTCGCTGGTAGTCGCTGGTGGCGCTTATTTACTGTATAAATTTCAACCATTGTTAGCACTGTCGCCAGTTGCCTTGAATGCTTTGGTAATCATGGGTACAGTAACGTCAATTGGGGCGACATTAGTATCTATAGCTCAAATTGACATTAAGCGATCGCTATCTCATTCCACCAGTGCATACATGGGATTAGTGTTTTTAGCGGTAGGGTTGCAGCAAGGGGGTGTGGCCTTGATGTTGCTGTTAACTCATGCGATCGCTAAAGCATTATTATTTATGAGTTCCGGTTCAGTCATCTTAACTACCCAAAGCCAAGACTTAACAGAAATGGGCGGACTTTGGTCACGGATGCCAGCCACCACCACCGCCTTTATTGTCGGTTCGGCGGGGATGGTAACACTTCTACCATTGGGAAGCTTCTGGGCAATGCTAGGATGGGCAGACGGTTTCGTGAATATTAGCCCTTGGGTGATTGGGGTTTTATTATTGGTCAATGGCTTGACAGCATTGAACTTAACTAGAGTATTCAGATTAGTCTTCTGGGGAAAACCGCAACAAAAGACCCGACGCACGCCAGAAGTTGGTTGGCAAATGGCCTTCCCGATGGTGACTCTCACAGTCTTGACTCTGCTTTTACCTTTGATGTTACAGCAATGGTACTTACTACCAGATTGGGAAAGTATTAATTGGTATGTAGCATTAGCGTTGTTTTCTTCTACTGTGCTGGGAGTAGTTATCGGTTCTACAGTTTATCTGCACAAAGCTTGGTCACGATCTAGATTCTTGGCGTGGAGATTTGTGCAAGACTTATTAGGTTATGATTTTTATATTGACCGAGTTTATCGCGTAACGGTGGTGAGTGCAGTCGCACTGCTATCTAGAATTTCTGCTTGGAGCGATCGCTATTTAGTCGATGGTCTAGTAAACTTAGTTGGGTTTGCGACGATTTTTGGCGGACAAACTTTAAAGTACAGCATTTCTGGGCAATCTCAGGGCTATATGTTGACCATCCTCGCAGTTGTCAGCGTCCTGGTTTTCTTTATCGGCTGGTCATCGGGTTTACTAGATAAATTGCCTTTTTAAAGATATTGTCATTGGTCATTTGTCATTTGTGATTGGGTAAGAGTTTTTTCCCATTCCCAATTCCCCATTCCCCATTCCATATCTGCTTATGCTTAGTGTTTTAATTCTAGTGCCGTTAATCGGTGCAGCTTTAATTGGTTTCTCGCCCTCTGGTATCAATGGTAAATTTGCCCGTGGCGTGGCTTTGGTCTTTGCTATTATCGCTTTCTTGTGGACAATCGTACTAGCAATTCAATTCCATCCGGGGGAAATCACTCAACAGTTTGCTGAGTCTGTACCTTGGATAGATGTCTTAGGTTTAAACTATAACCTCGGAATTGATGGTTTATCTTTGCCACTGCTGGTTTTGAATGGACTGTTAACTTCTATTGCCATCTACAGTAGCGATGAATCTCTACAGCGCCCGAAATTTTATTACTCTTTGATCCTATTATTGAGCGCTGGAGTGACTGGAGCATTTCTGGCACAGGATTTACTGTTATTTTTCCTGTTTTACGAATTAGAATTAATTCCGCTATATCTGTTGATAGCTATTTGGGGTGGGGAAAAGCGGGGTTATGCGGCTACAAAATTTCTTATTTATACCGCCGTTTCGGGAATCTTGATTTTGGCAAGTTTCCTCGGCATGGTTTGGCTGAGTGGTTCCTCTAGCTTTGCACTAGCAACATTAAACCCTACGACTTTACCCTTAGCGACACAGCTTTTACTGCTAGGGGGGATTTTGATCGGTTTCGGGATTAAAATTCCCTTAGTTCCCTTTCATACTTGGTTGCCAGATGCTCACGTTGAAGCTTCCACACCAATTTCCGTGCTATTGGCTGGGGTGTTGTTGAAGTTGGGAACTTACGGCTTACTGCGGTTTGGTATGAACTTGTTACCAGAAGCTTGGGCTTATGTGGCTCCTTGGTTAGCGACTTGGGCAGTGATAAGTGTATTGTATGGTGCATCCTGCGCGATCGCTCAAACCGATATGAAAAAAATGGTAGCATACAGTTCCATTGGACACATGGGCTATGTGCTGTTAGCTACGGCGGCATCTACACCATTAAGCGTGTTAGGTGCTGTAATGCAGATGATTAGCCACGGCTTAATTTCCGCCATGCTGTTTTTGCTGGTAGGGGTTGTGTATAAAAAAGCCGGCAGCCGAGATTTAGATGTTCTTCAAGGATTGCTGAACCCAGAACGGGGTATGCCTGTAATTGGTAGTCTAATGGTTTTGGGAGTTATGGCCAGTGCTGGGATACCAGGAATGGTAGGGTTTATTTCCGAATTCATCATTTTTCGGGGCAGTTTCCCAGTTTTTCCAGTGCAAACTTTACTATCAATGCTTGGTACTGGCTTAACTGCGGTTTACTTTCTAATACTCCTCGACCGGGCCTTTTTTGGCCGCTTGTCTGCACAAGTTACTAACTTACCACGTGTGTATTGGAGCGATCGCATCCCAGCTGCAATTTTAGCTGTGTTGATTGTGATTTTCGGCATTCAACCCGCTTGGTTAGCACGCTGGACTGAACCAACAATTACAGCAATGGTGAATAGCCAAAATGTAGTAGTAGCAGTGTCCTTGGAGAAAGCAATGGGGGCTAAGGATTAGGGAGTAGGGAATGAGGACTGGGGACTAGGGACTAGGAATTAGGGACTAGGGAAGATTTTTCTGAATACATAATACCCAATGTCTAATCCCCAGTAACCAATACCCAATACCCAGTACCCAATCCCCAGTACCCAGTCCCTATACTTTTTGGAGAGATAGCAATGGTAACTATTAAAAAGAAAGCGGCTCACAATCCCTTAGCTGAGTATATTGAACGGCTGCAAAAAGGAGAAGCATTACTCCCCAATAGTCCAGAAAATGTATTAGAAGTAGTTGGTATTCTTAAAAGCTATGGTGTGGTTTTAGATGCCTACTCAAAAAATCTTAACTATATTGCCGAGCATCAGTTTTTAATATTTTTCCCATTTTTTAAATACTTTAATGGAGAGGTTTCTGTTGAGAAATTACTCCGCCACTGGTGGCATAATCGAATTAATTTTGAGTATGCCGAATATTGTATGAAAGCCATGATGTGGCATGGTGGCGGCGGACTGGATACATATTTAGATACAACAGAATTTAAAGAAAGAGCGCAAGCCGTTATTGCCGGAAAATTTAAAAATAATCCCTTAATTTTGGGTATTAACCAACTGTTTCCAGATTTCTTAACAGAACAATTGCGTGTCTCTGCTTACTACACAGGTTTAGGTCAATTTTGGCGAGTCATGGCTGATATCTTCCTCAGCTTATCAGACCTCTACGACCAAGGCAAAATAAAATCGATTTCCGAAGTTGTAGAACATATTAAAGCAGGGTTAGTGGCAAATGCATCAAACCCAATTACCTACGCCGTCAAAATTCGGGGTGAAGTCTATGAAATCATTCCTAAAAGCGTTGGTTTGACTTTCTTAGCAGATACAGCAATACCTTATGTAGAAGCAGTATTCTTCCGGGGAACTCCTTTCCACGGTACAGTTTCATACAACGCCCAAGGTTATCAAATTCCCCCAGATCAAACGCGATTTCAGTATGGCGCATTGTACGCCGATCCTTTGCCCATCGGCGGCGCGGGTATTCCTCCTACCTTGTTGATGCAAGATATGCGTCATTATCTTCCAGAGTATTTGCATGAAATTTATCGTCGCAGTCTTCGGGGTGAAGATGATTTGCGGGTACAAATTTGTATGAGTTTCCAAAAATCGATGTTTTGCGTGACAACAGCAACGATTTTGGGACTGATGCCTTATCCTTTGGACACTAAAGATCCAAATGAGGAAAAAGGTAATCGAGTTTATTTAGAGAAGTGGATGAGTCGTTTAGAAACTTCGCGGTTGCTAGATGTCAATAAATAACTGAATTTATACAGAGAAATTTCAGATGCTTCTCAATCGCTATAAAAATTTTCACCTAATTCAGCAACTTGACCCAGTGCAAGATCATTGCCGGATTTATAGCTTGATGAATGGCTATGAGTTTCCTTGGGATATGACGCGATCGCTCGAAGTAGCTTTAATGCGAACTTATTGCGTTCCTAGTATTTCTAAATTGCTGAATCAGACAGGAGAATTTACCCATTGTCCGCAAAAACGCTACGATGATACGTCAATAATTGTTGGAGAGATGATTAAGTGGGGCTATGATAGCGATCGCGGCAAAGAAGCCCTGCAACGCATGAATGCCCTACACGGACGCTTCAAGATTGACAACGGTGATTTCCTGTATGTACTTTCAACCTTCATTTTCGAGCCTATCCGTTGGAATGCGCGGTTTGGTTGGCGGCTGATGTGCGAACAAGAAAAATTAGCGTCTTTTTACTTCTGGCGAGAAGTAGGTAAGCAAATGCAGATTCAGAACATCCCTGAAACCTACGAAGAATTGGAGCGCTATAACCTTGACTACGAACGCCAAAACTTTCGCTATTCAGATACAAATCGTCAAGTTGGGGAAGCTACACGCGATTTATTTTTGAGTTGGTTTCCTTCGTGGATGCGTTCTGCCATCAAGCCAGGTATCTACGCTTTACTGGATGAGCCAATGCTCGATGCCTTTGGTTTTCCCTATCCTTCGCCATTGCTGCGATCGGCTATGGTAAGTCTACTAAAAATCCGAGCTAAATTAATCCGGTTATTCCCACCTCGGAATCACCCTAATTTTTATATTGACTCTCCTATTCCCAGCTATCCCACTGGTTATAAAATCGCAAATGTGGGGCCACTTCATCCAAAAATCTAGGCTTCTGGTTCGATACCTAGCGATCGCAATTGAGCAGCCAAGCGTTCAGCTCTTTCTTCACCAGTCAACAGCAAATTACCTTGCAAATCCCACCAGCGTAACCAAGGTAATTCCATATTATAATATTGTCCCTGCCAAATCCCTAACTCAACTCCTAAAGGATGTATGGGATAATGTCCGCGTTCATTTGCTGTTAATAACTGATATTGTCCCCCAATTAATTCATAAACTTCTACGCTGGCTTTATTCACTTCATAAATGCCGTAGAAGGGAGGACGAATCACCTGCTCATAAATCCAAAATTTCCCCTTCCAAGGAGTTTTATCTCGCTCCTCACTACCATCACCAGAGACAAATTCTAATGCAATCAATGGGGCAATAAACTCTCGCCATAATACATAAGACCTCCGCGTTTGCCCATCCAGAGTAGGTGGTACATTTCCTACATAAAACCAGTCTGGTGCTTCTGCGCCTTTTTCTGGGGGGTCAGTGATGCGCCAGTAGATACCGCTATCTTGACCAATACAGTATTGCCCATCAGGATGACGTTTTTGTAATATCGGTTTAATAGAGTCCGTTAGCAGAATGCTTTGGGGATGTTCCTGAAAGTTTTTTACGAATGTACCGTCAGACTCTGGTAGCTGCGTATGGTCTGGGAACGGTGTGAGAGCGGTGGATGGGTCGGTTGCAGAGGTCATAAGACTACCTTTGCAGGAGTAAAGGTTGTTTTTTAGTTTAGCAGTGGAAGGAGGGAGATACCTGCGGTAGGCTACATCAAGGCTATCTAAATATTCTCCACCCATAAAAGATGACTGATGTAAGTACTGCTTCTAAGTGCATTGTAAAATTTTTCGTCTGCTGTTACCATCTGGCATTGTTGAGTAATAGCAAGAGCTAAGTATAAACTGTCATACACTGCACGATCTGTCTGAAGGGCAATATCTAAAGCAAGTGGCATTAACGGCTGAGATAAATACACCTCTACAGGAACTGCATTTAAATCTGTTAATGTTTGTCTTGCATTTTCAGCAGTGTCTTCACCGCGACGGACTCTTTTCCACAAGACGTTTCCCACTTCTGGAAAGAAAAAATCTGGAACTAAGAAAGTATGATTACTTGCTACTAAACGTCTAGCTGCATCAGAGTAGACTTCAGGGATAAACCACTTTATAGCAATGCTAGCATCTAAAACATACTGGCTCACCGCTCTCTGTCCTCGCGGATGAGTTCAGTACTATCACTGAAAATTTTTCCTGTATATCTAACTTGAGCGCGTGCTACAGCTTCTCTGGTTCTTTCCATGTCGCTGCCAGTGTGGTAATGTGTCGCTTTTTCAGCCGCTTGTTGTAGGATCTGTTTTAGTTCTTCTTGCAAAGACCTACCGTGTTGTTTAGCAATAGTTTCTAGCTTTTCTAGAATAATGGGATCTAAATTTTCAACTAAGATTTGAGCCATAATTTTATGGTTTTTTTCGCTGCTTTTATTCGAGATTTGAAATTAGTTTAGCAAGTGTAGACGCAAAAAGTCTTATTCAGAGACATAGCGCTGTTTCTGTAAAGCTAGGTTTCAGTTCTTCGGGCTTTCTTATGTGAAAATTAATACAAATATTGTGGGAGTTGCAAAGATGGCTTGGGTAGCAGGTGATCCGTTGCAAGGTGGCAAATATAAAATTGAAAAGGAATTGGGAAGGGGACGGTTTGGTATTACTTATTTGGTAAGAAACAGGAATAGCGATCGCCAAGTCATTAAAACTTTAAATGATGATTTACTAAATTCCCTTAACCAGCCGGAGCGCGGACGGCTAAAGACAATGTTTTTGCGGGAGGCTTTAAAGCTTCAGAAGTGTAAGCATAAGTATATTGTGGAGGTCGTAGACTCCTTTGAAGAAGCAGACCGTTTGTGTTTGGTAATGGAGTATGTAGATGGAGTCAGTTTAGCTGATCGTCGCCAACAAGTTCTTTCTGAACAAGAGGCACTACGTTATATTCAGCAAATTGGTGAAGCTTTAATAGTTGTGCATGAAAATCGATTGATTCATCGAGATGTACATCCAGGAAACATTTTTTTGCGGGTGCGAGAAGGACACCCGGAAGCGGTGCTAATCGATTTTGGTTTAGCTCTGGATTTTGACCACATCTTAACCACAAATCGAACCAAGGAAACTTCTGAAGGATTTACACCTCCTGAGCTTTATGCTCAACATACTAAACCAACAGGGGCATATAGCGATATTTATTCTCTGGCGGCAACTCTTTATGTGCTTCTAACCGGAAAAACACCAGTGGATGCGTTTAAACGGAAGGTAGATAACGCTCGTTTAGTAGCTCCAAAAGAACATAATCCTCAGATTAGCGATCGCACCAACCGCGCAATTTTAACAGGGATGAAGCTAGATTTTAAGCAGCGTCCTCAATCAATGCGAGAATGGCTCGACTCTTTGGGGTTGACTGGAGAAACTCCTCAGCCTGTTTCAACTGTATCCTCTAACACCAACTCAAATTGGGAGCGAAAAATTCAGATTTGGGGAGTGGTGATAGCTGCGATCGCTGCTTTTGTAAGCTTACTTGCAGCTATACCTTCTTGGATTCCTATTGTCAATCAATTTAATCAACCGTCACAGTCTCCCAGTCCATCATCTACAAAAACACCGTAGATTTAGTTCAACTTTCATTGTGTATTGTGCAAAATTCTGCAAAACTGTATTATTTATGAAACACACTTAAGTCATAAAAAACACCCATATCCAGCTTTTTTAAACTGTTTTAATTACGAATTACGAATTACGAATTATTTAGGGGTTTTCATGCCTTGGACAGATGGACAACGATTACAAGGTGGCAAATATGTAATTGATAAAGTCCTTGGACAAGGGGGATTTGGGATTACTTATAAGGCATTGCATATTGAGCTAAACCAGACAGTAGTCATCAAGACACCAAATGAATATCTCAGCCATGACCCAGAATATGACAAGTATATAGACCGATTTATCCAAGAAGGGCGGATACTTGCACGTTTATCTGAAGACCCTCATCCTCATATTGTGGGAGTGATTGACTTGTTTAAGGAAGGTACTATCCATTGCTTGGTGATGGATTTTGTACCGGGAGAAAATTTGTTTGAGGCAGTAAAACGTAGAGGGGCGTTACCAGAAGCAGAGATTTTACCCTGTATCCGCCAGATTGGAGAAGCTTTAGTGGTAGTGCATCAGGCAGGTTTAGTACATAGAGATGCCCATCCCGGAAATATCATGTTGCGGAGTAATGGCAAAGCAGTTCTGATTGACTTTGGCATTGCTAAAGAACTCGTGCCTAAAACTTTGAGTTCAAAGGGTATTGCAGGTAATGAGGGATTTGCGCCCTATGAGCAGATGAGCAGAGGTAGTCGAGATCCAACGGTCGATGTTTACTGTCTGGTTGCCACACTCTATTATGGGGTGACAGGTCAACGCCCTACAAGTTCTCTGGCTCGCAAGCTAGACAATACTTTCCTGATTCCACCTAAACAAATTAATCCAAGCATCAGCAATCAATTAAATCAAGCAATTCTCAAGGGTATGGCGCTGGAGGCAAAAGACCGCCCTCAGTCAATGCAGGCATGGTTGGCAATGTTAGAAGCACCAAAAGCAAAGCCTCCACCACTTGTTGATCCAGTTCATAGAAAAGAAGTTGTTCCTTCCAAAGCCAAGCTACCTTCAAAGCCAATTCTAGTTAAACCAACTACTAAACCACCTAGAATTATTCCTTGGGGCTGGTTGGTTGGTGTATTGTTAAGCTACCTATTCACAGGCTATTTGTTAGCAGCGTTTAAGGCTCCGTACATAATTTGGGCTGTGGCTGTGGCTGTGGCTGAAGCTTGGGCTGTGGCTTGGGCTAAGGCTGTGGCTTGGGCTGGGCTTGTGGCTTGGGCTGGATTTGTAGCTTGGACTGTGGCTGTGTCTTCAACTGTGGCTTGGGCTTGGGCTTGGGCTTGGGCTTGGGCTGTGTCTTTGACTGTGGTTGGGGCTTGGGCTTTGGCTCTGGCCGTGGCTGGAGATAAATTACTAGAATCTTTTAGCAAGGTTAATACTTTTCTAATTTTAGCTAGCACTTCTAGTCTAGGCTTGGGTTTGGGATGGTTAGGACATAGGATTTTTAATACAGGTACATAGCTTACTCAAGCTCTAGAAGCTAACTGGCAAAAGATTTTGTAGTTGTTGTATCGAGTAGAGAAGCGATGTCTAACAACAAGTTGCTGCGCGTCTACGCACCTTTCACCTCATACCAAAATATTAAATTTCCGGCTCAATACCAAGCGCTGGTTTTAACAGTGTTGTTATGGAAGATAAGCTAGCTAAATAAACTGATATCTACATTAAAATAGTCTGCCAAAGCTTCTGCTTGAGTTTTACTAATAGTGCGATCGCCATTAACAATTTGCAAGGCAATTTCCAATGAACCAATTACCTCAGCTAATGCTTCGGTTGTAGTATCGCGTGCGTCCATTAGATGTACTAACATCGAATTGGGTGTACCTTGGAGAATTGGGTAATGGGTTTCTTCAAACTGCTCAATTAAAGTTACCAACAGTTGCAACAGCATTTCTTCTTCTGGTGTACGATTGGGACGATGTTCTAAGGTTAATGCGAGTGCGATCGCTTGTTCGTTTTCTGCATCTGTGGTAATGATTTTTGGCTGATACTCGGCTAGCAATTTACCATAAAATTCTGGATTAAAAGTACGGGTCATTTATCCTTATCATATTCAGCGTGAGTCAGGACATATTTAATATAGATTCTTTGAGTTTCGTAAACAATATCAGCAATCAAACGGTAATTGTTTCCTTTAATATTAAACACAGTGAAGTTACCAACTGCTTCTGCTTTTGGATAAATAGCCTGAACTTCAAGCAGATTTTTCCATTCAGCTTTAGTTGCTACCCTATATCAATCATAAAGTCCTTCCCTTGTATCTGAATGTGCTTCACAAAATTCTCGTAGAATTCTGCGACTAATAACGTGCATTTAAATTTACTCTAATTACGATTATTAAATTTTCTCTCAAATTTAGGGTTTTATAAAGTTCTCTAAATCAACGGGGGTTTTTCTCATACCAATCAGCCAAATACCTAAGCTTCCGGTTCAATGCCGAGCCATGTCTAACGACAACCTGCTATGCGTCTACGCCATATTTCTCTAAAACTCAAGCGATCGCTATTTAAATGCTATCTTTTTTCTATTCGTTCACCACCTAACTAAGAATCTCCCGATTTGAATTCGGGAGAGTGTCAAAAAACCCAAATGTATTGTCTTTATCAAATAACAACCTCTTGCTTAGGCTTCCGCACTGGACGCTTGCGTTCGCTGCGACGAACGCCCCCTGCCATTTTGTACTCATCGCTATTCTTGCCATACCTTGCAGCTACGCTGACTAAGGCATGTTCTGTTAGTTCCATCAGTGACTTTTCGGCTAATTGGTTCCCTGAGTTAGATCCACCGTGGAGAGGCTGGAGTTATAAGCTTCCAATTTGTCCTGTGTTTTTTTGATGGCGGCGGCAAAGGTGTCAATAGTGACTCCATTGCCTAAATCTAAGGTGGAACTAATCGATTTCAAAGCCGCAATCCGACGCTGTGCCCTATCAAGTACTTTAGACCCACGTTTTGGACGTGACATAAATAACTTTCCTTTTGTTAATCATGCACTAGGATAAAAACTGGCTTATATCCTTGTCTTTACACCATTAGGATAAACAAAACCAAGGTGATTAACACCCGCAATATTCAGTATTATTAAAAATATTTAGCACAAAAAGCATTTTATTTATTGCGTGAATTTATTGAGGATTATCCGAATTCAATAAACGACTGCCTGAATTCAATAAACAACTGCCCGAATTCAATAAACAACCGCCTGAATTCAATAAACGATCGCCCGAATTCAATAAACGATCACCCGAATTCAATAAACAACCGCCCGAATCCAATAAACAATCGCCCGAATTCAATAAACGACTGCCTGAATTCAATAAACGACTGCCCAATAAGCTTGGGTTAAGCATTTCTTCTCTTCTCTCTGCTTCCTCTGCGCCTCTGCGGTTCGTTAAAAATTTGACTTTGATAAAGAATCTTAGCCTTACCTAAACTGTGTAAAAATTAATACAAATATTTTGGAAATTGCAAAGATCGCTTTCGCAGCAGGCGATCGGTTGCAAAGTGAGAAATAAACTAGGTTTTGACTACCGCAGCCAATAAAAAGCGAAACTTAACATGCAAATTTGTCATCATGAGAGAAATTACCTATCGATTATTAACTCAGCACCAAGATGACTGAAGCAACAGCAACTCGTCCCAACGCATATATCCAGGAAACTGGCCCGACGATTCATTACCTGGTAGCAATGTCTCAACCAGAAACCCATCTGTTTGAGGTGACTTTACGCATTGTCGATTACCCCTCGCCGATTCTCGATTTAAAATTGCCGGTATGGACACCCGGTTCGTACTTAGTTCGGGAATATGCCAAGAATTTACAAGATTTTGTGGTTTTTGCAGAGGGTAAGCCTTTACCTTGGCAGAAAATCAGCAAAAATCACTGGCAGGTAGACAAAACAGGCATTTCAGAATTAACTGTACGTTACCGCATTTTTGCCAATGAGCTATCGGTACGGACAAATCACTTGGATGCTACCCACGGTTATTTCAATGGTGCAGCACTATTTTTTAGATTACCAGGCTGGGATAAGCAACCCATTCGCGTTACCATCGTACCACCATACCCAGAATGGCAGGTAACAACTGCTCTACCTCCCGTAGGTGAGGAAACAAATACTTTCTGGGCAAGCAATTTTGATACTTTGGTGGATACTCCTTTTGAGATTGGTAGCCATCAATTGTATAAATTTGAGGTCTTGGGAAAACCCCATGAACTGGCAATTTGGGGGAAAGGTAATTACCAAGTTCAGCATTTGATTGCTGATATCCAAAAAATTATTCAGGTAGAAGCGCAGATGTTCGGCGGTTTGCCTTATGAACGATATGTGTTTCTGCTACATTTATTTAGCCAAGCTTTTGGCGGTTTGGAGCATAAAGACTCTTGCTCGTTAATTTACCAACGTTTTGGATTTCGCACTCAGGAAAAGTACGATCGCTTTATGCAATTAGTTGCACACGAGTTTTTTCACTTGTGGAATGTTAAACGAATTCGCCCAAAAGCATTAGAAGTTTTTGATTATGACCAGGAAAACTACACACCATCATTATGGTTTTGTGAAGGTACTACTAGTTACTATGACTTGTTAATTCCTTTGCGGGCAGAAATTTATGATGTTAAGTCGTATTTGAATAACTTGAGCAAAGAAATTACCAGATATGAAACGACACCGGGACGCAAGGTACAACCCGTTTCCGAGTCAAGTTTTGATGCCTGGATAAAACTTTATCGCCCCGATGCCAATAGCGGTAATTCTCAAATTTCTTACTATTTAAAGGGAGAAATGGTATCGTTATTGCTGGATTTACTGATTCGCTCTACTCATGACAATCAGCGTTCCCTCGATGACGTAATGCTGAAAATGTGGCAGCAATTCGGGAAAGATGAAATTGGCTATACTCCAGAACAGTTGCAGGAAGTTATAGAATCTGTCGCTGGAATTGATTTGACTGATTTCTTTAAACGCTACATTGATAGTACTGATGATTTACCTTTTAATCAGTATCTTGAACCCTTTGGCTTGCAGTTGGTAGCTGAACAGCAGGAAGAACCTTACCTGGGTGTGAGAATAAATACAGAGAATGGGCGGGAGATGATTAAGTTTGTGGAAACTGATTCACCTGCACAAATAGGGGGAATTGATGCAGGTGATGAGTTGTTAGCAATTGACGGGATTAAGGTAGCGGCGGGTAGTTTAAGCGATCGCCTGAAAGATTACCAACCCAACGATACCATCCAAGTCACAGTTTTCCACCAAGACGAACTGCGTACTTATTCCATTACCCTCGCGTCACCACATCCCACTCGATATCAGGTAAAACCTGTTGAGCATCCTGACTCAACACAGCAGAAAAACTTTGCTGGATGGCTTGGAGTTGCGATCGCAACTGTTTAATTTTGGGAATTGGGGATTGGGAACTTGTATTGAGCGTTCGCGTAGCGTCTCGTAGAGAAGCCGAAGTATTGGGAATTGGGAATTGGTTATTTCCCCCTGCTCCCCTGCCTCTCCCCCATTCCCCAGTTCTAAGGCGTTCTCACTGCCCCAGAGTAAATCAAACCCCGTTGCAGATCCAGGGTTATAATCGCTCCATCTCGAATCACCTGCGTTGCCTGCTTCACGCCAACAATCACTGGCACACCGAGACGTAAGCCAATCACCGCCGCGTGACTTGTGAGACTTTCCTCTTCCGTAATAATCCCGGCAGATTTGCGAATAGCCTCAACAAAATCAGCACTAGTGCGCGGTGCAACTAATATGTCTCCAGGATTAAAGTTACTAACATCCATCCCAGTATTAGCAACCCGTGCGCGACCACTCACTAAACCTTGTCCTAATCCAATTCCTTGACCTAGTACCGCCGTCACCACCTCAACCTTAATCAAATCTGTGGAGCCGGAAATTCCCTGGAGTGTGCCAGCAGTCATTACTACTAAATCTCCCTCCGACAGTAACTTCAACTCTTGAGCCACATTAATCGCAGCTTGAAATGTCTGACCAGTGGAAGGTAATCCTAGCACCAATAGCGGTTTTACTCCCCACACCATTTGTAGCTGCCGCGCTACATTCACATGGGGGGTAACAGCCAAAATCGGTGTATTGGGACGGAATTTAGAAACATTGCGAGCAGTTGCCCCAGTTTGCGTTAGGGTCATAATTGCTGATGCGCCTAGTTGCTCAGCAATTTGACCTACAGCTTGACTAATCGCATTAGGAATGGAGCGCCGGGAATCTCTCACGGAACGCAAGTTTAAGTGTTGGGCTTCTTCCTGCTCCATCCGCTCGGCAATCCGCGCCATTGTCGCTACTGCTTCTACAGGGAAGCTACCGACGGCGGTTTCATTGGAGAGCATCACCGCGTCTGTGCCGTCTAAAATCGCGTTTGCCACATCTGACACTTCCGCGCGGGTGGGACGGGGATTGCTCACCATGCTGTCTAACATCTGGGTGGCGGTGATGATGGGAATCCCTAAGCGATTTGCTGTCGCAATTAGCCGCTTTTGGAGTACCGGAACATCTTCGGCTGGCAATTCTACGCCTAAGTCGCCTCTGGCAACCATTACGCCATCACACAAAGCCAGAACTGCCTCCATTTGTTCAATAGCTTCATGTTTTTCAATTTTGGCAACCACCGGCACTTGCTTGCCTGTACTAGAAATTAGTTCTTTAATTTCGATCATGTCCTGCGGATTGCGGACAAAGGAAAGTGCCACCCAATCTACACCTTGATCTAGACCAAACATCAGATCCTCTCGGTCTTTGTCGGTCATTGCCTTAATTGACAGGTAAACGCCGGGAAAGTTTACGCCTTTGTTGTTAGAAAGTTTACCAGGCACGGTGACGCGACAATGCAAATCACCTTTGTCTCGGTTAATCTCCTCTACCAGCATTTCTACTCGTCCATCATCGAGGAGGATTTTTGCCCCAACTGGGACTTCTTCGGCTAAATAATCGTAGGTGACGCAGCTAATTTCCTGTGTGCCTACCACCGGACGGTTTGTCAAGGTGAAGCGATCGCCTTTTGCCAAAACTATAGACCCGTTGTCAAACTTCCCCAAGCGAATTTTTGGGCCCTGCAAGTCTTGGAGAATGGCCACTGGCTGATTTAATTCAAAAGCGGTTTGCCGAATTAAGCGAATACTACGCTGATGGTCGGCATGAGTTCCGTGGGAGAAGTTTAGCCGTAGCGTCGTGGCTCCCGCTTCAATAATTGCCTTGAGCATTTCAGGACTGCTAGTGGCGGGGCCAATAGTAGCGACAATTTTTGTCCGGCGCAGAGAATCTCTTAATTGCATAGGGGCTGAAGTGAGGGAGCTATCTGGGAAGTCATCGTAACTTAAGTTGCATCTCCTTTTCAGTTACTGCTATATCAATAGATATAAGCAGTTAGAGAGGTTTTATGGGAGAGTGAGGGCTGTGGGATAGACTAGATATAGTACATCAATCTTGTATCCATCCTCCCAACGAAAGAGTTTATCCCATCAACTTTTTGCCAATTGCCATACCCCACTTATCAGTAAAGATTAGTTCTTGTCTGGAATCATAGCGTTATTCATCTACTGATATGCAAAGCTGTGGATAAATATTGCTATACAAAAGGTTACAAAACTTTATTCTTCACTAATATTTATCGTATATTCGTAATGTTTGATTAAGAAGGAGTCAATGTTAGAGATGATCGCATCGGAGGCACGAAAGCCACTGACAATCCCGCCAAAGGAATTTTTAGCGCCTCCTGGTGATTTTAATCCCACGCTATTGCTGTTTTTGGTAGCTGTAGCAATGCTGGTGTTATCTAACTTTGGTTACTGGCTTTGGGAATGGCCCCACTGGCTCTGCTTTAGCGTTAACACTATTGCGTTGCATTGTGCTGGGACGGTTATTCACGATGCTTGTCACCAATCTGCCCATCGCAACCGGGTGATAAATGCGATGTTAGGACATGGCAGTGCGTTGATGCTAGCTTTTGCTTTTCCAGTGTTTACGCGGGTGCATTTACAACATCATGGCCATGTCAATCATCCCAAAGACGACCCAGATCATTATGTCTCTACAGGTGGCCCACTGTGGCTGATTGCAGTGCGGTTTTTGTACCACGAGGTATTTTTCTTTCAACGGCGACTGTGGCGGAAATATGAGCTATTAGAATGGTTCATCAGTCGCTTAATTGTCGGTGTAATTGTTTATATCTCAGTGCAGTACAACTTTTTGGGTTACATTCTGAATTTTTGGTTTATACCGGCTTTTGTGGTGGGGATAGCACTGGGATTATTTTTTGACTATTTGCCCCATCGTCCTTTTGCGGAGCGCGATCGCTGGAAAAATGCTCGCGTCTACCCTAACCAGATTCTCAATATCCTAATTATGGGACAGAATTACCACTTGATTCATCATCTGTGGCCTTCTATTCCTTGGTATAATTATCAACCTGCATACTATGTGATGAAACCCCTTTTAGATGAAAAAGGATGTTATCAAACTTCAGGATTGTTGCAGAAAAAGGACTTTTTTGAGTTTGTTTACGACATCTTTCTAGGAATTAGATTTCATCATCAAAAAGAATAAAGTTGTTGTATGAAGCGCTCGCTTGCTCACGGCTGACACTGGGAAAGTGATCTAAAAACTCATCCAGTGAGTCACCAGCTTCTAGATAATCGAGTAAGGTTTTTATCGGCACACGAGTACCAACAAAAACGGGCGTTCCCCCCAATATATCGGGGTCGCTATGAACAAGACGCGATGTAGATGTCATATAGTTAATATGTGTTCGACAGACTAGCTTCTGATCCTAGCTCTGGTTGTCTTAGAGGTTGTTTGAAAAGTGCTTGGCTGTTTAAAAATGCTGAACCTATTTGACGTTTTCACGATTTGATTTTAAGTATTCTATCTTTTCAGCCATAGACTGCCCAACACCAATCAATACCCCGTGACGATCTTCACCCAGTAGCCACTCAAACTTTTTCGAGACTATGTAATATTCAAACCCATACATTTCTGCTATTAGGTCGGCAATTACCGCAATCTTGCCCTCATAGAGCCAGTAATTACCATGCTGTTTAGTTCTTTTCCAGTCTTCAGTCACAAACCATACTGTCTCTTCTAGAGGTACAAGTTCTTTCAAAACGTCGGGTGCATATTCGAGATGAATTGAGCAAGACGGTTCTTTGAATGAACCCCACCACCAGCGATAATTTAGTCCTTTTTTACCCAAGCTTGTGAATCGCTCAAGAATTGACACCAATATCTGTTCGTATTCATGAAGGCTAACTAACCTGAAATCATTGCAAGAAAGGTTTAGCGTTTTTATGGCTTCTTCAATATCTACTCTGAAATCTAAGCGTTGAGTCATAAAATCTCCATCGCTCTAATACCAATGAGTAATTAATTGGATCGCTCTCCAAACAAAGCCAAATCAGTAATTTTGGTTGGTGATGTATGTGAGCGATCGCAGTAATTAAACTCCCGTTATATCCCTAAAGAGGTTATTCCATAATTCTTTTGAATGCGTGACTTTCGCGGCTCGACTGAGCTTCGCCGAACGTCCTTGCGGTACTAGACTATTAAGGATGGTCTATTTTCTAACCAACATTACCCGCAGACAACACTTGTTCAACTGTAAGCGCAATTTCCGGGAAAATTGCAGACACAATTTGTTGACTCCCGCTAAACTCTTTTTCCTCGTACAATCCTTCTGACAACAATAAAATCGTAATTTTTGACTCTATTGGATCTACAATCCAATATTCAGGAATCTCTAATGCTGCATATTCAGAACGTTTATACCGATAATCGCGTTTTACTGAATCAGGACTGACAACTTCCACTACTAATATCGGCGCAGACTGACAAACAGCAGATTCATCAAGGAATTCCATTACCTGTTCAGCCGTTACAACATAAACATCAGGCAATCTTGACTTTCGCCATCCCGTTCTCACCCCCGCTTCTCTAAAACATAGCCAAGGTAAACTCAAGCGATTGATTTCTGTGTCAAATGTCTGTTCAAGGAATTTAGCAAGTAGTAAATGTCTAAAAGTTGGTGGATTCATGCGTTCTAGTTTCCCATCCACCAGTTCATAACGGCTATCAGTACCATCGTTATAAGCGAGATATTCTTCAAAAGAGTATAGACGCTCTGTAGTTGTCTGTGTCATCGCGCAACTTTTAAATAAAGGTTTTTTTTGAGGTAGTACTCAAAAAATCATTAGTAATTGCATACATATTGGCTTGTAGTAGGGTTTCAACGTGTAGGCAAATAAAAAAGCTGTATAATCTTATCACCCACAAGGCACGATTCTATTGTTAGCTACTTAATCATACTACCACCCCAAAAAAATCCAAAAGTTCTACTGCGGCACAATTTTATGCGATCGCATTTACTAAAAATCAAAAGAGTGATTTCTGTCTGAAGAGGTTATTGTTCAATCAAATTATTAATTGTTGAACCGAATTATTCCTCCACACCGAATACTGTTCGGTTAAGGCAAGAGACGCGATGAATCGCCGTCTCTACAATAATCAGTACTTTGTAGAGACGGCAATTTATCGCGTCTTTAGCGATCAATAATTTTCATCAAAAAACCTTAATCGAACCGAATTATTCCTCTACACCAGCATTTCCTTTGGTAATTCGAGAGCGGCGTAACCCCTCGTAGACATCGCTTGCTCACGGCTGACACTGGGAGGCTGTTTGTTAAATATATTTTATTTAAATAATTTACACTTTTGACTTAACTGCTGGCTGTGATGTTTGTAAAGGCTGGGGCAAACTCCAGTCGGGACGCAAGCTGGCGGCGTTGCGTAAATAAATATGATGAACCGAGGCGGAGGCTGGCAGATAGGCGTGGATTAAGAACCGAATGCAGCGCTGCAAGCTACCTTCAACGTGCATTTGCTGCACATCCAACATGGCCACATTATCCCAACCAGGACGCGCTCTAGCGATCGCAGCTGGAAAAATCACATCCAAATCGCGTGTCACCGAGAAAGTAACACTAATCATGTCTGTCGGCTGAAATTGATTCCGATTTTCCAATTCATCTAGTAGTTCTGTCACTACCTCTCGGATTGCCTCAACAGTATTTTCTGAAGCAGTTGTTGCTCCACGAATAGCCCGCATTTGCCACTCCACGCCAAAATCCTCCTAAAAAGATAAAAGTTAGGAGTTAGAAGTTAGGAGTTAGGAGTTAGGAGTTCAAACTCTCAACTTCTCACTCCTAACTCCTAACTCAAGCTAGGGTCGATATAACCACAGAGGTAAACCACTAGTAGAGACTTCAAATTCGAGCCAATCAATTCCAGATCGAATTCCTGATGAAACCTGACGACTTCCTGGTAGAAGTCGACTCAATAGGGGTTTACGTTCTTCTAGGGTATAGCAGAGAGTTTTTTCCGGATCAAGTCCAACTAATTCTGCTGTCCAGCGACGGGCATCTTCTTCAGTACCCAGGCGGTCTACAACACCCAATTCTAGGGCTTGCTGTCCAGTAAAAATCCGACCATCGGCGAAACTTTTTACAGCTTCTACTGTTAAAGAACGGCCATCAGCTACCGTTTGGACAAACTGCTGATAACTTGTGTCAATCAACTCTTGCAAGATGTTTTCTTCTGGTTGAGTCAGCTGCCGATCAAAAGCCAAAATGTCTTTGTAAGGGCCAGACTTAATTACCTGGAAGGAAACACCGATTTTTTCTAGCAAGCGTTCCAAGTTATTGCCACGCAAAATCACACCAATACTACCCGTAATTGTACCTGGGTTAGATACGATGTGTTCTGCTCCCATGCCGATGTAGACACCTCCAGAAGCCGAAATATTGCCAAAGCTAGCGACGATTTTAATTTTTTCGCGCAAACGCTTCAGGGCGCTGTAAATTTCTTGAGAATCTCCGACTGTACCGCCAGGGCTATCAATACGCAGCAATAATGCCGGAAATTTTTTTTCTTCTACAGTTTTCAGTGCTTCTAGGACGCGTTTGCGAGTCGCACCGGCGATCGCACCAGTAATTTCAATCCGCGCAATTTGTTTTCTAAACTTGGGCTTAAACGGCCAAACCATGAGCTGTAAACATTCCTCGTAATAAACTCAATATAAGATCCCCAGAGGTCAGACGACCTTCTTTCCTCTGTTAAGAAACATGAGCAGGCATTATGTTTATCAAGATTTTAAGGAAATTTTTATATTTTGCAGTGAGTTTTATTTGATATTCTCGATGAATGCTAACAAATTCCTTAAACATTGCAGCCAACACAAAATGCCAAACTCTAGTTTAGCGTCCAATGTGGTGGTTTAGCACAGACTATTTTAGCTATTTTGCATAATTAAAAGTTTCAAAGCCCTTAGTTTACTAGCTTTTTGACTGTTTTCGGATTGGGTTACTACAGTCGGGCATACGGAACATTTATCAGTAATTAATAACTAATAACTAATTAATAATAAGTATTTAATTAATAATTTTGGTACTCAATTTAATTAATAAAATTTCATTCAGTAACACTAATCCCTGTTTAGGTTAAGACCAGTAGTACTTTCATTTTGGGGAATCTCAATTTTTCCTCTCTTGTACAGCCCATGAACACCTGACGAAGACTATTCACATCATTCAGGAGTCTATTCGTAAAATTTGATACCGATAGTAAACATAAGTATCAAACAGTGACCCGACGAAACTACAGGTCAAGCTAATTACAAATAATCCACGCAGGGGAGTCCCACTGCCAAAGGTGGCGAGGAAACGTATAATCTCAGTGGCGATCGCTTCAGTTAACTCTTGTAAACCCGGAAAGGAACCGATAAGGGATAAAAGGAGCAGTCCACCGCCAACGAAGAAGATGGGAGCGACAAAACTAAATATGATCGTAAGTACTAAGGAGCGGAGAAAGTTAATGAAAATAGTCATTTAGGACAAACTCCGTGAGTAGAGATGACAATAGCTAGATAGCGGTTTGTCATTTTCTACAATACGTGCGATCGCTCCAAAGCAGACAATCTGTCAAAAATCTTAAGTTTTCATTAAAAGAAATGGCTACCAGTTACAACACGTGCTGGGGCTTTCCAAAATTATTTAAATCAATCAAACCCTTGCATAATCAAGCTTGTGGTCAAGATTAGCATCCATTCATTGGTTTGCAGCACGTTTAATAATAGCTTTATTTTCTGAGAGCATTTTTAATCTAAGTTAATATTCAGCCCCCTTGGGAGTCAGGGGCATAACGGAAATGAGTTAGAAATAACCATTCCCAATTCCCCATTCCCTATCCCAACGACTTCCGCTATTCTTAAGGCAGTTACCGAGTTAGCTACAGAACATTGAACCAGACTACATCCAAATCCAGTTTAGGAGAATGGAGTCAGCGATTGCTGGCAGCGATTTTTCTGGGTGGGCAAGTACTAGTTCACCTATTGAGGGGCAAAATCCATCGGCGCAACACCTTAGAACAAATGGCAGCAGTTGGGCCAGATTCTCTATTTATTGCCCTATTGACGGCTATTTTCGTCGGCGCGGTGTTTACCATTCAAGTGGCACGAGAATTTATCAACTTTGGTGCAGGAAACATTATCGGGGGGGTGCTTTCTATAGCGTTGACACGAGAACTCTCTCCCGTGTTAACAGCAGTGGTTTTGGCAGGGCGAGTCGGTTCTGCCTTTGCAGCCGAAATCGGTACCATGCGCGTAACAGAACAAATCGATGCCATGTTGATGTTAAAAACAGATCCAATCGATTATCTGGTTATTCCCCGCGTTATTGCTTGCTGTTTAATGCTACCAATTTTAACCCTCCTGTCTTTGATAACAGGGATGTTCGGAGGATTCGTAATTGCGACAAATGTCTACAACCTCTCTGATACCGTATTTCTAGACTCAGCCCGTAACTTTCTTGGGATCTGGGATATTATTAGCGCCATGCTTAAGGCATGTTGCTTTGGGATTTTAATCGCCGTAATTGGTTGCAGTTGGGGATTGACGACAACAGGAGGAGCCAAAGGAGTAGGACAGTCAACCACAACTGCTGTTGTGACTGCCTTGCTAATTATATTTGTTAGCAACTTCTTTCTTTCTTGGTTAATGTTTCAAGGGCTTGGCAGTGCATTTTTGAAAGGCTTATAAAAGTGAGAAGTGAGTATTTAGGAGTTAGGAGTGATGAGTTAAAACTCCTCACTCCTGTAGAGACACGATTAATCGCGTCTCTACTTCTGACTCCTAAAATAAGAGATATGTTTACTAATAAAGCAGGATTTAAAATTGTGACCAGTTCATTTGCTCCTAACTCCACATCAACTGTGGAACTCAAGCCTAGTTACAATATACCTATAGTGTTAGTGATTACCGCTATTCCACTACTGTTGGTACAACCGTGGATAGGCGCTGTTTTCACACTGTTTGGCTTATTTCTCATGTTTCAGGCGTTAACGCTGCGTTTGCAATTTACCGTCACCGACTTAGATATTTACAGAAATGAAAAATTGATTCGGCGCTTTCCCTACCAGGAATGGCAAAACTGGCGGATCTTCTGGAATGGAGTCCCCATTTTGTTTTACTTTAAAGAAATTAAAAGTATTCACTTTTTGCCGATTTTATTTGACCCCAACATGTTGAGAACTTGCTTAGAACAACGTTGTCCGCGTATTTAGTGCTGAGTACCACGAGTGCTGAGTCATTTTGCTCTCAACTCATAACTCAGCCCTTGTGACTCAGGACTTTTATGGCAGGTTAATTGTAATATTTCTGAAAGCTATTTATTCGCGTCATAGGAATTACACTATTGTTTATGAACCCAGAGGCATCTCAAACCCCAGAACCAATTGATGAGCGGTTGGCAGAAAAAGAAGAGCAAAACAATGCAGTTGAACATCCAGTCAATCCATCTGTTGAGTCAGTGGGAGAAACAGGAGGCGTTAGCTCATCAGAAAACTACGCAACTTTTGAGCCACTCATCTCCAATGCAGAAGTGGTAGATACTACAGTAGAGCTAACAGAAAATTCAAATGGCGAGTTTGTAGCGCAGTCGGAACCGGAAAACACCGCACTGGGGTCAGAAATAGAATCAGAAAATCATCCATTATATGCCGAAGCAGAGCAGCGAGTAGCAGAGTTGCAAAAGGCTGAAGCAGCCCTCAAGGAAAAAATGGTTAAGCTGCAAGCTTCTTATAAAAACCTTCAGGCACAAGTGAGTGAAACTCAAACCTCACTGGGACGACTTGTGCAAGAATCGTTGGTACAGTTAGAACAACGCAAACAAACCCTGCAAATTTCTGTAGAACAGCTAGAACGCCGTCAAGAACGTATCCGCAACGAGATGCGAACCACTTTTGCTGGTACATCCCAAGATTTGGCAATTCGGGTGCAGGGTTTTAAAGACTATCTCACGGGTAGCTTACAGGATTTGGCTGTTGCTGCCGAGCAGTTGCAACTAACACCAAGTGTGGTGGAACGAGAAAAACCAGCTGTAAAAGAGGCTAAACCTGTTGAGGCCCAACCTGGAATACCGCAATTTGCCCAACAGCAGTTTCAAGATACTACAAAGCAAATTCGCCGCCTAATTGACCAATACCGCAATAAACCAGATTATTACGGCCCAGCATGGCAACTACGCCGAACCTTTGAACCAATCCATGCAGAACGAGTCTCGAATTGGTTTTTTACCCAAGGGGGACGGGGTGGTTTGCGGACAATGGGTAGCCGCTTACAGAATATTCTGATTGCCTCAGCTGCAATTTCGATATTACACAAGCTGTATGGCGATCGCATTCGTACTTTAGTCTTAGCTAATACACCAGAGCGATTAGGTGAATGGCGGCGCGGCTTACAAGACTGTCTGGGAATCGGTCGCCCAGATTTTGGCCCAGACCGGGGTGTAGTATTATTTGAGGCTTCTGATGCTCTCGCTCAGAAAGCAGACCGATTGACGAAAGCCAATCAACTGCCCTTAATTATCATTGACGATTCAGAAGAGCAAATCAGTTTGTCACTGCTGCAATTTCCTCTGTGGTTAGCCTTTGCTCCTGACCCCAAAACCGTGAGAAACTATGATGATGACTTTTAATTAGTCATTGGTCATTGGTCATTGGGCATTGGGCATACCAATTCTATATGAGACTGAACTTTATTTACGTAGGGGCAATTAATGAATTGCCTCTCTAGTATCTAGTTCTGTGTAATTCCTATAGGTGCATCTTCTTTCAAGAATGGTATTAAGAGATATTTCTCTAGATTTTTAAACTTTATTATGGCTATCTGGTTAAGTCTGTGCGGCGTAATAGTGCTTATAGCTTACCTGCTGGGTTCCTTTCCCACTGGGTATATTGCTGTGAAGCAGTTAAAGGGTATCGATATTCGGGAAGTTGGTTCAGGTTCCACAGGCGCAACTAATGTGCTAAGAACCTTGGGGAAAGGGCCAGGAGCATTCGTTTTAGTACTTGATTCCTTAAAGGGAGTATTAGCGATCGCTCTAGTTTACTGGTTATTCAAGTTTGCCTCTAGTCAAAATTTTATCCCTCCAACGATAGATGCACAACTATGGCAACCGTGGATAGTAACCTTAGCTGGGTTAGCTGCCATTCTGGGACATAGTAAATCGATTTTTTTAGGCTTTACTGGTGGTAAATCTGTTGCTATCAGCTTGGGGATTTTATTGGCCATGAGTTGGCAGGTAGGTTTAGCAACAGCCGGTGTGTTTGCCATCGTTGTGGCGATATCGCGGATTGTCTCTTTGAGTTCAATTGTAGGTGCGATCGCTGTTTCCATTCTCATGGTAATTTTGCATCAACCGTTACCCTATATTCTGTTTGGGATTGCCGGTGGATTATATGTAATTTTGCGCCATCGCACTAATATTGAACGACTGTTTGCTGGTACCGAGCCAAAAATTGGGCAAAATGTAGCGACACCAGAACAAACTACATAATTTACCAACCGCAAATAGATATATTTTGTCCCCAGCTTCAGCCAGGCTTAAGTTTATGAATTAACGTTCCCTTTCATTAAACGGTGGATGAGGCGGCAAGGCCAGAAAAAAGCTCCACAGACACTTACTGAAGCGATCGCGGCCACAACTCGCCAAGTAGAATTGGTTTCAGTGGCAGACTCTGAAGGGTGAGCTTGTTGTGTACTTTTAGCTAGTTCTGGCACTGAACGAGATAGCTGGCTGGCTGTACTCACCCCTTCAATTGCGGCTCCAATTAGATAAGCTACGAGGGCGATTACTAGCCAGTGGTTCATAATATTCAACTGTTTAAACTCTGAGCGTATGCTTGGCATTAAGCAATCGATTTCTCGCGCTAATGATTGCCGCCTTGCCCGAAGGATAACCGACCTTCAGCCGTATCACGAATGAGAGGCAGTTTAGATTTTATATAAGTATTGAGGCTGCTATCTGCCTGGGCATCAAGAACCTGCTTTGCTTTTAACTGCTGGAGGAGTAATTGTACTAAAGCAGCATCGTCAAAATGGAGCAGGGTGTTGACCTGGGTGGACTCGATTACAGCCCAAAGCTGTTGCATCATTTTTGCAGTCACCATGAGTCTGTAACCTCTTAAGCTTTTCTTTATAATTACACAGATTTTGAATTTGTGCTTGATTTTTATCTGAAGAATTATAAAGATGTCGGCTTAAAATGCCTGATTAAGTAAGTTGGGCGTAAATAATTGTCGTTTGGATTAGGCAAAAGGCAAAAGGCAAAAGGCAATAGGTATAAGGGTTTTAGCCTAGTTAATTTTTATTTACATAGTTTGATTTTATTGTGCCAACTTAACTTAAACCAATATGGTTAAGTTATAGCGTTTTTCGATTGATTGAAATACAACCCTTCTCATTTATGATTCTTTACCCTAATGGTGGTGTATAGCGGTTCTAAATTGTATGGAACCCTTGTAGCCTCCTTCTTTTAGAGTTGCCCATTAAAGCAATGGTTTTAGAAAGAAAGCCACAATGCAGATATCCGTAAGCATCAGCACTTTTTGTCAAAACTAAACTTCAGTCGTTGTTGAGTGCTACTTTTGAAGTTTATCGTGGAACTTTCGCACAAGCTCCTTCTTGACCAGAAGGATCGGAAAAAATTGCTAAAGTGTGATATTCAGGATTATCTGTTCCATATATCACTCGGAAAGTATATAACTTATTTCTACCTTGCGCTTCGGTAACAACTGTTAAAAGTGTGTTTTTAGTAAGAGGAAGTCCAGGAATGTTCAGCTTTTTAATTCGTCTGAGTTGAATTACATTTGCTGCGGAGTTTTTACAATCTCCTATATTAGTATTAGCTTCTTGACCAAACTGCATACATACAGGTCCATCAAAATCTAGAGTTACCTGTGATGGATCGTTTAACCAAACTTTTTTAATTACTTCTCCAGATGGAATAAAACTTAAGTTTGTTCCTTGTTGATACCAAATCTTGATTGTAGGTATTAGTCCACCTAAACCCTGCGCTTGACAGGAAAATATGGAACGCAGAACAGCATTATTAGCACCAGCACGTCCTACCAACAATAACATAGCAACCGAGAAAATTAAGGAAGCTAGAGGTAGGAAATAAGAATTATGTGAGCTATTTCCTGACAAGTTAGTATTCTTTTTCATGGTTGCAAATTAGGAGATTGATAGAACAGGTAAAAATAGGGAAGATGGCAAGAAAACTAATTACTTAATTACCATTACCCAATGCAAATTTCAAATTGGTATCAATCCTACCTCTTAAAACTGGGTTACTTGATTAACGTATATTTCAATATTTGTACCGGCTGGCAAAAACCAAATATTCGTTTGCTGGGACATTTGGGCGATCGCCTGTTGATTACGTTGGGCAATTTGGGGGACTACAGAGTTCAAACCACCTTCCACAACCCCGGCTGCGATATCGCGTCTATTTTTAGTGACAGTAGTAAGAGTTGTGCTGCTACTGGTGTTGCCGTCAACGGTAGTTTGTGAAGTAAGTGGTTGCAGTTCAGTATCACTACGATTTATTAACTCTGCTGCTTTCCCAATACCTCCCAAAACGAATAGTCCTAAATCCATCGATGCTATGGACGAACCTTGACTGGGAAATTTATTTGCAATTAAAGGTTTGCCTTGGGTAGCGCGAATAATAATTGCATTGTTAGGTAAGCTTCGTTCTATCGGGTTGCCATTATTTTGCGAGACAACTTTCACTACGTTCATCTGCAAAAGACCTTGTTCGGAGAGGGAGCTAATTTCAGCTAGGAATTCGGTATTTGCAGGTAGAGCGATCGCACCATCGGTAGATTTTAGTGGTTCTTCTAATCGGATCACAAATACGTTTTTCTGTTCACCTGCATCACCACCACCACCGCCTGACTTGGTAGTTTCCCCAAATATTGCCGTCGCCAACACAGCTTTAGCACTACTTCCTACTGCTACAGATTTTTGTCCCTGCTGTTGCGCTTGACTGACTAGAGGAGCAGGAGTTTGCTGTTGTGGAGTTTGCTCAGGATTGGGGTTTGGTGTTTGTTGCTGCGGCTGTGGATTGTTTGGAGGTTCAGAAGCAGCTACCGTGTTATTAGGTTGATCGTTGGCATTGACTTGACCGTAGCTACCTAACTTTGATAATTTTGTCCACTCATCAAATGGGTTTGGTGGAGCTGGTGGAGTGATATTAACTACGGGTTGAGTGTTTGGCTTCACAACTGGTAGTTGGGATGATGGCAGTTGAGAAGCAGGTACTTTAACAATGCGCTCAACTGTCACTGTTCGAGGTGTGTAAGCTATTGGTGGGGGTGTTGGGATCACTTTCTGTGTACCTCTAGAAGAAATTGATGGTTCTCGTAAGGCTACTTTAGGCGTTGATTTGGCAATTCTGAGTTGTTGTTGGGCGGCTCTTACCAACTGTGCTTGTTCAGTCAGGGCTAATTTCGTTTTCAGAGTATCTACTTCGACTGCTAGCTGTTGAGAGGTCGATTCATTAATTGGTTGCTCACGCACCGGTGGGGAAACAATATTTTTTGGCTTCTGATTGCTGGTACCCATCAACTGGGACAAAAACACACCACCCACCAAAACGATCGCTAAAGTAGCAGCCCCTACCAAGCCTAATTTTGCAAAGGGGTTAGATGAGAGGGGTTGCTTAGTCTGAACTTCTTGTGGTTGATAAGGAGACTCTTGCGGCATTGCAGAGTCTTCCGATCCTTGAGGATCTCCAGAAAAAGATTCTTCTTCTAAGCCAACCAACTTTGAAATCCGTGATTCCCAATCAAAAGATTCTACTTCTTGTTGGCGATCGTCGGTGGTTAGAGCAAATCCATTTTGAGGAGGCGTTTGGGCAGGAATTGAGTATCGAGTCATGGTAAAGCTTGGTTGGGATTTCCAGAACAATTTTTATCTTGGATTTCACAGACATTATAAATTTCTAATCTGGCTTCACCAAGGCGGTAAGCTGCGAAGTGCGTCGGTAGTGGCGCATTTGGTAGTGAAGTTGCTGGTTCATCTATTGCTCTAACTAAAATTTGTTTATTAAACGAAACTGATTTTCCCAACCTATCATAACCGCTAAAAATTAATTGATTGGCAAACATCTCTACTTTCCAGTTTCCCTTACTGATTTCTATTGGTTGAGAAATTTTTTGGATGACTAATACATTCTCAGTTCCTCTACTAACATTTTCAAATTGACTATCTGGATTTAAATTAGTAATTTCTGACTTAAGTTTTTGTTTAAAATCATCAGCTACCAGTTGAGAAGTAATTTCCCAGACCTGTGTAGGTGGCTGTTGTTGTGACCAGTTAAGCATTAAGCTCATTGTTTCACCCACAAAGCGCCGAATAGCCTCTGGCTGTCGCTCTAAATTTGGTTGAGCGTCTACTGTTATAGTGCGACCATCAACAAGTTGTACCAAACTTTGAGGTGTAAGTTGCCGACTTAACTGTTGTAACATAGACCCATGAAATATTAGTAAAAGCAAGGTTAATACATGTAAACCAAATGTTCCTACTGCCAAGAGTGGTAATGGGCTATTTCTCTTATTTTCTGGTTTAAGTAATTGCATTAATAATTGATTATATAAATTGAACTATGAGTTGGGTAATTAAAAATCTCTTATTTGATAAAGCTATCAGAGGTTTATCCGGCCCTACATTGCTTTAAATTATCTTCGTTAAGGTTGTTATACCCATCTAGCAAACATAAATTACGAATTTCATAAATTTCTAGTTTATCAGTGCGGACACTATAAATTGCTTTTTGCAAGTCTGTGCCATTATCGGCTTGGGGATTACCAAAATAATCTACTGCACGGACAAGGAAATCTTTGTTAAAAGGAGTGACTATTTTTTCACCACCAACTCGATTTTTTTGAATTAAGTCGGCTACCATTCCCACTCGCCACTTACCTGGTGCAATTTGTTTTGGTGGATACACTCGCTTAATAATTAATTGTGATGTCATAACTTGGTTAGGATTTTCCGAGAAAACTTCTGGCGGGGTCATTTCTGCAACTGTGCTTAAGAAACCTTTGCGAAAGTCTTCTGATAAGGCAAAACTTGCTATCCAAGTGCTAGTACTAATTTTTTGGCTACTACCTTGGGGTGTTCTAATTAGAATTCCTAAATCTGCTTTAGGATTTGCAACTTCTTCGATATTTTGTGGTGGTAAGGTTCCCGACCAGGTAAACATTGATATCATCGTTTTGCTGATGAATCGGCGGATTGCTTCTGGTTCTCTTGCTAAATCATCAATATTGCGTACTGGTTTACCATCTATTAATTGCACAAAGTTGGGAGGTTTTCTCAGACTGAGTTGGCGAATATTTAGCCCTTGAAATATGAATAAAAGTAAAACTAATACATGTAAACTGAAAGACGCGATCGCAAAAATGGTCAAAACACTTCCCGTTCTTTGTCTTTTTTCTAGTAGACGCACCATTTATTCATCTCCTCCTGCAAAAAACTTCAGCCATTATATATGATGATTTGCGTATAGTCGGCAAGTCAGGAAAGAAGCCAATATTTAGATAGATTCTTCTTTAGAAATTTTGAGTTGCTTATATCCTCTCCTTCACTAAAGAAGCCGTATTGCTAATAGCACTGAAAACTGCAAAACCGCCAGCCGCAGCTACAAGTAAGGATAAAAGTGGTGCTAAAATTCCTAGAAAAATAATGAACCACATTAAATCTGGATCAACATTAGCATCTTGACCTGGCCCATTGACAATAACTGCGGCAGTCAGTACAGCAATAATATTGAATGAAATCTTGGCAATTCCAATAGATAAAAATCCAGTCAGCCATGCGAAAATTGGTTTTCCCGCTACAGGTAGTAAAGACCCACCTACAGCTATTGGGCCTAATGCTGCTATCAGCAACATCGTAGCTTCTATCAAATTCTGAAAGGCATATTGTAACGAGACTAAAAAGTTTTTGATACTCGTTTGGACTGTAGAACCTAATAAAGAATTAAATGAGGTTTCTGATACAATGCCAGTGCCATATCTAATGTTATCTACCTTCGTTTGTAGTCTAATTATCCAATTTTTATTCCCATATATATCTCTATATTTTTGCCAAAGAATATTAACTTTTTCGGCAGCTTTGACAAAGCATTGACTTTGTTGTTCGCCAGTCAGTGATTGACATGGACGCAGCAAAGAACCAGCTACTTCTTCGGCAACACTCATATTCAGTGCTTGCTGGTACATTTTGTCTGCATCTGCTGATACCACGACTTGCTGATTCACAGTGTTTAGAAAATTCCGCACTCCTAGTGTCAGATTAGAAAGAATACTTCCATTGGCTGAATTACTTAAGAGAATCACCACAATAAAAGGCCAAATTAAAGCTGATATGGGACGGGTATATTCATAGGATAATAAGTCTTTGAGGAATTGTATCATGAAAAACAACAGGGTTCCTACCGCAAAAAAAATACCCAGATTTGTCAGCGCTCCATACAAGTTATTACTGCTGTTATTTTGTAATAAATCTAGCCATTGCTTATCCCAACCTTCGGCAATACTTTGAGAGGTTGCGGCACCATTATCAAGAATCTCATCGATGCCTACTTGGGCAAAAATTTGTTGAATAGCAAGTTGCATGTTCAGTTAAGTAACTGTCTTTTAAGAAAGGTATTTTCTAGAATCAGAAGAATTGAAATTTCTCAATTTTAAATTTCAATTATTTAAGCTTTCTGCCAAACAAATCTAGTTGAGAACTCGCCCGCAAAAGTCTCGCGGCTTCTGTAGAAGTTTCTACTCTCCGAGCGCGATTTGCCTCTTCTGCCTGCTGAGAAATATTTGCTAAGTTTAAATTTGAGTATTGCAAAGACTGATTATTTTGTAATGTTTGAGCAAATGTTTCAGCTACGATTTTCGATTGCTCCTGTTGGATTTTAATGGTTTCTTGGTTGGTAGTTAACAATGCTAATAAGCCCTGACCTAGCAAGTTATCGGCAATACTTATAACTTGTTTAGCAGCCGTGTCAATACCAGTACTTTCCAATTTATTCTTAAAGCTATTAATCTGGTTATCAGCATCATTTGATCCGGCAATATCTTGCAGACTTCTCTCTGTATTTTCTAACTTTGATTTTGTCCGAATTTGTCCCTTTTCGCCAAGAATCCCTACCGCTACTCCACGGGTAATTACCCGATTGAGTTCATTACTAATTAAATTTCCCCGCACTGCTGAATTATTCTCAAAGCGACCTGCTCTTGAGTCGGAATTATAAGAGTAGAGAATCAAATTATCACGAACTCTTTGCCCAGCGATAACAGGGTTAGGTATATTCAATTCTCCTCTGGCATTACTCAGAGCATTTTGACTCTGTACTTCTACAGGCTTTAAGTTGTCGCTCAGATTATATTGAAGGTAGTTTTGCAAATCTGTAGAATATGATTGAAAATCAGTCCAAACCTGGCCTAATGCCCCCGTCTGAATTTGTGCCATTGCTGGTAGGATTGCCAAAGATAGCAATGTCAAAGTAAAAATGGTAGTTTTTCTCATATTTCTGTACCTCAAAAAGTAGATGCAATTAAGTTTGCTGTAAGTAGGATTTAATTTACAAGAAAGAAAGTTGCAAAACAAAATTAAATTATTGTGGGTTGGGCAATATGAGCGCCCTAACTAAGTTAAATGTGAAACTACATATTTGGGGTAAATATCTTGTCTGCCTTTGCTTACGGGCGACCGAGATGTCCATGATAAAGTCCACGATTAACTACTACGTAAAGTAGCCACTAACTGACGTGCAAAGGCAGAAATTGCTTCATATTTATTGTTGTGGAGTTGCATAATTTTACTCCGGGCAGTTTGTTCAGAGGGGTTATTAGCAACTGCTGCTAATTGTTCATAACCTGGATAATAACGACAGAATGTATAAATACCGTTATCATCTAATAGCCATTGGCTATAGACACCTTCTTTGCGGGGAAAAAAGCTTTCTGAAGCATTACGAGAAATAATGTTGCGGGGATATTTTAAGATATCTGCAAAACTATCCACTGCAACTGGTTGAATCCGGCCAATCAATCGTGTTGTCAAGTTTTGCAAAATTTTAGATGCAGCTTTAGATTTGGCAATGGTATCAGGATCTTGTCCTGATAAGATGACTCTGATACCGGCTTTAGCACCGTTGGCACAAATTCTGCCAACTAAGTCAGAGATTTGCTCGAATTCAAATAAAATTGGTGCTTCGTCAATAAAGAATATAGAAGCTGGACTACTTAATGCCCGTCGTAATGCTGCTGAATAGGCACTCAAGGATAGTACGGCTGCATCTTCACTATCTGATAAGTTTCTGAGAGCAAAAACTAACAGTTGTGCATCAGTAGGAAAGCTAGATGGTGCAGAAATAGCTTGTCCCACCCGACTAGAAAGCCAAAACCGCAAGCGTAGTTGAATTTGACTCAGAGCGTCTTCTACTCTGCCACTTAAAGAATCTAGCTGCAAGTATTCTGGCGAGCAGAAATAAAGAAAATCTTTCAAGGTTGGGGTTTTCTGCCAAGCCAGAGTGCCGAATCCTGCCATCATCGCCTGTCGATATCGCTCTTTGATGCCCTCATCTGTAAAGAAGGCTTCTAAAGCTAGGTTGAGCAGCGATCGCACTGTTTGCGATAAAATTTGACTTTCAGTGGACGATCCTAAAACCATTGTCATTAAAGCTGATTCTAGGAAGGCGGTATAATCGTTAAAGCGATCGCGCTGTTGTTCTGGTTCTAGCGATCGCAAATCTGGCTGTTCAAATAAGTTATTTGATTGTTTAGAGATATCAAAATAGGCTCCATTCCCCTCCATAAACTCTGTATAGTCTGTGAAAGTTGATGTACCATCAGGTTTAGGGAAATCTAACGCCACTACAGGAATGCCATGCGCCAAAGCTTGAGTTAAAATCCCTGAGACTAATACCGATTTACCAGCACGAGTTGTCGCAAACAAAGCTAAATTTTTGTGTTGATTAAACAAATCTAAATGTACGGGTGTTCCGCCTTCTTCGGCAATCAATTCAAAGCCTTCTTTATCACCCCGTTTAGTTAAAACTAAAGGCATTAATCCGGGAACTTCACTGGTTAAATATAGCTGACGACGGTTAAAGGGTGTTGCTAATAAACCTTCCCAAACTATTGGTAGAGTTTGCAGCCAAATTTTCCAAGCATATTCAGTTTCCCTAATTACCCTTGCTGGACGTTGAAAACAGTTTTCAATATACCTTGTTGCCTCATCTAATTTTTCGACTGTTGGACGATGTACCAAAATAGCGATACTCGTATAAATCGGAACTGCACCTTCAAATAATTGTTCTTGCGCCGCTACCGATTTCTTCAGCTTCAATTGAGCGTTGACATCAATGGTTTTACTTTTTTCTTGAGCCATGATTGTCGTCATGTTTGACTGCTTCAGTACTCGTTGTAAAGTCGTTTTTACCATTGCTGGATTTGCGGCAGTCAACTCACAAAAAATCTCTGTATCTACTACTCGTTCTCTAGCCAACAGTTCCCATAAATATCGCAGTTGGGAAGATTTATTTGGCCAACCTCCGGGTTTTTCGAGAAATGACAGTGCGCCAATATAACGATTGTTAACATTAACCCAACGGCGATCGGCACAAGGTACGCTAGACTCCATCAGCAAAGTTGTGCCGTGGATATTGTCTATCAGCAATTTAGTACTAGCTAAATCTGAATTAGCTTGCTCATGCAGTCCTTGTTCATCTAATGTCATCAACTGAGGAATCTCTATTGCCTCTGTATCATTAAACCTTTTCCAGACCTCTTTCCAGAGTTCATCTGCTGTCAAAGGTTTGATATCCAATCCCATTTGATTAGATAAAATCTGTTCCCAACGCAGAAAACCCTGCTTGTAAGCATTTGTGATTAGGGTTTCGATGCGTTGATTTTCTACTTCTGAGAGTTCACCTTTGAATTTCAACCACCATGATTCAGCTTTGACTAAAAGCTTCTCTATCCAATCATCTGCATGTTGCGAGTTAGATTCAATGGTGTAAGTGACATAAATCCGCAAAAATTTTGGCTTTCTAACACCAGAAACAGTCAGTTCTTTGACTCTGGCTCTTTCTGCCATCAACAAGTATTTGATATCTCGTGATGGCGCATTTTTGATTAGTGATGCTAATTCCTTTTGGCGCTCTTTGTCGGAACTAAAAGATCCCAAATGCAGCGTCATTCTTTCACCGCTAGGGATATCTTTTAATCCAGCTTCAATGTTATTAAAAAGTGTATCGATTTGTTCGGGTCTTAAAGTAGTATGAATTCCCTTACAGTCAAAACCAAAAACAAAGCAAAACCGATCTTTTTGAGTGCCTTTTGTCAAAAGGTACGCGCCAATATCGCGTCCATTCAAGGCGACACGTAGCATTGTCGCCAAGTGTAAGGCATCTTCAAATGGTGTTAATCTACTTTCGTTTCCGGCTATGCCGACGCTTTGTTTTCCGATTTTTTGCTTCATGGTTAACTTCCAGTAAGCTTTGATAACGAGCAAAGCCTCTTGTCCAAGCGGGAACGCCAATAAATTTACTTAAAAAACTCCAACTCCTACCACCAGTTAAAATCCACCAGGTTCCTATTCCCCAACCAGTCATTAGTACTGTCCACAACCATTTTTGAAACTCTTCTTGGAAAAGACCCCCAAAAATTCCATTGATAATAAAGTAGGAGGCTAAGGCAATCACCGTCCAAGGAAGAATTTGATCGGCAGGGATGGGCCCTAGAGAAGGTTGGCTTCCCAGAACCTGATTAACTGGACGAAATTCTTGTTCCCGCTCTTGAGACATTTGAAATATCTGAATTATTTACTGCTATCGCCAATTACAAAGCGTGTGAGTACATCAGCAATAGTAACAGCAACAACGACTAATAGGGGAGTTCTGGCAATGCTTTGCCAATCTTCATCTTTACGCACTGCGTTGATCACACCGACCAGGGAGATGGCAATATATAGTAAGTAAATCGCCCGCAACACATTAAATATCAAACTTACAGCTGTGTTGCTACCACCACTATTGGTTGTTGAACCATCACTTAAGGTTTTTTTGAAAAACTTTTCAGCTTCCCCAAAAAACTGTGCTTGTGCGGGGCCTGCAAAACAATCTAACCAATAAAAACTCAGGATGATGGCTGCTGCTAGAATTTGCAATAATATTAGCGATCGCTTTGGTAAATTTACCTGCTGCCCAATTTGCTGGGTGATGACTGCAATTAAACTACCAACGAGTAAACAAAAGAGCAGGATAGGACTTTTTAGACTGATAACGCTTATAAGTACAGCACAAGCAATCAAAAAAGGAACAGATTCCACCAAAATAATCAAGCTGGATTCCAGTCCCAGTCTTAACTTATGAGATCCTTTGACTGCGCTAACAGTTAAAGCTTTGAAAAAGTTTCTCTTGTGAGAACTTTGTCTAGACATTTGCTAATTTTCCTATGGTGTACTTGAGTGTTGGTTGTCTAAAATCTTACGCTTACTTAGAACTTAACATGATTGAACATTCATTTGTAATGGAATGATGAAGTTCGCAGTAAAGTCTTACATTATATACAAACTATTATTAATTTAAATTAATAAAATATTAATTTTAGTTTAATAAGGTAAGTATGCGTGGTTTGAGAAACGAGGTTTCAAGCTTTAAACCATAACTGCCATCGTTCTCCTAAACTCTTTCTATCTCAGTGCTTTTGCCTCAATTAGAAGCTGCGGAATTCAGTAGAAACGCGAGCCAATGCTTGAACGCGTAGTTACAAGTTCTATAGAAAACATTTTATTCCTCCCAGTAACCGTTTTGTGAGGTGTTATCTTTTTCTTGTATATTACAATTTACGACATACTTGTTACAAGTTTGAGTAAGTTTGCAACGTAGTGGCTACAGTATCCCACTGGTAAAAGATGGGAATACTTTTGCAGATTATGTTATACCACTAATTGTCTCAGCTATTGCCAACTCACCCAATGGGTTCAGCGACAGTCCTGTAAATAATTTATTCGGATTCTTAGATGAGATGATGCGATCGCACTAACTATTCATCCTCTGTGTCTTTAATTATCTAAAAATCGGAATTGAATACAACTTAATGCTGTTGTTGACCTTGCATCTATGGGTCAGACATAGTTGAAAAAAGTTCAACCGTCAACTATGTTATGATAAGATAGTTGAGAAATATTTTCGGTCATGTAACTGACTATGTAGACACCTCTCCGAATCTAAATCTCTACAAACTTTGCTTCTGGAGGTGTTTTTTGTCAGTTTATATTGCAAATTTATCCTTTAAAGATGAGAGTCTTTAAGGATTGCAAAAATTGAAATTTTTAGTGAGTAGAACTGTATTGCAATACCTGGCGTGAAACGGATACCTCTCACTTTCAAAAAATATGCTAAAAAGAACGGACAAGTTTAGTGTGTCACAAACGCAGACAACATACGGATAGTACTTAAACTTATGCCAACGGATATAATTACCCGTCCTGAGTCTCTCACAGAAGATTGTTTCTTTACTTACGCCCTTGGGACTGATTTGCACGACACTAATTCCACAGCCAAATATTTACGCAGAATCAGAAAAGAAGATAAACCTTATATCGATATAGCTGTTTCTCCCAGACCTGGCTATCGGTTTGAGGTTTGTCTTATCCCTGTTGAAGGGTTCGCTCAAGAAACAATCTTAACAAAAGATGGGTTCGCCAAAGCTTTAGCGATTATTTGTGCTGTATCTAACAAAGCTAGAAAGCGATTTCCTTCAGGAAATGGACAAGAGATTGTCCGGTGTCAATTTAGCAATTTAGCTGATGCAGTCGCTGTAGCGAACAGATTGTCTGCATTACCCTCTGATATGTATGAAACTCTCGGCAAGGTACCAAATGCTTTGTGAGATTGTGTCCGCTTTAAGATTTATGATTAAGGCTGACGCAAAGACATTTTAATGGTAAGTAAGTAGACGGACAAGAGAATAAAAAACTCAATAGTTCATATTTTATTTGTTCATAAAAGTCTTGCCTAACGAGCCTTTTAACCTTAAATGTACAATTTTTCTGTTTTTGTACAGCGATCCATAATTCAAAGTGAGTCTTTTTTATGCCTATCAGTCCTTTGCGTGAAGAACCTCGTAACCAACGAGCGCCTGTAATTCGTACAAGTAATGAATTTATTCTTTTGGAATGGCTAAAGTCAACTGGTCGTCTAATTGAGCGTGAACATCAAGAATCTGAGTATCTAAATGAAGTAGAAGAAATTTCAGAAATGATCGACCTTGATGATATCCCTTACGATCATGACGATGATGATGGTGATATGGATATAGAAGCGTAATTTGTAATTCGTAATTCGTAATACTCGCTAAAGACGAGAAGCAAACTACGTAATTTGTAATTACACCAAGCGTATCATTAATGCCCAAAGGCTAAGAATCCCGGCTTTTTTTTAGAGAAGTCGGGATTCTTAGTATGAAAGCGCGAGTGGGTTTAATTCTTGGATTTGAGTAGTAGATAAAATAATTGTCCATTGCTGACTGTGACACCAGCGCGATCGCCTGCTAATTTCCCAGTACCTAAAAAATAATCTACCCTACCTGCACCTTTAATTGCGCCACCAGTATCTTGGTCAAGAACATAGCGGCTAATGATACGCTCCTCCAGTTTTCCGGTAGGATTAGCGAAAGGAATAGAAGCGCGAATCAACGCTAAAGCACCAGGAGGCATGAGAGATTTATCTGTAGCGATGGAACGCTCTGCTGTTAGGGGTACGTTGATCGAACCTTGAGCTGGTTCACCGTGATTTTTTTGAAAAAAAACAAAACTACGATCGCGCGGAATATAAATATTTAATTCTTGGGGATGCTTTTGGAAATAGTCGAGAATAATTGGCATAGTTACACCTTCTAGGGGTAATTTGCCATCATTAACTAATTCTCGCCCAATGCTCTTGTAATTATAAGCGGTATTACCTGCGTAACCAATTGTTGTTTGAGTCCCATCGGGAAGCTGAAGTTTCGCTGAACCTTGAATTTGAGTTAGATATGGTTCGAGGCGATCGCGAAACCAAAACAACTCTAATCCTCGTAATTTCCCTTTTGCGCCTTGTAAACCATCTGCTCCTTCTAACTCCTCTCGTGTCGGATGCGGCTTAGGCCAGGAGTTTAAATCAGGAGGTAATCGATAAACAGGATAGCGATATTCTGGTGTGGGGACGCGACTGGCTGCGTAAATCGGTTCATAATAGGCGGTGAATAAAACGGAACCTTGATTATCTTTACCGACTGACTGGTAAAGAACAAATTCTCGCTCGATGGCTTGATGTAATTCGGTTGCAGAATTAGTTGTCAAGACGAGTTCGCGGAATCTTTTCAAGCTTTTGAAGACGCGATCGCGTGTAATTCCAGCTACCTGGTAATTCTGATAAGCAGTTGCAGCATTAGCCGTTTGCAAGTATTGGAGACTTTGAGCGATCGCACTTAATAGCGCCTTTTTGTCTGGTATTTCTCCATAGAGAAGTTCATCCAAGCAAGACGTATCACCTTGACAACAAGTAATTGGTAGTCTCTGAATTAATGGTGCTTTTTGCTTTTGTGGAAGTACATTTTGGTTTTCACCAGTCAAGGAAACTGGTATATCCCACTTTTTCAACCGACATTCTGACGGACTGAGTTCTTGATGCGCCAAAGATTGCATCCGCACTAGAAAAATCGACAAAACCACAGGTAAGCCAATAGCGATAAATTTGCTAAACTTTCCTAACTCAGCAAGTGTCTTTTTCATCAAAATTCAAAATTTTTGAGATTATCCCACTTTGCTCAAATTCAAAAATTAAACCGAAAAGCGAGAGTCATTAGTCATTCATTCTCTGTGCCATGCCCAAAGCCCCATTCCCAATAACTTATTCATTCATATTACGATAAGTCGCAACTGCCGAAGGCGATATCCGATTCAAATATCGGAATATCCAATATTTGAAAATGGTATCTAAAATCACTGGGAATGTAGCAATAAATAAGAAAATAAAATCTCGATTTGCTGGTAATCCCCAATGACGCGATACACCTTCTAGAAGTACTTCCCAGCCATGAGGAGAGTGGAAACCTACAAATATATCAGTAAACAAAATGATGATAAATGCCTTGGCACTATCACTAAGTCCATAGACAATATTATCAAAGAAATCTTTGACTACAGCAATAGAAGACTTGCTAACAAGCAAAAGCCAGATAAAAGCACCAACTGAGAACATATCTGCAAAAACATTTTTGATCGCATTAGAGCTTTCTTGACGAAATTCTTCAGCAAGCTCTACAGCCTTGTTTGCCATTTTAGCTTCTATCTGTTCAGACGAAAGTGGAGGAGCATTTATAATGAGATTTTCAAACTTGAGTTTTTCTTCAAATCTTTCTAATTTTTCAAGAGCTTCCTCTTCCATTTCTGAGTTGATAAATATCTGCATCTGATCGCTACTTCTAAAATGCTCAACAGATGGCCCGACGACGAAAGCTTTTGCTATCTGATGCGTCAAAAGTGGTATGATAATTAATAGTAAAATAAACCTGATAGATATTATTGTTCTTCTTTGAGTTTGACGAAAATTCTGAATTACTTCTTTTTCAGAATTAGGATCTAATTCAACTTGCAGACGAGTGATAGTACTTAAAATAGAACGGGGTAGAACGCCTGTTGTATCTACTTTACCCTTGGGTTTTGGTTTTTTCTCCGAGTCTTGAGTTGGTATTTTGGGTGGTAACGTTGGAGTATTGACGAGCAGCAATTTGTCATCAGATATGGCAGAGTTAATTGGTAGATTTGGAGGTTTGACTGCTAAAGCGTTAGAAGTTATTTGATCGGAACTTATGGTGTATTTGGATATAACTTGATCGATAAAGTTTAGCTTTTCTAAAACCAAAGAAGGACTGGGATGTTCTATACCTGCTTTCTGAGCAGCTTTTTGATTCTCTTCATTTAGAAACCAACGGCTTGCTCTAAACTCTGTCAGCCGCATCTTAGCAATTTTTAAAAGCTTGTTGAGGTCTGACTCAAAATAATCCATCACGCTGTTACTATACGTGGCTGAACCAATGTCTATTTTATTACCACTGAAATGCTTATCTTCTATTTCCTTAATCTTTAATGCTGCATCGTAAGCTTCATGTAAAGAACGTTCAGGAGTCTGTAAGTACCATCGATAAGCAGCAAGTAGAAAAGAATAGATTTTTTGGCTAAAAACAGAATTTTTCATTGGAAACAATCATCCAGCATTATTTGGTGATTCTTAACCTTAAGTTAACCCACGAGGTATATTAGCAAATCTACAAGGAGAAAGTTTGTGGTTTCTCATTCGGTTTGGATTGTTGGCACTAGTCGCACTGGGAAGACGGCTCGCTTGGTAGAGCAATTTTGTAGTTGGGTACAACCTGAAAAGCAGCATACCGAATTATTTTATACTAATAAGCAAGCACGTAAAAAAGGCGAACGTATACCTGAATTTTTATATCTTAAACAAACAGAGCCAGGAGTTTTAGTCTTAGCTGCCAATGATGATAATCGCCGAGAGTTGGGCGATATCATTGTTACATCCACATTAGGGAAATATCCGGTACGTGCCAAGACACTGCTAGGCTTTTTCCAGGATGAAGTTATTTTATTTTGGCCGTTGCTAATTAACTCGTTGAACCTGAAGGCCCAGTTTCCGGTAAGGTTGCGGCCAGAAACGGAACAAGAGTTAGCAACCAAACTCTGGCGTTCCCAATTAGACGAAGAAATTTTACGAGTTGCGGGAGTGAATGAGTCGCGCTTGGTGCGTCGCATTTTAGACTTATTGCAATTAGCTGCTTACAGTGGTGTACATTGCGAAGATATTGCCCAGATTTTGACAAGGGGTCTGGGGGAAAATACTACAACTTTAGAGCCGGAATTTTTGGCATCTTTGCTTATTAATTGGCGTAACTGGTGTTTAGAGAGGGGGTTACTAACTTATGGCATTATTACCGAACTCTATAGTCAATATTTATTAAGCGATCGCAACTACCAACAGCACCTAACTAAACGCTATCAAGCAGTATTGGCAGATGATGTTGACGATTATCCTAGCGTAGCGCGTCTTTTGTTTGAATTGCTATTAGATCGAGGCGCGATCGGCGCGTTTAGCTACAATCCCGACGGTGCAGTGCGATTGGGATTAGGAGCAGACCCCAAATATCTAGAAGGGTTAGCAAAGCGTTGTCGGGTAGAAATCTTAAGCGAGCCGCCTCCAGAGTCTCTGGGAGAGCAAGCTAAACAGATGGTGGAATTAGTCACAGAACCAATGGTGTTGGTGAGTTTACCTGAGATTGTGCATTCTATTCAAACTACCTCCCGCGCTCAACTATTGCGACAAACAGCAGAGGTAATTGCTGATGCTATCCAATCACAGCAAGTACAAGCAGAAGAAGTAGCGATTATTGCACCAGGTTTAGATGCGATCGCTCGTTATACTCTAGTAGAAATCCTTGTCAAACAAAACATCCAGGTAGAATCGCTCAATGACCAACGTCCCCTAATTAGTTCACCCGTCATTCGCGCCTTACTCACCATGCTGGCACTAGTTTATCCCGGCTTGGGCCGCCTCGTGGATCGGGATGCCGTGGCAGAAATGCTAGTTGTATTGAGTAGAAAGCAACAACTACCAGAAAACTCCTCACTCCTCACTCCTCACTCCTCACTTAGCACTCAGCACTCACAACTCAACACTCACATTGATCCGGTACGCGCTGGTTTGCTCGCAGATTACTGCTTTGTACCCCATCCCGATCGCCCCAACTTACTACCAGTGTCAGCCTTCGAGCGCTGGGATAGAATCGGCTATGCGGCTACTACAGCCTATAATGAGATATTGGAGTGGTTAGAACAGCAGCGATCGCAACAAGAGCTGCGGTTAATTCCCAGTCCCATTTCCCTCTTAGACAGAGCAATTCAGCGCTTCTTGTGGAATGGTAGCAATCTCCCCTACGAACAACTAGCAGCACTGCGGGAATTATTAGAAACCGCCCAACACTACTGGGAAATTGACACCAGGTTACGACAAATTGTCCCAGTTGAGACAACGCCTCACACAACTATTATTGAATTCATTCAATTACTGCGACGTGGTACAATCACCGCCAACCCTTACCCTGTGCGCCCTATTGGTGGAGCGAGAAAGGCCGTCACCTTAGCAACTATATTTCAATATCGGTCTAGCAGGCGATCGCACCGTTGGCATTTTTGGCTAGATGCTGGTTCACCTCTTTGGGCCAAAGGTGGCGCAGCGACGTTATTTGGTGCGCCGTTTTTTTTGCAAGACAGGTTAGGCGAACCTTGGACAGCAGAAGATGAGAAATTGGCAGAAGAAGAACGACTGCAAAGGATTTTGACAGATTTACTATCTCGCGTATCCGAGAGAGTTTATTTGTGTCACAGCGATTTAGCCGTAAATGGACAAGAGCAACTAGGGCCGTTATTACCCTTAGTCAATGCTTGTGTAACAGTTATTTCTGAGGCTACTGCCAAGTAAGGCTCAGATCACCGACTTCTTTAAGAATTCAGGGATATTATTGTAATATATCTGTTTGTATTTAGTAGTAATTGTCCCCTTTTTAAGATTTAAGTTTGGGGTTGAACTTTGGAAATTTCGAGACTGTGGTTGAGTCGGAAAAGGAGAGCGAGGAAGGACTTTATCACGCCTTAAGAGCAAAGGAATACTGAAAAGTCCCAAAACAATTACTACTCCAGTCATTATCCAAACGATGATCCTATTTGGTTTATAATCTGCTCGTTCAATTTGCCAGAAAACTTGGTTGTATCGCCATGCGGCTAATGCAACAGCCAAAATTCCAAAAACTACCAAAGCAACACCCAAATTTTCCGAGTTGGATAATGGATTTACCCGAGTTTCTTGTTGAGTAATAGCAATATTCAGCTGTTGCAGAAATATACCAAATCGCGCAATAGCAAAACCAAAACCAATCAATGAAATAGAAGTACGTAGCCAAGCTAGAAAAGTGCGTTCGTTCGCTTGATGCTCCCTTTGACGATCAATTTTTGGTATTTTATCCATGAGTACTTCTGACGACTACTTACTTTTGAAAAGTATTCATAATGATGAATAGCATGAACTAGCGCCACAAGTTCAACACAAGCTAGTCACGGCTAAGAGAAAACCCCAAGCGATCGCAAGAATCTTTACAATAGTAAATAAGGTAAAGATATATATCAGAGTCAAAATCAATGGCACTATTCGGATTTGGCAAAAAGCAAGTTATGCCCACACCAGAAGAAGCTTTGTCAGGAAGGGCGCAGTCTATGTCAGTACCTGCTGCTCATTATGTCAACAATAATCCTTTAAAAGCTCCTTATCCCGATGGATTAGAGAAGGCAATCTTTGGCTTGGGCTGTTTTTGGGGTGCAGAACGCAAATTTTGGCAACTTAAAGGAGTTTACACCACCGCAGTGGGTTACGCTGCTGGATTCACACCCAACCCCACTTATGAAGAAGTATGTAGTGGGCGAACCGGTCACAATGAAGTGGTGTTGGTTGTGTTTGATCCTAAAGTAATTAGTTATTCTGAACTGCTCAAAGTCTTTTGGGAAAGCCACAATCCTACCCAAGGGATGCGCCAAGGTAATGATGCTGGCACTCAATACCGTTCGGGAATTTATGTCTATTCTGAAAGCCAAAAGCAGCTAGCAGAAGCATCACGGGAAGCTTATCAGCAAGCTCTCAACGATGCAGGCTATGGCAAGATTACTACAGAAATCTTGGATGCACCGGAATTCTATTACGCAGAAGCCTATCATCAGCAATACCTGGCTAAAAATCCTAATGGGTATTGTGGTTTAGGAGGGACAAATGTTTCTTGTCCCGTGGGTGTAGTTGAATCGCAAGTGAGCGGTTAGAAAGAAGGAAGGGGAAAAGGGCAGGGGAGAAATCAATTCAAAATTCAAAATTCAAAATTCAAAATTAAAGAACTTCTGCCCCCTCTTTCCCAATTCCCCATTCCCCATTCCCCATTCTCAATTCCCAATTCCCAACTAAAATGCAGCTTTTAGCAAAGCGATCGCTCGAACCCACAGCATAATACTAATAGGCGCTCCAATTAGAATACCAGCGATCGCCCAGCCTCTTTGATGGGCTTTGAATTGTTCAATACTTCGCCACTGCCTACTTTTCCAAGCCCATTCATTGCCTTTAGCACCAAGTGCGATCGCCATTAACCACCAACCATGTGGTACAAAGCAAAATAGCCCATACCATACTTGGTTTGGCCACATCCACAACCAAGGCATGAGAAATGCGCCCCAGTTCCAACCGAGAATTTCCTCTGGGACTGTTTCATTTTGATTACTTATGCCGCATCCAGAATTGTTAATTATTTCTCTTAACGGTAAAAGCTGACTTCTGTTTGCAGATTTCACAGCCAGGCCAGATTTGAGAGCATTCAGCGCTTGGCGAGCATCAGTAAATCGTTGTTCGGGAGCGGGTTCTATTAACTTTTGTAGCCAACTGGCAAAACTAGGACTGAGATTAACTCGGTCTGCAAATTGCAGTCGCAAATCCTGCTGAGGTAAATCAGAGGGGCAAGTCCCAGTCAGCAAATGAATCAGAGTTGCACCCAGTGCATAGAGGTCAGAAGCTGGAACTGCTCGACCACCAAATTGTTCCATTGGGGCATAACCATAAGTACCCACAACGGTGAAAGTAACGCCTTCTCTTGCTGCTTTATCTTGAACTGCGCCAAAATCAACTAAATAAATCCGATTATCTTCGCCCCAGATTAAATTACTCGGTTTAATATCTCTATGTAACACCCCTGGGTTTAACTCATGTAGATACATGAGAATATTTAAAATCTCACCGGCGATTTTTCTCGCTCGCTTTTCAGTAAACCTTTTGCCAAGAGCAAGTTTTTCTTTAAGCGACTCACCAGGAATATATTGTTGTATTAAGCCAAACCAGAGAGTGCGATCGTCGATACAAAAATAATCTATATATCTAGGAATGCGGGGATGACTTATTGTTTTAAGAATTTGTGCTTCCCTCTCAAAAAGTTTTAAATCATCCCACTGTATAGTACCGCCAAAGGCTAAAAGTTTGACCACAACGGTCGAATTTTCGCCATCAGAGGCTAGTAAATCCTTTGCAAGCCAAGTTTGACGAATTCCATTGTTACCAAGTTGGTGTTGGATTTGATAACGATCTTGTAATATCTGTTCTGGTTGCAGCATCTTACACCTGCTGGCAGTTTACGCCGATCTGATTCCCTTATATTCAAGGATAGTCATTATCTAGAGAAATTGTGGGAGCCAGATAATTTATATAAAGCAGTTGAAAATTCCAATTTTGGGGTTCACTATAAAATTAGTGCGAATTATTATTCGCACATGCTATAAATATTTATAGTAGAGATTAAAAGTGGCTAAAGAAGCACAAGCAAAACAGATTATCATCTATGCCAATCAAGACGGTTACGAGCCGTTTGCAGAGTGGATGGATAATTTACGCGATCAACAAGGAAAACGACGCATACTGCAACGCCTACGCCGCCTTGAACAAGGCAATTACGGCGATGTTGCGCCAATAGGAGATGGTTTAAGCGAGTTGCGAATGTTCTTTGGTTCTGGTTATCGCGTCTATTTCGGTGAAGATGCTGAAAATATCGTTGTCGTACTGTGTGGAGGCGACAAAAGCACACAGAATCAGGACATCGAAGACGCAAAAGCCTACTGGAAGGAGTACCTAAACAGTGAGAAAATTTAGAACACTTGATGAATTTGAGGAAGAGTACTTCCGTAAGCACCCGGAAGAAATCGACGATTATTTGACCGAAATATTTCAGGAATATGCAGAAGACAACGATTCCGGTGCATTGTTAGCATCCTTGCGCGTTGTTGCCCGTGTACAAGGAATTAGCGAGATAGCCGAGCAAACAGGGATGACCCGTCGAGGATTGCAAAAAGCCTTATCCAGCAATGGCAACCCGCGCCTTAAAAACGTCAATTCCATTATGAAAGCGCTAGGATATTGTCTCACCCCACAAAAAATCATGCCTCCATCGGCAGAGTGAATCACAACAGTAATTATCGATGGTGGCACTATTGGGTGCAGAATGTGGGTTACAAATAATTTTTGCGATAGTAAGCTTGATATTCGGCAGACAGCAGAGGTTCCCACCAATCACGATGATTGAGATACCATTCAACAGTTAAACGTAAACCCTCAGCAATTGTTACAGAAGGTGTCCAACCAAGCTGAGTTTTAATTTTGTTGGCATTAATTGCATATCTCCTGTCGTGTCCCTGTCTATCCTTGACAAAAGTAATCAATTCCTTTGCTGGACGTATTGGTAAATCAGGTGCTAATTCATCCATCATTTCACACAAAAGCTGCACCAGGTTGAGATTTTCCACCTCATTGTTGCCACCAATATTGTAGGTTTCCCCTGGTTGACCATGATTGATTACCACATCCAAAGCACGACAATGATCGACCACATAAAGCCAATCCCGCACATTTTTACCATCGCCATAAACAGGTAATGGTTTACCTATTAAAGTGTTGATGCACATCAGGGGAATTAGCTTTTCGGGAAATTGATAAGGCCCGTAATTATTAGAGCAATTTGTGATAATTGTGGGAAGTTTATAAGTATGATAATAAGCCCTGACTAAGTGATCACTACCAGCTTTGGAAGCTGAATAGGGACTATTAGGAGCGTAAGGTGTCGTTTCCGAAAAAGCTGCATCATCTGGGCTCAAACTACCGTAAACTTCATCAGTCGAAACGTGTAGGAAACGATAATTAGATGGCTGTGCTTTAGCCTCCCAATATTGGCGAAAAGCTTCCAGCAGCGTGAAAGTTCCCACCACATTAGTTTGCACAAAAGCTGCCGGCCCAAGAATCGAACGATCAACATGAGATTCAGCAGCAAAATGGGCGAGAGTATCTATATTTTCGGTTGATAATAGGTTGTCTATGATGGTGCGATCGCAAATATCCCCCTGCACAAACCGAAAATTCTCTCTTCCCTCAACCGCCGCCAAATTCAGACGATTCCCCGCGTATGTAAGCGCATCCAACACCACCACCCGGTCATCTGGATAAACCTGACACCAGTGATGGACAAAATTCGCCCCAATAAACCCCGCACCCCCAGTAACTAATAACCGCCGACTCATTCAATTTCCTCTCTTCTCTCTGTGATCTGTGCGCCTCTGCGGTGCGTTTCTATTACTTAAAATATTTCTTCCTCAGCTTCCCATATATCCTCTGAGCGAGCAATTTTGCCATACGTATTTTCGTCAAACTCTTAATATTAGATGGCTGTTGGATCTTGTGATCAAAAAACTCATTTAACTCATCCAGAATAACTTGGAAACGCTTAATAATATTTTCATTCCGATGCTCAGTCAAAAAATCTTCAGATAAACTAAAATTTGCTGAAGAATCAATCACTTTCAGAATACGTTGCACATCATATTCTTGAGAATATCCAGCAATTTTATAGCAATTAAATCCAGGATCTAAGTAATCTGCCAGTCCTCCGTTAACACTAGAAAATACTTGACAACCACAGGCAAGAGCTTCCATTGGTTGTAGACCAAATCCTTCACTAACGCCCTGTTGTGCCCAGTACTCAGCCGAATCATAGAGGTAAACCTTAGCTCGGTTAAATAGTCCGGGTAAATCCTCTATGTATGAATCAACAACCAATACTTTACAACGTTTTTGCAACGCTGGAATCAATTCTTTAATTAAATACTCAGAAGATTTTCGAGCCTGGACTAAAACATCAATATCCCGTTCCAGACCTAAATTTTGGAACTCATCAGAAATTTGATTGGGCAAATAATAAATCAGAGAATTAGGTGATTTTTCTCCCCAATATCCCATTGTATAGCGGCTAACAGTAACAATCGGAATACTCGCAGGTAGCCTAAATGGATAACCTGGACTATGTGCATGGTAAACCACATTGTATTGCTTAAGTTTAGCCACGAGTTGAGCTATATCAAATCCCCAACTGATGACAAAAATTACATGACTTAAATTTTTCTCTTTTAGTAAATCATCAATAAAAAGCTTATCTTTTTCTCGTTGACGGTAAGTTACAACATCAGCACTACAGAAATTCTGAGCCAAATTAAGTGCTTTTAACTCAGCCCAAAGACCACCACAGGCAAATTTGCCATCTGTACCGGGGAGTAAAAAGTAAAGTTTTCTCATAATTTTATTAGGGCATTAGGAATTGGAATTGGGCATTGGGAATGGGGCATTGAGAAGAGATATAGTAGACAAGGAAGAGGGGGTAGACAAGGAAGAAACTTGACTAATTCTCCCCTTGTCCTCCCTGTCCCCCTGCTCCCTTGCTCCCCCTGCTCCCCTGCTCCCTCTCATTCTTGCCAACCCACTTTAACAAAATGTGCCTCACGCCCCCAAACGTCGCGTGTACGGGTAATATTTTCAATTGCTAGATTAAAAGGAATGGCAGTTGTTAGGTAACGCTGCGCCATAAAACCTAAATCAGGTGCGAGTTCAGCAGCTGTCGTCGCTGCTAACCCCAAACCTATAAGTTGCTCGATTGGTCGAAATGGTAATAATAGATGTACACCAACAGCTAGTCCAGCTGTTAAGAGCATTGCTACTGATAAATTTGTGCCGCAACGGGGATGTACAGCTAAATCCCATTCTCCATTGGTGAGGCGATGTCGAGCAAGTGCTACCGCACGGCGCAAATCACTAATATTTACTTCACCATAAAGGTAAAATCCATGCTCAGTAGACAAACCACCTAATAGTTCGTTATCTGGTTGAACGTTAGTAGCTTTTCCTTTAGCAGGTTGGCCACTTTGTGAATCACTAAGAACCCAAACAGTAGCGTGTTCTAAGGCGTGAACCTGCCGGATCATCAAAATTTCTTTCAACCCTGGTATAAATGATAGCTGCCTGAGTAGGTCAGCATCTTGTGTGGGTTGGGGAAAGTCTAAGGGACGGTATTCTGGGTTCGGAACTTTCTCAGATACAGGTACCCTAAGATCAAAGTTAAAAAAATCAAAGGGAGACGAGCCACCCTGAAAAGAAGCAGAAGTATTCATTGGAACACCACTCTCCAAGCCGATGGAGCAATATAGATTTCTCTCAAATGTAACGCTTGCACCACTGAATTGTTGCTAATTTTTGTGGTTAATTGTTGAGTTTGGGTATCAAGTATGGGGCATGGGGCATTGGGAATTGGGCATTGAGAAGAGACATAGTTTTGTAGCTTGGGTGCAGCTTTAGCGTAACCCAACATAAATAAGGTAGTAATGTTGCGTTTCACTCCACCCAACCTACATAAATATATCTTTTAAAAAACTCTAGGTTTCAACTAGGTTTCAACATACATGAGGTTTAGTTTCCGAGTCCGAGGGTCAGCTGGCTCCACTAACATAAACTCCGGCTGAGTGAAGGACTCGGAACTTTTGGTAGAGCGTTCACACTGAAAACTTAGGCGTGGGGAGGGAAACAATCAGTCAACCTCAAAATTGGCTTGCAATTCTACCAGACCATAGCAATTAGGTTGCTACTAGTAAATTGTTTATTCGATCTGGTTAGGGAGAAGACAGCAATTGACATCATTTAAGCAGACTTTGCCCCACTGTAAGGCCCAGCGGACAAGAGCTACTCGATTTTCGGTCTCGGTCTTGGTCAGAATATTGCTGATATGGTTATCAACTGTACGCTTGCTAATCTCCAGTTTACCTGCAATCTCTTGGTTAGTTAAGCCAGCGGCCACTAGGTCGATAATTTGCAGTTCTCTGTCTGACAGACTAACGGGGGTCTCAGACTTGCCACCAGCCATGACTATTTCTATCCTCCTTTGGTATATCTACTTAATCACTCTTTCTAATTCTAGAAGATTCTTTTGTTGGTAGGGGTTTCAAGTATTAGCAGTAATACTATTGTCAATATTTTCTTTGGATTTCAAGTTGGCAAGAATATAAATTACGACAATATACAAGTATTATACAACACTTGTTTTCGCCTGTGGCTTAGTATAAATATTTAGACAAGTTCGGTAGTAATTAGAAGCATATAGATGTTATGGAGTAGTAAAAAATGCTATTTAATTCTATGAAGAACTGGCGACAAATTAGCAACAATTGTTGTAGATTTTATACTGTAAATTCTTAATCCAAAATCGAAATCTCAAATCTAAAATGAAATGAGCAATTCCCGTGTTTTGTGCCTCGGTGAAATTTTGTTTGATTGTTTAGCCGATCAATTAGGGTTAAAGCTGGAAGAAGTTAAATCCTGGACTCCCTATCCAGGAGGCGCACCAGCTAACGTAGCCTGTGCTTTAGTCAAGCTGGGGACGACAGCAGGATTTATCGGAGCCGTTGGTGAAGATGAACCAGGAAATGCACTAGTCAAGCTATTACAAGATGTAGGTGTAGATACGACGGGGGTACAACGTCACCCCACAGCACCAACGCGGCAAGTTTATGTTACACGGGATCTGGCTGGCGATCGCACCTTCGCCGGATTTGGTCAGTATGACACCGCAGAATTTGCCGATACTCGCCTGCAAGCCAAACAATTGCCAGATGTGCTGTTTCAAGAGGCAGATTTTCTGGTTTTGGGTACTTTGGAATTAGCCTATCCTGAAAGTGAACAGGCAATTTACCGCGCTCTAGAGTTAGCAGAACATTACGATCTGAAGATTGTTCTAGATATCAATTGGCGGCCTGTATTTTGGGACGAACCAAAAATCGCTCATCAAAAAATTCCAGAATTATTTAAGCGAGTAGATTTTCTCAAACTCTCCAAAGAAGAAGCTGAATGGCTATTTGAAACCGCAGATCCTGGAGCCATTACTTACCGCTTGGCTTCAATTGAAGGAGTATTAGTAACAGATGGCGAAAACGGTTGCACCTACTGTCTGGGTGAGAACGAAGGCAAATTACCTTCCTTTTCTATCCCCGTTGTTGATACCACTGGTGCAGGAGATAGCTTTCTCGCAGGATTCATCCACCAGTTGAGTCATTACGGCATCCACAGCTTGCGGGATGCTGAGACTGCAAAACGCATTGTCACTTATGCCAGTGCTGTTGGGGCACTGACTACCATTAAACCAGGTGCGATCGCTTCCCAACCAACAGATGCTGAAGTTGAAGCTTTTCTAGCTTCACATCAACTCTAAAAACTAACATAAGCCACTGGGATATCAGCCGCCAAAGGCTGATATTCCTAACTGGAAAATGGATGAATTCAGGTAACTTCTTTACGTTTTATTTAACTTGACAAGCTAGTACTTTAGTCAGTCTTAGCTTGCTGCCACAGAGTATCAACAGTTACAAAGTCATAACCTTGTTGTAGCAGTTGCGGAATGAGAATTTGGATTGTGGCAGCAACATCTTGTCCACCGCAAGCACCATCATGCAAGACAATCAGCGAACCATTTTTAACCTGCTGCATAATTCGCTCTACCACAGTGGTGATACCTGGTCGTACCCAATCTTCTGGTACAACGCTCCACATAACTGAGCGGTAATTCCACTGAGAAAACAATTTTAAAGTAGCAGGTGTAAATAAACCATTGGGGGGACGGACATCCCGCACTTGTTCAGGTTGTAGATTGCAGGCATTGTAGATGGCAACTTGGGTTTTTTCTAAACTGTCCTTCAATTCATTTAGGGAAAGCATAGGAAAAGAACGATGATCGTAGCCATGCAATCCGATCCAGTGGCCGCGATCGCTAACAGCTTTGGCGATCGCTGGTGAACGGTTGACGCAAACACCCAACCAAAAAAAACTAGCTGTAATATTGTAACGATCTAATACTGCCAAGACTTCTGGTGTGTATTGCGGATGGGGACCATCATCAAATGTGAGTGCGATCGCTTTAGTATGAGGATTTCCACCCCAAAGGCAATTGGGAAAACTCGGTTGGAGAATGCGATAGAAAATCGGGAACAGAGGAGCTAGCTGCATTTGCGTTTATCTGCTGCTGACAACTTTTTATAGGTATTGCTTGCGAAACTGCGATGTCTGCGACAAGTTCTTAAATGGTAATTTACATCTGGTAAATCAGTCTTTGTAACAAAATCTGTAACAGCATTACTATTTGAGCTAGCACTCGTCTAGATTGATGAGAAATCTACGCGTAATCCCGGAATTGAAGGATTAATGTTGCTCAAAGATATACGAGATTATCAAATTCTATTTCTCGGCTTGTTCTTAGTATTGGGAATCGGTACAAGAGATTGGACGCTGCGGCCAGAGTTAATTGGGGTAGCGATCGCCACCAGTCTTGCAACTCAATGGATCTTGTCATTAGTTACTGGCAAAGAACAAATGGCAAATCTTCGGAGTGCTTTAATTACCTCACTGGGACTTAGTTTGCTTTTGCGGGCTGATTGCTGGACGACAATGGCAATAGCCGCAGCAATTGCGATCGCAAGCAAATTTATCTTCCAAGTTGGCGATAAGCATTTCTTTAATCCCACCAATTTTGGCATCATATCTGCCTTGATTTTGACCCCCGATGCTTGGGTTTCGCCGGGACAATGGGGTGAAGAGTGGTGGTATGGGCTATTATTTGCCGGCACTGGTGGCATGATTTTGCAGCGCGTTGGTCGCTGGGACACCACAGCAGCTTTTTTAGGTTCCTACGCCTTGCTAGAGGCGATTCGCAATCTCTGGCTGGGTTGGACTTGGGATGTTTACTGGCATCGATTGATGAGTGGGTCTTTGCTGCTGTTTGCCCTATTTATGATTACAGATCCGCGATCGATCCCCAATTCCCGAATTGGGCGGGTAGTTTGGGCAATCTGCATCGCCGGATTAACTTTTATCCTGCGGAATTATTTCTTTATTTCCACAGCAGTTTTCTGGGCGCTGTTTGCCCTTGCACCATTGACCATCCTGTTAGATGTTCTGTGGTTAGCCCCAAGGTTTTCTTGGCAAGAGGTGGATGAGGGAACAGGAGTAGGGGAAGTGGGGGAAGAATTTCTCACTCAGCACTCCTAACTCAGCACTAAAAAAGTAGAGGTATAAAATGAAGTTTTTTCGACTCTTAACGCCATTATTGTTGGTAATTGTAGCTGTTTTCTGCTTTGCACCAGCAGCTTGGGCATTTTGTGGATTTTATGTAGCTAAAGCTGATACAAAACTGTATAACAAAGCTTCTCAGGTGGTGATAGCGCGGGATGGCGATGGCTTCGCCAACACCAAGGGTGAACGCACCGTCCTAACAATGGCAAACGATTTTCAAGGCGAAGTCAAAGATTTTGCAATGGTAGTACCAGTGCCAACGGTGCTGCAAAAAGAACAAGTTCGCGTTACGGAACCCAAGATTATCGAACGCTTAGATGCTTTTAGTGCGCCACGATTGGTAGAATATTTTGACCCAGATCCTTGTGCCCCAATAGCTAATACCGATTGGATGGATGCAAGACCAGCGCCAGCAGCAGCGATGAATGAGGCGATGAAAACAAGGCGCGATGCTAGTTTGGGTGTAACAGTCGAAGCGCGTTTCAATGTCGGCGAATACGACATCGTGATTCTTAGTGCTAAAGAATCTGGCGGACTAGAAACTTGGCTCCAACGCAGTGGCTACAAAATTCCTAGAGGTGCGAAACAGTTACTAAAACCCTATATCCGCTCCTCAATGAAATTCTTTGTTGCCAAAGTCAACTTAGATAAATTCGAAAAATCTGGCTACCAGTTCCTTCGTCCGCTACAAATTTCCTACCAGTCACCCAAGTTCATGCTGCCAATTCGTTTAGGCATGATCAATGCCACGACAGAGCAGGATTTGATTGTCTACATTCTTTCGCCCCAAGGACAGGCAGAAATCACTAACTACCGGACGGTGAAAATCCCCTCCGACACAAACGTTCCCTTGTTTGTCAAAGATGAATTTGGTGATTTCTACAAATCAATGTTTCAAACTGCCTACACCAAAGAAAACAAGAAAGTTGGTTTTTTAGAATACGCTTGGAATATGGGTAGTTGCGATCCTTGTTCTGCCGAGCCTCTAACCCCAGATGAGCTTAAGCAAGCAGGCGTATTTTGGTTAGATGATAATTCTCCAAGTGATGTGCCAGTATCCCCACGCTTTCGTCGTCCCTTTCCAAACAGTAACGTCTTCATCTCCCGGTTGCATGTCCGCTACACCCGCGACAAATTCCCTGAAGACTTGATATTCCAACAAACTGCTAACAGTGAATTTTTCCAAGGGCGTTATGTTTTACAACATCCGTTCCAAGGAGAACTCAAATGTCAGGCGGGTAGAGAATATAAGCGGTCTTTGCCCAAGCGTTTTGAACAAGAGGCGCAAACTCTGGCTAAACTCACAAACTGGAAGATTCAAGACATTCGCAACAAGATGAAACTGAGTGTTGGTAATCTGACATATTCTTGGTGGGAAAATTTATTTTCTTGGCTGGGATTATATTGAAGGGAATGGGGAATGGGGAATGGGGAATGGGGAGTTCAGTGGAAAGATGATTACTTCGACCTCTGAACTAGGAACTTCAACCTCTGAACTGGGAACTTCGACCTCTGAACACAGAATGTAAAGCATGAACCTTAAAACTTACTGTTCCCAATGCCCAATACCCAATACCCAATACCCAATATCTTGATGAAAGGTAATTTTTTGTGGCGTTGTTATACGCAATACTAAGATATTCTTGCTTTCTGCCTCAAGATTGTCATGGTTCAATTCGATGAACAGCTACGCCGCTTAGTTACCGAAGCCTGTGGACACCCACTTGGAAGTCCTCAGCGTCAGAAGCTGCTCACGCAAATTATTCGCTTGACAGCAAATAGACTCTGGAGGGAAGGTACTCCCTACTATCAAGATGCACTACAACAAACTTGGTTGTATTTCTGCCGCAATGTTTGTGATGGTTTGACTGGTCAAATCTATGACCCCAACTATGGCAGTATCATTACCTGGCTAAATGCTTACCTAAAACGTAGACTACAAGACTTTTACATTAACCAGAACCGGGAACAAGCCACCACAGTGCCTCTTCGGGTTCGTCAGTCTACATCAGGTGGAACAAGCGAAACAATCGATCCTGTAGATAATCTCCCCGCTAGCCCCCAGGCACCTCCCATTTTGGAAGACTTGGAAACATGGGCTCAGACTGATTCTGAAGGAGAACTGCGCCGTACTTGTATTAAAGGACGACCAGATGTTAATCAGTAAACCAAAAAGTTTTTGAGAGAAGAGCAATCGCTAGACACAATGTAGCTTATAATACTTAGAAATACAGAATTTTCTGACTAGCAGACATAGTATAGATTATGATTACTTATAATTAGCTAG